>JALOQF010000444.1 GCA_025459425.1 Myxococcaceae bacterium | reverse complement strand
GTCGTAGATGGGCCCGGGCAGGAACCCCGCGAGGTGGTTGTACGCGTACACCTGGGGCCCCGTGAGAATGGGCCACACGGTGTGCCCGGCGCTCAGCAGCACCAGCCCCAGCCACGCCCCGACGAGGCTCCGCGCGCGCTTCACGACGAGCCCCAGGAGCACGCCGAGCGCTGCCACCAGCGCGATGGACGGCAGCACGATGACGGGGACGAAGTGAATGAGGTCGAACGGGCTGCAGGCCGAGGTCGCGAGCGTCGCGACGATGGCGAGCGTGACGGTCGCCGCGATGGGCGCCCCGAGTACGGCACACGCGCCGAGCCAGGCCCACGCCACCTGCCGCACGGGAGCGGTCACCACCCGCGTCGCTTCGTATCGGCCGAACGCGATGCCGAAGGCGCCGCCGGCGAACGCGAGGACCAGGCCGACGCCCGTCGACAGCTCGTACCCGGGAATGCGCGAGACGGGGAAGGCCAGCAACCCCGCAGTGATGGCCCCGAACGCAAGCCATGCGGCGCGCCAGAGCCGGTTCTTCATCACCGCGCTGACACGGAGCAGGACTTCCGCCATCGGCCGGTCGTATAGTCACCGGCCATGGCGGCAGACCAGAAACCGGGCATCGAGGGACGTCAGGCGCCCCGGGCGCCCATCGAGCTGAAGGTCGACTACAAGAAGCTCAACTCGTTCTTCGCCGACTACACGAAGAACATCAGCAAAGGCGGCACCTTCATCAAGACGAAGAAGCCGCTGCCCATCGGCACCCGGTTCCTCTTCAAGCTGACCGTGCCCCAGCGGAACGACCCGTTCGAGCTGCTCGGTGAGGTGGTGTGGAGCACCATCGAGGGTGACGAGCCCGGCATGGGCATCAAGTTCGTCTACTCGGCCGACACGCAGCGCTCGGACTTCGAGGGCGTCGTGGAGCAGCTCATGTCGTCGAGCCTCGGCAATGATCTCGCCAGCCGGTTGTTGAACAAACCCATCAAGTGAGCACCGCCGTCGTGACGAGGGTGGGCCTCGTGCTGGGCGTGATGTTGGCCTGCGCCTGCCGGGGAGAGCCGCCGAAACCGCCGCCAGCGCCCGTGCCGACGCCAGTCGTGCCGAGCGCGCCGCCGCCGTCGCGACAGACCGACGTCACCGCCGAGGACTACCGCATGCCCCGGCTCCCCGCCGGGCGGGTGACGGTGGCCGCGACGCAGGGCAAGAAGGTGTCGTTCGACGTCGAGGTGGCCGCGACGCGTGACTCGCGCACCCGTGGGCTGATGTGGCGCTACGCGCTGCCCGAGACCGCCGGCATGTTGTTCATCTTCCCCCGCGAGCAGCCGCTCTCGTTCTGGATGCGCAACACCCTCATTCCCCTCGACATGCTGTTCATCGACGCGAAGGGCAAGGTGGTGAGCATCGTCGAGAACGCCGAGCCGCGAACGCTGAGCTCGCGCCCCTCGACGGGCCCCGCGACGTACGTGCTCGAAGTGCCGGGTGGCACCTGCGCGAAGAAGGGCCTCAAGGCCGGCGCGCAGGTGACGTTCGAGGGCATCTCGAACATCGTCCCCGAGGACTGAAAGCGTGCGCGCGACGCTCCTCCTCGTCCTGAGCCTCACCTGCGCGTGCTCGCCGCTGATGCCCGTTCGACAAGACGCGGGCGAGGGCGACGGCGGCAGGAGCGAGGTGTCGATGCCGGGCCCCGACGCCGGGCCGCTCGATGCGGGTGTGCCGACCGGTCAGGTGCAGGTCGACGTGCTCCTCGAAGGCCGAAGCCGCCTGGGCGCCCGCTCCGTGCGGGGCTTTCGGCCCTGGCGAGGGGGCGTCGCCGTCGTGGGCCCATCGCTCGTGTGGGTCGAGAGCGGGACGACGCCGGGCGTCTTCCGCATGCCCATCGAGGGCTGCGGTGGGCCGGCCTGCGTCGAGACGATCGCCACGGTGACGCGCCCGAGCGCCTTCGCAGCGCTCCCCGACTCGGTGCTCGTGGCCGACGTGACGGCCCTGCGCCGGTACATCATCGGAGGCAGCGTCACCCCGGTCGCCACCAGCCAGAGCGAGATCGTCAACCTCACGACCGACGGCGCGAGCGCGTACTGGACGACCGAGAGCAGCGCTATTCTCAAGACGCCGTTCGGCGGCGTGACGTCGACGCTCATCAACTCGAACGGCACGCCCTTCGCGATGACGGTGTCGGGAACGCGGCTCAACTGGGTGGGGGTCGACATCTCGGGGCTGCAGGCCGTCATGCAGTCCATCGGCCTCGACGGGCGCGGCGCACGTGAAGACCGGCGCTCGGGGAGCGGCTTCCAGACGATGAAGGGCGACGGGCGGTTCCTCTTCTTCGCCCGCGACACCGCGCCCTCGACGGTCGTCCGCCAGACGCTCAGCAACGGGCTGCTCGAGGTGGTGGGCACGAACGCGCAGGGCGTCACGGACTTCGCCATCGAGGCGACCCGCGCGTGCTGGACCGAGCCCGGCACGAGCGCCGCCGCCAACGGCCGCGTGCGCTGTGTCTCGCACGAGAGCACCCAGGCCGAGACGGTGGCCGAGGCCCTCCCGTTCCCCGTGGCCCTCGTGGCACACGGCGGCTCGTTGTACGTGCTCGCGGCGGGCACCATGGACCAGGCCTTTGGAGACGGCCGCATCGTGCGCATCGCGTGGCGCTAAGGCGTCGGGGTCGCGACGGAACCGGAGCGGCGACGACGCCTCCGTCAGTGCACGTTCAGCTTCTCGCCCGTGGGGTTCCCCTCGGCCACTGGCGCCTCGGTCGACACGGGCACCACGGCGGGCATCGGTTCGCCGACGGCCTGCTCCTTCGCCTGAGACAGGTCGCGGGCGGTCGCGGCGTCGGCCCTCTGCGTCTCGAGCGAGGCGATCTCGGCGTTGGTGGCCACGGCGTGCGCGAGCCGGGCCTCGTCGGCCTGCGCGGTGGCGAGCGCGTTGAGCTTGCGCGCCACGGCCGACATCTCGGCGGCCCGCACCGTGGCGTGTGAGCTGCGCATGCCGATGAGGGCGACGCGCGCGCGCTCGAGCAGCGCAACCTGGGACTTGAGCTTGGCCAGCACGCGCTCGCGCTTGAGCCGCATCTCGCCCAGGCGCTCGAGCTCTTCTCCGAGCGACTCGGCCGCCGCCTCGAGCTGCTTCTTTGCGACCGCGTCGCGGGCCTTCTTCGCCGACTGGGTGAGCTCGTCGATTTCCTTCTGCAGGTCGCGGTGCGCGTCGTCGTGCAGGTTCGACTCGACGCCGGCCCATTCGCCAGCCAGGTCGATGGCGTCCTTCGTGAGCTTGGCGACGGTGCGGGCGAGCTCTTCTCGGGCCGGCTCGCGGGGCAGCTCGGCGAGCTGGCGGCCGCACTGCCGGTAGACGCCCATGGCGCGGTCGAGCTGCGCGGCGAACTCGCCGTCGAGCGTCGGGAGCACCTCGTCGCCGCGGGCCTCGACGGGGTCGGCCTTGAGCGCGATGTGTGACGCGAGCGAGCCCAGGCCCGCGAAGAGCGCGATGATGGTGCCGCTGACGGCGGCGGTGAGCAGCATGGGCGTGTGTACGTCCTGGAGGCGCAGCGAGAGGATCTCGGCCACCTTCAGGCCCGCCACCGAGAGCCCGGCCGTCGCGCCGGCCGTGGCCACGTAGTGCCCCAGGCCAGGCCGTGACGCGCCCACGCTGTGCTCGTCGCCGTACTCGGCCAGACGGCCCTTCACCACCAGCGCTCCGGCCACTGCGCCGGCGAGCGCGACCGTCCACCCCTGCGTGAGTCCGAAGAGCCAGGGCAGGGCGGGCAGCAGCACCGACGCCCCCATCAGCAGCGCCCGGTCGAGCTTGCGCCCGCGAACGCAGGCCAACGCCATGCCCACGATGGGAAAGTACGCGGACGCGGCGTTGCGCGTCACGAGCCAGGCCACCACGCCAGCGGCCGCCCCTGCGAGGAGAGAGCGGGTGACGTTGCGCTCGAAGACTTCACGCTGCTGCAGCTGCACGACGGCGGTGGAGGACATGGGCGGGCTCGGAGGCGGCGGTCAGTAGGTGGAGTTGAGGAGGCCGAAGTCCATGCGGGCCTTCTTGCGCGCGGCCTTCGAGTAGGTGTTCACCTGGCCTTCGTCCTGCGCTGCCTCGAGGCCGCCGATGAGCGAGTCCTGCTCGGCGAGGTCCTGCGCGACCGAGGGCGCTCCCGCCGCGCGGCCCGAGAGGCCGAGCAGGCCCTTGTTGAGCTCGAGGAGCTTGCGTGCCTGACCGCGGTCGCCGCGTTTCAAGGCCTCGACGGCCTGCTGGGTGTTGGCGCCGGCCTGGGCGCGGGCGGCGAGCACGAGCGCCTCGCCGTCCTGCTTCGCCTGCACCTGGGCGAGGTCGCCGCTCACGGCCGCGCGCACCACGGCGTTCGTCGTCACCGGCTGGCTCGCGAGCAGGTCGGTGTAGTTGAGCGTGAGCGCGCTCACGTCGAGCGCCTGGCCGTCGCTGCTACCCTGCACCTGCACCTGGAGCACGACGCGCTCGCTCCCGCCAGCGGTGATGTCGGGCAGCGCGAAGGTGACGAGCTCGTCGGAGCCCTGCTGCGCGCGCGCGATGGGCGTGTACCCGAAGGTGCGCACGAGGCTTCCCGTCGGCACTTTCACGGTGAGCGTCACGTTGCGCGCCACCTGCGTGCCGGCCGCGTCGAGATCCTTCTGGAAGATGCGCTGCAGTTGCGAGGCGTCCTGCAGGTAGGCGTAGGCGCCCGCGCCCACCTCGGCGAGAGACTCCATGAGCTGCTCGTTGAAGTCGTCGCCCACGCCGATGCTCGAGACCGACAGGCCCGAGGCGCGCAGCGTGCGGGCGATGTTCACCAGCGAGGCCTGGTCGGTGACGCCCTCGGTGGGCTGCCCATCGCTGATGAGGATCACGCGGTTCACCTGGAAGCTGCCGCGGGTGCGCTCCAGCAGATCCATCGCGGTGGTGAGGCCCGCGCCGATGTTGGTGCCGCCGTCGTCCCAGATGCCGTCGATGTACGTCAGCAGCCGCGAGCGGTTCTCAGCCGTCGCGTACAGGCCCTCGAGCGCCTTCACGTCGCTGCCGTAGTGCACGATGGTGAGGCGATCGTCGGGCCGCAGCGCGCCGACGAGATGCCGGGCGGCCTGCTTGGCCTGGTCGAGCTTGAAGCCGCTCATCGACCCAGAGCGATCGATGACGAGCGCGAGGTTCACCGGCGAGCGGACCCGGCCCGGAACCTCGACACCCTTGACGTCGGCGGTGAGGAAGACGTCGGTCGTCCCGACGGCCACCAACGGGTGCGACAGGCGCGTCGTGAGGCTGAGGCTGCCGTTCGAGGCGCTCGCGGGTGCGGGCGGAGCGACGAGGGGCGGTGGGACGGCCGCGGGCGTGGCCGAAGGGCCCGCGGGTCGAGGCAGCCCGACCACGAGCGCGACGAGGGCGAGCACGCCTGCGGCGCCGAGGAAAATGCCGGTTCTGTTCATGGAAA
>JALOQF010000443.1 GCA_025459425.1 Myxococcaceae bacterium | reverse complement strand
CGTGGTGACGTTCGACCCGTCGTGGATGCAGGGCGTGGTGTCGGGCAAGCCAGACCTCTTGCGCAACGGCGCTCCCACCTCGGGCCAGCACGCCTCGTCGTTCTGCACCACTCGCCACCCACACACCGCGCTCGGGCTGTCGCTCGACGCGCGCACGCTCTACCTCGTCGTCGTCGACGGCCGCAGCTCCGCCTCGGTGGGCATGACGTGCGCCGAGCTGGCGACGCTGTTGGCCGGTCTCGGTGCGCACCACGCGCTGAACCTCGACGGCGGCGGCTCGAGCGCGATGTTCGTGCGCGGCCAGGGCGTGGTGAACCGCCCCTCGGACGGCACGGAGCGCGTCGTCGCCAACCACCTCGCCATCTTCGCGCCGTCGGCGAACAGCCAGGGCACGCTCAAGGGCATCATCTCTGACGGGCCGAATCCCGCCGCGCGGCTGTCAGGCGCCACCGTGCGCATCACGGGCGGCCCCAGCCTCGTCACCGATGCCACCGGTGTGTACGAGCTGCAGGTGCCCGCGGGCACGTGGACCATCACTGCGTCGAAGAGCGGCTTCGTCACGCAGTCCGTCACGCGCACGGTGACGGCGGGCTCGACGACGTGGGGCTCGATGGGCCTGGCGCGCGTCGCTGCGCCGACCGACACCGACGGTGACGGCCGCACCGATGCGCAAGACAACTGCCCCGCCGCCGCGAACGCCGACCAGCGCGACACCGACGCCGACGGGCAGGGAGACGCCTGTGACGGTGATGACGACGCCGACGAGGTACCGGACGAAGACGACACCTGCCCGCTGGTGGCGAACCCCACGCAGCTCGACACGGACGGTGATGGGCGCGGCGACGCCTGCGACGCCACGCCAGGTGATTCGCCGGATGCGGGTGTCGTGGTGGACGCCGGCGTCGGCAGCCCGGAGCTGGACGCCGGTGCCACGCCGGGCCTCGACGCGCGCGAGCCCGAGGCCGATGCCGGGAGCGCTCCCGGCGCCGCGCCAGACGAGCCGGGTGCGCCGACGCTCCCACCGGGCGGAGGCTGCGTCGCGACTGGCCTCCGGCTCGAGTGGCTCGCGGCGGTCGCGTGGCTCGCGGTGCGTTCACGCCGTCGCCGTGCTCGGGATGACGCGCCTCGCTGAGTCCACGACCCACGGCGCCTTCAGTGAGACTGCGCCAGCTCGAGGAGCGTGACCTCGGCACAGCTCAGCCCGCCTCGCTCCCGCGCACGATGGCGTCGACCTCGTACAACACCTCGCTCGCCACCACCGGAGAGAGCGCCTCGAGCCCTGCCTCACGCGACAGCCGCAGCGCGCCGGTTCGCAACCAGGTGGCGGCCTGTGAGGCCGTCGTCTCGTCGCCGTCTGCCAGCACCTCGAGCAGCACCTGCATCGCCCACGGCTCGACGACGCGCACCACGGCATCGGCCTGGCGAGGCTCGAGGCGGGTCGCCTGCCACTGTCGGCGGCGACACATGACGTGCAGGCGCTGTTGACGCAGCCGGCGCCCTTCCCACCGCCGCGTGACGCCACCCGCGCGCTCGCTCTCGGTGAGCGAGAAGACGGGCCGCTCGACCTGGAGGAAGGGCTGCGTCAACTCGAGCGCCGCCAGCCGTGCACGCCACGTGGCGACGGCCTCGTCGTCAGCGAGCGCCGGGTGCCAGAGCCTGACCGCCGCGCCCGGGTCCGCGTCGAACACCTGCCCTGGCGCGTCGACGAAGGCATCGTCGAACCAGAGGGCTGGCCGGTCACCCACCGTCCAGACGAGCGCGCGCGCGAGCAGCGAGACGACCGGGTGCGAGAGCGTGTGCTGTCGAAACGCCGCGAGCGGCATGGCGCGTTGGGTCCAGAAGAGGCGCTCGAGCCGGTGCGCCTGGGCCTCGAGCACCTCCTCGAACTCCGAGAACCGGGCCTTTCGTTCGTTCACCGCGTCAGCGTGGTCGCGCTGCAGCTCGGCCGGCACCCGCCTCGTGCGCCTTCCATCGTCGCGGACCCAGCCCAGCACCGGCGCGCCGTCGTCGAAGGTGATGCTGGGCGTCCACACACCGATGGGCGCCGTGAGGCCGGCCACGTCGGGCACCACCTGGTCTTCGAGCTCGTCGACCGACAGCTCGCGCTTCGACGCCGCGCCGGCGAAGGCCCGGTCGAGCTGCTGGTGAGCCTCGCGGTACTCGACGACGCCCTTGAGGCGGGTGAGCTGCGCCACGCCCGCGTCCGAGTCGAGCTCACCGAGAACCTTGAGGCAGGCATTCACCACGCCGCGCGACATGGGCCCCCGGCCTGGCACCTTGCGGTCTGCACGCTCTGCGAGCGCGCCCAACAGCCGCGCGACGACTTCGCCATCGAGCGTTCGGCTCGCCCAGACGAGGCCCTTCGGGAGCGCCGGACTGAAGCGGCACGCCTCGACGTCGATGAGCTCGAGCCATCGGGGCAGCTCGTCCATCACGGCGGCACGACCGGCCTGCGCGAGGTGCTCGTCGAGCTGCGTCGTCCACCGCCGGGTGGGCGTGCCTCCGGCGACGTCGTCGAGGTGCAGGAGCAATGCTCTGACAGCCGGCCGCACCTCGAGCGTCTGGCGCGCGTGGAACTCGCCGAGCGCCAGCAACAGCGGAGGCAACACCACGTGCCGACGCCCTGCTTCGGCCTCGTCGAGGACCCCGCTCACCGTGCCGGGTGCGCGCAGCTTCCGTACGAACCGGACGAGGCCTTCGAACATGAGCGTGCCCTTCGTGTGGTGGGGTCGCCGAGGCGTCAGGGCGGCGTGCCGTCGTACCCGCTCTCACGCGCCAGCGCCGCGAGGTCCTTCGCGCGAACGAGCTGCTGCACGGCGCGGGCGTCGTCTCCGACACGCTTCGTGTACGCCTGCGCGATGCGGTAGCCGATGAAGCACCCGAGGTCGCCTGGCCGGTTGGGGTCCTTGCCCTGGTTGTAGAGCCAGCGCGAGCTGTCGGTGCCGCCCTGCTCCTGCTGGAACTCGGCCCACAGCTGCGCCTCTCGCGCGCGCGCCCACTCGTACATCTCGCCGCCGACGAGGGCGCCACCGACCTTCTCGCCGATGAAGTCGGCCATGCCCTCCGACACGCACTGCTCGAGCAACGTGCCGCTCGAGGGCTGGCCGTGCAGCTGCTGGAGGATGTGCACGTGCTCGTGGGCGATGAGTGGAACGACGAGGTCGGTGGCCGCGCGGGTGGCTGCGCGCTCGAAGTCGTCGAAGGTGTCGCGCGGCGAGTCGGGCGCCGCGGTGAAGAGCTCGAGCCCGATGAGAATGGCGTCTCTCGAGGTGGTACCGCCCGAGTTCATGCGGCCGATGAGGAGCGCCGTCGGTGGGAACACCGCCTCGGGGTCGAGCGCCTTCACGTTCGTGAACGCGCCACGCAGGCGGGCTTCGAATTCGGGCGTCGCGAGCCGGCGCGTGTTCTCTCGAATTGACGCGTAATAGGCGCGGTTGCGCGTGACGGTGCTCGAGAGCTGCTCGGCGCTCCCGATGCGCCTCTCGAGGAAGGCCCGGAGCTGGGGCGTGCCGCGGCCGAGGTAGCGTCGCTGGAGCGTCGCGGCGTCCGTGCCTTCGTCGAAGGCTTCCCAGAAGCGCTCGAGGTCGGCGGTGACGAGCACCGCCTTCGCGGGGTCGGTCTCGAGGGGCTGACAGGCGCACGTGGCCAGCGCGGCGAGCCACGCGCACCGGGCGAGACGAAGGCCGTGGCTCATGCAGGCACTCCGTTCGAGGCCGCGCGCCACTCGATGCGCACGAGCGTCAGCATCACCACGGTCTCGAAGACGAGGTACCCCAGCCACAGCGGAGAGACCGTCGCCCAGGCGGTGGCCGTCACCACGAGGCTGGCGGTGACGTAGGCGAGGTTGCCGAGCGCGACGAGCCTGAGGCGCTCGCGATGCCGGCTGCCAAGCGCGCTCACCGTCGACACGAGACAGAGGGCGGTCGCCGCGGCCCCGAACGACACGAAGAACCAGGGCGGCAAGCCGAGAGCGCCGAAGAGGGCGGGCAGCACGAGCGCGGTGGTGACCGCCGTCATCGCCGCGCCAGCGGCGTCGACCGCGAGGAGCTGGCGGGGCGTGAGGGCCGAGAGCCGGGGAACTCGCATGACGGGAAGACAGCACGGGTTCGGCGGTCGATGAACTGGTGCCGCTCGAGCCTCGCTCATCGGGGCGATTCATCCATCCACTGGAGGGCGCTCGAGGCTCGGCGCGCTGGTGGGGCTGTCCGGTCACCCGTACAAACGCGCGCATGGGCGCTTCCGCGTCAACCTCGGCCGAGTCGGCTCGCTGTGTCGTGCACCTCGAGTCGGCGGCGGTTCGAACCTGTCGACGATGCGGGCGCTTCTGCTGCGTGGCGTGTGTGTTCGAACCCGAGCCGCTGCTGTGCGTCGACTGTGGGCCGCGGGTGACCGACCCGCTCGCCCTTCGCGGCACGCCGTTCAGTGCTGGTGCGCTCATCGGGCGTGGGTTGCAGCTCTTCGGTCGCGAGGCGCCGCGGGTGCTCGGCCTGCTCGCCGTCTTCTCGGTGCTGAACGGGTGGGTGCTGCTCGCGGTGGCGTGGGCCGGCGCCGAAGGGTCCTGGGCCTTTCAGGCCACGCTCGCCTCGAGGGTGTACGAGTTCGTGGTCGGGGTGGTGCAGCTCCAGGCCGTCACGGCGCTGTATCTCGCCCACGTCGACGGTCGGCGGCTCAGCGTCGCCGCGGCGCTTCGTGAAGCCGTCGCCGTGTGGCCGGGAACGGTGTCGGCGTCGATACGCGAAGCCCTCAGTGTCTTCCTGTGGCTGCTGGTGTTCGTCGTTCCGGGCATTCGGCGGTCGGTGGTGCTGCAGTTCAGCCGGCTGGCCGCGCTCCGGGAGCGAGACCAGGACCCGCTCGAGGTGTCGGAGCGGGTGGCGTCTGCGGCGCTCGGGCCCTCGTTCGGCGTCTGGTTGCTGGCGACGGGGTTCCAGGCGGCGGCGTGGGTCGCGCCGGAGGTGGTGGGCTCCATCATGGTCCGCCTGGGCGTCGACGAGCCGCTGGTGACGTGGCCCGTCATCGGGTTCGTCGGTCAGGTTCTGTACGGTGGGCTCCAGCTGGCGTTCCTCGTCGTGGGCTTCGTGCTGCTGCACCACGAGGCAAAGGTGCCGCTGCGGCCGACGACGTGGGGAACGCGCCCTGGCCTTCGAGCCGTCGACGAATCACGGCGCACCGAGCGGGTGATGCCATGAGCGCGTCGGGTGGCGAGGGCGGTGGACTCCCCGTTCGACGGCGGCGTTGGGAGGTGACGGTGCCGCTGCGGCCGACGACGTGGCGAACGCGCCCTGGCGTTCGGGCCGTCGACGAATCACGGCGCACCGAGCGGCGTTGGGAGGTGAAGGTGCCGCTCCGGCCGACGACGTGGCCTTCGGGCCGTCGACGAACCACGGCGCACCGAGCGGCGTTGGGAGGCGAAGGTGCCGCTGCGGCCGACGACGTGGCGAACGCGCCCTGGCCTTCGAGCCGTCGACGAATCACGGCGCACCGAGCGGGTGATGCCATGAGCGCGTCGGGTGACGAGGGCGGTGGGCCCCCCGTTCGGCGGCAGCATTGGGAGGCGACGGCTCCGCTCGACTCGCTCGACAAGGCGTGCCTCGCGGCGACGAGCCCGCCGTGGTCGTCGTTCGCCCCGACGTGGAAGCTCGACCTGCGCGGTGACGTCGACGTGGCGCGGCTCGACGCGGCCCTGCAGCAGGTCGCGAGGCGGTACCCGATGCTCGGCGCCACGCTGGCTGGCGAGGGGTGGGCGGTGCCAGCGGCGCCGGTGGTGCCCTTCGGGGAAGTGGAGCGTGACGAGGTGGTGCTCGACCGCTTCCTCGACGTGGCGCGGGAGCCCCTGTGCGAGGTGCGTTGGGTGCGGCTCGACGGCGGCGTGCGGCTCTTGTTCCACCAGCACCATGCGCTCGCCGACGGCCGCGCGTTCCTCGAGTTCCTCGGCGACTTCTTCGCGACGGTGCGCGAGCTCGAATCGAACGTGACGCCCGTGAGCCTGGCGGTGGTGCCTCGGCGTCGACAGCGCGAGGTGGTCGAGACGCAGGGCCTTCGCTGGTGGCTCGACGCGCTCCGCGGCGCGTGGGCCAGCCTGGCCGAGCTCGTGGGCGCCGTCGTGCGGCCGGTCGATGCGCTCCGCTGCAACGTGGGGCAGGACTTCGAGAGTGGCAACCGCACGCTGCACCTCGAGGTCCCCCTCGCCCGCCTCGACGCGTGGAAGGCGCGGCGCCATCGGCATGGCCTGTCGACGAACGACCTGCTCGCGGGTGCACTGCTCCGCGCGCTCACGCCGTGGAGCACGCGACCGCTCGGCCGCCACACCCTGTTCCTGCCCGTCGACGTGCGCCCGCGCGAGGGTTTCCGTTCGTTCGCGAACCACCTCAGCGGCCTGCAGCTTGGGTGGACCGCCGACCCGTCGATGACGGCGCTCGGGTTCGCCAGGCACGTCCACGAGGAGGCGGGGCGGCAGACCCGTGCGCGCCGTCCGTGGGTGCGCGTGCCTTTCGACGACGCCCTGGGTCGCCTGACGCCGCTGGGCACCTTGCGGCAGGCGATTCACGAGCGGCGGAGGCTGTTGACGAACTTCTCTTTCTCGAACCTGTTGCCGCTCGGCACACCACGGGGCCCGTGGGCGACCGGTACGATGCGTGTGGAGCGGCTGCGCATCACGACGCCGTGCGTGCCACCGCAGGCCGTCAACCTCACGGTGGTGCGCTCGGGCGAAGCGGCTTGTTTCAACTTCAACTTCAAGCCCTCGGCGATGGCTGAGGTGGACGTGGAGCGCCTGGTGGAACGGTTCACGAGCGCCCTGGACGAACTCGACCGGGACCTCGGGTGACACGAGCACCGTTGCCAGACAGCCCACACGCACGCTGAGCGGCGGCGGCGGGCGTCAACGGCGGTCCGTCACCAGAGTCTTCCGATGGCATGAGCCAGCCGACTTCGTGGAGCCCCGTACGCTCGCCCGCGAAGCCCTCGAACTCGGGTGACACGACACCATCGACAGGCAGGCGAGCACCAATCGCCGGGAGCTTCGGTGCACGACAGTCCTCCGATGACACGAGCACCTGTCGACCGCCCCTTCGAGGAGCCGCGCGAGCTCACTCGCGAAGCCCTCGAACTCGGGTGACACGAGCACCCTCGACAGTCAGGCGAGCACCAGCTGCCGGGAGCTTCGGTGCACGACAGTCCTCCGATGACACGAGCACCTGTCGACCGGCCCCCTTGCGGAGCCGCGCGAGCTCACTCGCGAAACCCTCGAACTCGGGTGACACGAGCACCATCGACAGGCAGCCGACACGTACGCCGAACGGTGGCGGCGAGCCAAACGCCGGGAGCCTCGGTCAGTCACTCACCACAGTCCCCCGATGACACGAGCACCGTCGCCAACCGACCTGCGGAACTGCATGAGTAGTTCCTACGGGACGGCTGGCTGCCGCGAAGTCGTTACCGCGTGGCTCACCCAGCGAGGAGGGCCGTGGGTCGTGTGACTGCTCGCGCCCGCCGCTGCGTCTCCACCTATCGCGTTCTCGCGCAGCTGATCAGCAGCGACCCGCACCGACGCTCACGCTGGGAGGGGGACTTGGACTGATTGCAGATGCAATTGGCTCACCGTTCCCGTTCGCACGTACCGAGGAGCCCCGCCGTCTGTGGAATCGTGTGGAAAACCTCCGGCGCAGCCCGGCATGCCTCCGGCTGGGGCTGGGTGGCGTGCGGGCCTCTCGCGGTTCCGCCCCGAAGCGACGCGAGAGGCTGTCATGATGTTCCACGTGGAACACGCCACCATCATCGCCATCGCGACGGGCGCCGCTCGGGGAGGCATCGGGGTCATCCGCATCAGCGGGAGCCGGGCCGTCTCGGTCGCACGCCGGGTCGTTCCGGCTCTTCCTGAGCGGCCCCCGGCCAGGCTCGCGGCACTGCATCGATTCATCCTGAATGGGCGGTTGGCGGACCAAGGCTTGGTGCTCTTCTTTCCCGGGCCACGCTCGTTCACCGGGGAAGACGTCGTCGAGCTGCAGGCCCACGGTGCCCCCCGCCTTCTTCAGGCACTGGTCGAGCGCTGCCTCGAGGAGCCAGGGGTTCGGCTCGCAGAACCAGGCGAATTCACGCGGCGTGCGCTGCTCAGCGGGCGCCTCGACCTCACCCGGGCCGAGGCCGTTCTCGACCTCATCGAGGCGGACACCGAGGCGCAGGTGTTGGCAGCCGCTGACCGCCTCGACGGAGCCCTCACCTCTGCGTTGGAAGCGATTCAAGCGCCACTCGTCGAGCTGGTCGCGGTGCTCGACGGGTTGCTGGACTTCCCAGACGAGGCGCATGGAGTCGAAGTCGAGGTGGGCCCTCGCCTCGCGGCGGTCGAGGCGCAGGTACTTCAGCTCGAGGTCGAAGCCCGCCGGGGAGCACGGCTGAGACAGGGCGCCCGGGTCGTGCTCTTCGGCCCGCCGAACGCTGGCAAGTCGACACTCTTCAATCGGCTGGTCGGTGATGACCGCGCGCTCGTCGACTCCGAGCCGGGGACGACCCGCGACGCGCTCGAGGCGCGCCTCGAGGTGCGCGGAGCCCCGCTTCTGCTCATCGATACCGCAGGGCTTCGCGCCGGG
>JALOQF010000442.1 GCA_025459425.1 Myxococcaceae bacterium | reverse complement strand
GACCTGCACGCGCTCGCCATCGACGAGCTCGGCGTCGAGGTACGGCATCAGGAGCGGTTCGACGTCACGACAGTTCATGTCCGGTTCGATCAACGCGGGGCTACGCCAGCTTCTTCCGCTCCCGGTACGCGTTCAAGTCCACCAGGGGGGCGTCGCCCTGCACGACGTCCTTCGCGCGCAGCACCTTCTCGAGCTGCCGCCGGCCACGGAAGAGCCGGCTCATCACCGTTCCCACGGGCACGTCGAGGATGTCGGCGATCTCCTTGTACGAGAACTCCTGGAGGTCGGCGAGGATCACCACCATGCGGAAGTCGATGGGCAGGGTGTCGATGGCCGCCAGCACGTCTTCGCTCATGACCCGTTGGAGCAGGTAGTCCTCGGGGTTCTGCGCCTGCTCGGTCGTGTCGGCCGAGAAGAACTGCGCCTCGACGCTCTGCCGCTCCGACTCGTCACCCAGGGAGCGCTCTTTCACCTGTCGGCGGTACCCGTTGATGAACGTGTTGGTGAGGATCTTGAAGAGCCACGCGCGGAAGTTGGTGCCCTTCTCGAACTTGTCGAAGAAGCGGTACGCCCGCATCACCGTGTCCTGCACGAGATCTTCCGCGTCGCGCTCGTTGCGCGTCAGCCGCAAGGCGCCCGCGTACAGGGTGTCGAGCCAGGGAGCGACCAGCGCCTCGAACTCGGCCCGCGTCCTGTCGCTCTTCGAGAACCCCAACATGTGCCCGTCTCCCTCGCGCCGTCCCGGCCGGCGCTGCAATACGCGGTGAAACGCACGGAACCCTTGAGGTATTTCGTGCGTGCGACGCGTCCTGACCGCACGGGGCGGGAGTGCACCCCCGATGCCGGACCTCAGAACGCCAACCGCCCGGAACCACGAGGGTCTCCGGGCGGCGGGTGTGAAAGGGCTGACACAGTGACGCGGGCGGCGGTGCGCAGCCCTGTCAGCCTGTCAGCGGCCTTCGATGGCCTTCTCGATGGCCACGTACGGGTAGCCGAGGTCCTTCGCGACGGCCTCGTAGGTGACGTGGCCGCCGAAGGTGTTGAGGCCCTTCGCCAGCGCCGCGTCGGAGCGGATCGCGGCGATGAGCCCCATGTCGGCGATCTTCCGGCCGAACGGGCGGGTGGCGTTGGTGAGCGCGAACGTCGACGTCATCGGCACGGCGCCAGGCATGTTCGCGACGCCGTAGTGAATGACGCCCGACACCTCGTAGGTGGGGTTGTCGTGCGTGGTGGCCTTGATGGTCTCGATGCAGCCGCCCTGGTCGACGGCCACGTCGACGACGACCGAGCCCTTCGACATCTCCTTGATGAGGTCGGCCGAGACGAGCTTGGGCGCCTTCGCGCCGGGGATCAGCACCGCGCCCACCACGAGATCCGACTCACGCACGCAGCGCGCGATGTTCTCGCTGTCGCTCATGAGCGTGCGCAGCCGGCCCTGGAAGATGTCGTCGAGGTAGGTGAGGCGGTCGAGGTTGACGTCGAGAATGGTGACGTCGGCGCCCATGCCCACCGCGACCTTCGCCGCGCAGGTACCGACGACGCCGCCGCCGATGATGGCCACCTTGCAGGGCCGCACGCCAGGCACGCCGCCCAGGAGAATGCCCTTGCCGCCGTGCGCCTTCTCGAGCGACGTCGCGCCGACCTGGATCGACATCTTGCCGGCCACCTCGCTCATCGGCTTGAGCAGCGGGAGCGAGCCGTCTTCGGGCTGAATCGTCTCGTAGGCGACGGCGGCGATCTTCTTCTTCACCAGCACCTTCGCCAGCTCGGGCACCGCCGCGAGGTGGAAGTAGGTGTAGATCACCTGGCCTTCCTGCATGCGCTCGTACTCGGGCTCGATGGGCTCCTTCACCTTGACGATCATCTCGGCGCGCTTCCACACCTCGTCGGCGCTCGAGAGGATCTTCGCGCCCACGCGCTCGTACTCGCCGTCGGGCAGGCCGGCGCCTTCACCAGCGCCCTTCTCGACGAACACCTGGTGGCCCGCCGTGACGTAGGCCTTGGCGATGGCCGGCGTCATGCCGACGCGGTACTCACGGGTTTTGATTTCTTTGGGGACTCCGACGATCACGACGCGCCTCCGGGGCAGGAAAGAACCGCGCGCCTTGTCGTTGAGGAACCATCACCGAGTCAATGGGACTCGCCTGACGCGTCGCGACAGCCAGCCAGCGGCAGGCTTCAGCTGCCCTTCTGCTTGTAGAAGAGCACCATCGAGTAGCAGTGGAACTCGTTGTCGCTCGACTGGCAGACGACGCGATCGACGATCTCGAGGTCGGCGTTGCTCTTGAGCCAGCGGTTGATGTTCTCGCTGAGCTCTTCGCGCTCTTTGGCCTTCGTCGCCGAAAACACCTTGACGCCAGTGAACATGCGCTGCTTATCCCACGCGCCTCCGCACACGGACAAGGGCCCCACCTCGTGTTGATCGACCTCCACGTCCACTCCTACCTCTCGCGCGACTGTCCGCTCGACCCCAAGGCGGTGCTCGCGCGCGCCGAGACGTTCGGGCTCGACGGCGTGGCCTTCACCGAGACCAACACCCAGGACGGCTGCGACGAGCTGTTCGATCTGCAGCGCTCCACGAAGCTGAAGATCTTCGTGGGCCTCGAGCTGGCGACCGACAAGGGCCAGTACCTGTGCTTCTTCGAGAAGCCCGACCGCGCGCCCGAGCCGGTGCAGCTGTGGGGCAGCAACCGCGAGAAGGCCTGGAGCGCCGACGAGTGCCTGCCGAAGCTGAAAGGGCTGGGCGCGGCCATCGTCGCGGCGCGGCCCTACGACAAGGACTTCAGCCACCCGGCGAACGAGTACGTGAAGTCGCTCAAGCTGCTGTCGGCGATCGAGGTCTACAACCCGAAGGTGCGCGCGGGCTCGAACGAGCTGGCGCTCGAGGCGAGCGAGAGCCTGGGGCTGCCAGGCGTCGCGGGGAGCGATGCCCGCACCTCGCTCGACGAGATTGGCTACGCGGCGACGCTCTTCAAGAAGCCGGTGAACACGCAGGCCGAGCTGGTGAAGGCGCTCCTGGGGAAGGACTACGTGCCCGTGCAGATGGGCACGCTGCCGCACCTGCGGCGGCCCGGAGAGGCGAAGCAGGAAGAGCAGCAGCGCAAGAAGAAGAAGCGTCGCTGGCCGCGGTGACGGCGCTGGAGGAGGCGTCGTCGTCTCGATGAGGCCGGAAGGACGAACGCGGCGCACCCACTCACGGACGAACGGCCAGACCTGCGGCCAGCACGTCCACCACGCGGGAGAGCCATGAAGCGCTCACGGGCTGGTGCTCGAGGAGCGTCCGGTGGAGCAGCGCGCCGACCAGCATCGACAGGGGCACTTCGGGGGGCGTGCGGCGATCCCACTCGCCGCGCTCCAGCGCTCGCGCGACGAGCCCGCCGACGGGCTCCGCGGTGCCTCTGGCGAACTGCCGACCGGCCAGGGCCGTGAGCTCGGCCGACGACGACTCGGCGAAGGCCGCCCGCGCGAGGGCCAGGCCCGCGGGCGTCGCGAGGAAGTCGGCGATGGCGCGCGCCAGCACCAGCAGATCGCCGCGCAGCGACCCCGTGTCTTCCTGAGCGCTCTCGAAGTCGACCAGCACGTACTCGAGCGCTCCGGCCACCAGCGCCTCGCGCGTCGGCCAGCGACGGTAGATCGACGTCTTGTTCACCTCGGCGGCGGCCGCGATTCGTTCCACCGACAGCGCCGCGAGCCCATGCGTGCCCAGCTCGTCGAGGGTGGCCGCCATCACCGCGTCGATCACCGGCGCCCCTCGCGGCCGGCCCGCGTCACGTCGTTTCGTCGAACCCATGGGCGTCCGCACCGTAGCGCAGCAGCGCGGGTTGACAATGCAACTAGTCGTTGCAATATATCGGGCATGGACCTGCTGACCTCAGACGCGTCGTTGGTGCAGTTCGGTGCGACTTCGTTCTTCGCGCAGGCGGTGAACTACTTCCTCTTCGTGGGGGTGGTGTTCCTGCTGGTGTGGAAGCTGCTCGCGAAGGCGCTCGCCGGCCGCCGCATTCCGACGCGGTTCGACTTCGGGCTGCCTCAGGTGAAGCGCGAGGTGCTCAACACGCTGCTGACGCTGCTGCTGGGCACGGTGTCGGCGGTGGCGATCGTCGCGCTGTACCGGGCGGGGCTGACGAAGCTGTCGAGCGGCGAGGACTGGCCCTGGTGGCAGAGCGGGCTGGCGCTCGTCGGGTTGCTCGTGTTCAACGACACCTGGTTCTACTGGTGGCACCGGCTGCTGCATCACCCGAAGCTGTTCAAGCACGTGCACGCGGTGCACCACCGCAGCGTCGACGTGAACCCGTTCACCTCGTACTCGTTCCACGCAGCCGAGGGCTTCATTCTCGGGGCGTGGTCGATTCCCATGGCGCTGCTGGTGCCGATGTCGTTGCAGGTGCTGATGGCGGCGCAGGTGGTGGGCCTGCTGAACAACATCGTCTCGCACCTCGGCTACGAGCTGCTGCCGCGCTGGTGGCTGCGGGCGCCGCTCCTGAAGTGGAGCTCGAGCGCGACGTACCACTCGCTGCACCACTCGCAGTTCAACGGAAACTACGGGTTGTTCTTTCGTTTCTGGGACCGCCTGATGGGCACGGAGCTGAAGGACTACGAGCGCGTCTTCCGAGCCGAGTCGGGTGGGGCAGAAGCGCCCCGCGAGGGCACGGCGCTGACGGAGCCCCGGCCGCTCTGAGCGGGGGTGACGGTCCGAGCGCGCTCGGGCGACGTGCTTCACCTTCGGTGCGACCGAAGGGCCGCAGCGACCAGGCGCGCCTCGACAAGGCGCTGACAGTTCGACTCATCGGCAGCAGCGTCGTCTCCCAGATGCAGGAGGTGGAGCGTGCTGCGGGACGGTCACGTACGGCAAAGGGCCGCGCAGCTGGGCAAGCCATGGCCGCTCCGCGCCGCGAAAGCACCGCCGGTGAAGAAGCCGTCGTGTCGAACCCGCCCGGCGTACCTGTTGGGCTTCCGAGCTCGTCTCGGCTGGCCCGCCTGTCGCCCTGTCGTGTCCACCGGGCGTTCGCGCACGCGGAGATCTCGACGTCGCCGCCCTCCGCGCCCGACGTCATCCTCTACGGGCCGACCACGACACGGGCAGCGGTGACGGTTCTGGTGCGCACGTTGATGGCAGTCTGCGGACATGCGCTGGGTGGCGCGGGGGAGGCGGAGTGTCGGTCGTTCGTTCCGTTCGGCGTCCAGCTGGACGCTCACGGCTCCGCAGCGCGGTGCGGTCGGCGGCGCTGGAGTCACCGTTCGAGGCGCTGGCGCCGTCGTGGCAGCTCCGGCACTGGCGGTCGAACAGCTCGGCCTGCCTGCGGCCGGCGAGTGTCACCTCGGTGGGCAACCGGTCTTCCACGGCTCGAGGCGCTCGCACCGAAAGCTCACGGCCGTGGCCACGGCATCTCGAGCGTCAGCTGGCTCCGCTGCCCATTCCACCTGGGCGCGTCTCGGCAGACCGAGAGAC
>JALOQF010000101.1 GCA_025459425.1 Myxococcaceae bacterium | reverse complement strand
TCAACCTCTTCATCGCCACCTTCACCGCCCTGTACGCGGCGATGGACCTCAAGGACGATCTGTGGACCAGCCAGGTGCGGGCGATGAGCGACGCGCAGCTGCTCGCTGACGTCACCATCGTCCCGGCCATCGTCTGGGCCGCCCTGTGGACGTTGGTGTCCGTCGCGATCCTCGCGCTGGGGGGCTTCTTCGCAGTCAGCGAGCGGAGGCTTCCGGCGGTGGGCCCGGCTGGGCTGGCGATGCCGAAGGTGCGGTGAGCTCGGTGGTGCGGGTCAGCTCGTCGACGATCCGGCCGCAGGCGAAGGCTGCTCCGAGCAGAACGAGCGAGCCGAGGAGGTCGACGATGACGCCCGCCTGGTGGCTCGCACCGCCCTGGAGTCGGTTCCCGACGTTCGAGATGAGGTTGCCGCCGAGCCACGCGGCCTGCCACGTCGTGACGAGCTGCACCCCATCGTCGTCTGCGGCGATCTGCTTCGCGATCGCATAGGGGCGCACGAGGTTGACGAAGGGGATGAAGAAGCTGCCGACGGCCCCGGCCGGCGTGACCTCGAGGGGTGTTCCGCGCGCCCTGGCGTGGCGCACCAGGAGGTAAAACCAGCGGCAGAACAGCACGATGCCGGTGATGAAACGACAAGGTAGCTGAGGGCCAGACACCCGGTCGCGAGCGCGGCTCCGCCCACGTCCTCGTCGCCAGCGCCTTCGGGGATTGCGAGCGTGCCCAGTGAGACGAGCACCCCGAGCACGCCAGTGGCCCAGACGAAGGGCATCGCGAGGCGGCCCCGGCCTGCGAGCGAGGGGAGCGTGTCTCCGAGCCGTGCGCGGCATGCGGGACACAGACGCTCGAGGCCGACGAGGCTCGAGCAGGCCGCGCAGGCGAAGGTGCCGCAGCGCTCACAGGCGCCGGCGGCCTCTCGGTCCGGGTGCGCGGCGCAGGTGGCGGTCGTCACCGCAGAGTCCCGGGACACCGACGGTGTCTGGCGCAGCGCTCACGGGCCCCGGGGCCTTGCGGTCCGGGTGCGGGGCGCAGGTTGCGGTGGTCACCTCAGAGACCGGGAACGCCGACGGTTCCGCAGAAGACGCGCCGGTCGAGCTGGTTGGCGTACGCCGGCAGCCGCTGCGGCAGGGTGCGCAGGGCCGGATAGTCCGTGAGCAGCTCGTTGAGATCCTTGTGGCTCAAGACCGAGAGCGTCGCGAACTCGGGCGCGAAGATGCGCAGCCGCGAGGGTGCTCCGGCCATCGCCGAGGTGATGGCGAGGAACTGGCCCGGCGTCACCTCGAAGGTGCGCGGCTGCTCACCCGGGCGGGCGCGCTCCTCGAGCACCAGCGAGCCGTGCGTCACCACCGCGATGAGGTTCGACACCTCGCCGGGCATCATGAGCTGCTCGTTGGCTTCGACGGCGCGGTTCCCGAAGCGCCCGATGAGGCGGGCGCGCGCGATGGAGTCGATGTCGCCGAACAGCTTGCCGGCCATGAAGCTCTCGAGCAGCCGCTCGCGGTGCATCTCCAGCACGCGGGCGTGGAGCACGTCGTCTCGGTCGAGCAGCTCCTGCAGCCTGGTGCCCGGCACCTCGATGACGACACAGTCGCCGATGGCCCGCCCCGACGCTGCGCGCAGCTGCGCCGAGAAGAGGCCGAAGAGGCCCAGGGACTCGCCGCGGTTCGCGTGGCGCAGCGCCACCTCGCGGCCGTCTTTCTGGCGGAGCAGCTCGATGGTGCCCTCGACGACCACGTAGAAGCTCTTCGCCTCGTCGCCCTCGACGAAGACGAACTCGCCGTCGGGGATCTCGAGCTGCCGCGCGCCCTCGACCAGGCGCTCCATCGACGACACCGGCAGGTCCTTGAACATGCGCACCTGCGAGAGCGCGAACATCGCCACCTCGGGGTCCGCCTCGACGTCCGTGAAGATGGGCAGATCGTCGGGCATCGCCAGCGGCGAGGTGCTGGGCTCCTGCTCACCGGAGGTCTGCACGCGCTCCTCGCGCTCGACTTCCTGCATGACGTCGAGCGGAATGAGCGATGGCTTCAGCACCGGGGGCGCGACGGGAACGGCGACGCGGGTGCGGACTTCTCGAGACGCGAGCGGCGGAAGCGGCTGGTCCATCGTCAAAGGGCCCCCTGGGTGTGCACGGAAGTGGGCGCGGGTGTACGGAAGTCGCGGCTTTGTCGTCAAGGTGGGGGTCGATGATTTCGTGATTCCAGTGGTTTGGGCGAGAGTCACTGCATGGTGAGCGCGGGCGACATCACCCTCGGGCTGGTGGCGGGCGGGCAGGGTCGACGGCTGGGAGGCGTCGCCAAGGGGCTGCTCGACATCGGCGGCAAACCCTCGTTGCGGTGGCTGCTGGACCTCGCGCCAGGGCTGGGAGGCGTGCTCCTGGGCGCCACCGACGCGTCGCCCTACGCGGCGTTCGGGCTCGAGTCGGTCGCCGACGTCGTCGTGGGGAAGGGGGCTCCAGGCGGAGTCGTCTCGCTCTTGCTCGCCGCGAAGACGCCGTGGGTGCTGTGCGTGGCGTGTGACATGCCGTTCGTTCGCCGGAAGCACGTGGAGGCGCTGCGGCTCTGGGCCACTGACGAGGTGGACGTGGTGGTGGCTGCGCGACGCGGCGTGTCTGCGTCCGCGCGACGCACGGGTGCCCACGCCGTCGAGGCGCACGCGCGGGCGGTCGTCGAACACCGACCGATGGCCGTCGACGCCGGCCGCGACCCAGGTGGTGCGCGGGGGCTGGGCGCGAGAGCGCAGGCGCTGCTCCCTGGCGTTGACGTGAACGAGCGCGAACCCACGGGCCGAGCGGAGTCGACGCGCGTGGCTCCCCGCGAGACGTCTCGCGAGCGGCCCATCGGCGGCGAGCGCCTCGAGGCGAAAGACGCGCGCGGTGGCCGAGACGCCGACGGAGCCGGGCTGCTCGACCAGCCGGTCTTCGAGCCGCTCCTGGGGCTCTACCGGTCTTCGCTGGGCGGCGCGTGGCTCCCGCGCCTCGATCAGAACCCGTCGCTGCGCGGGCTGGTCGCGTCGTCGCGCTGGGCCGCGGTCGAGCTCGACCCAGACGTGCTCGACAGCCTCAACACGCCCGACGATCTGGCGCGTGCCCGAGGGCGGGGCGGCTGAATCGGGCGGAAAGTTCTCGGACTCGCGGCGCTTCTGCTACCTTGCGCCGCAGGTTCACCCCATGGCCAAGACGTTCGAGAAAGCCGTCACCGGCTTCAACCACAACATCAAGCACAAGGGGAAGGTGTACCACGTCCAGACGGAAGACTCGGGCGTGAACAACCCGCACATCATCACGCACCTCTTCGTGGGCGGGAACATTCTGGCGACGAAGAAGAACTCGTACGCCGACATCGTGAAGGCGCCGAACCTGTCGGAGCTGGTTCGCGAGCTGATGGAAGAGCAGCACAAGGAGATGCTGCGCAACCTCATCAACGGCGTGTACGACCGCGTCGGCAACTCGAACGCCACCGCGTACCAACCGGGTGAGATTCACACCGAGGGGCCCAAGAAGCCGGTGGTGCCCGAGCTGCCGCTCATCGAGGCCGAGCTGACGCCGGCGGCGCTCCCGCCCGAAGTGCTGGCCGCGCGCGAGCTCAAGGAAGCGCCGCGCGAGAACAACGTCGGCGTCGAGACGTTGTTCGGTGAAGATCTCATCAGCGAGAAGAGTCTCGACGAGGTGATCTTGAGCTACCTCGCGGGCGAAGGCGGAAGCTGACCGTGTTCTTCTCTGGTGTCGTGCTGTGCGCCGCGCTCGCGGCGGTGGATGGATCCGTTCCGGACGCGGGGGCGCGGCCTGCCGGTGGTGGCGCGAGCCGTGACGCGGGCGCTCCGACGTCGGTCGACGCGGGCGGCAGCCGTGATGCGGGCATCGTGTGGGACGGTGGCTTCGAGCCCTCGGTGCCAGCCTCGTGGACACTCTCGGCGAAGCTCGGCCCCCAAAGCCCGGCGCGGGCGGCGCTGGTGAAGGATCTCACCGCGAAGGGCGGCGGCGCCGGAGAGACGCCCCTGACGGTGGACGAAGCGCAGGCCCTCTTCGACGACCCGCGCGCCCAGCTCGTCTACGGCGACAAGACGGTGTCGATCGTCGCGCCCTCGATGGTGAGCCGGCATCGCCAGGAGCACCTCGACCTGATGAAGCTGTTCCTCAAGCCCGAGCGCGTCGACGCGGGCAAGGCCTTCGCGAAGCAGTACGCCGCGAGACTCGAGGCCACCGAGAAGAAGACCGGCGTCGATCGCAACGTGATCATCGGCATCCTCATGTGGGAATCGAAGCTCGGCACCATCACCGGCGACTACCGGGCCTTCAACGTCTTCACCTCGCAGGCGTTCTTCATCGACGAAGCGAGCGCGGTGGCGTTGTCGCGGGCCGACGAGAAGCAGAAGGCGTCTCCTGCGGCGCAGGCGCGGCGGGTCGAGTCGATTCGTAACCGCGCGCGGGCGAACCTGTTGGCGCTGCTCCGCCAGTGCAAGACGCGGGGCATCGACCCGCTCGAGGTGAAGGGGAGCTGGGCCGGCGCGCTGGGGTTCCCGCAGTTCATGCCGGCCTCGCTGCGGTGGGCCGACGACGGCAATGGCGACGGCACGATCGATCTCTTCGACATGGACGACTCGATCGCGTCGATCGGCAAGTACCTGCAGGCGCACGGCTTCAAGGACGACCGGACGAAGGCGGTGTGGGGCTACAACCACGAAGACGCCTACGTGCAGGGCGTGCTGGCGTTCGCCGATGCGCTCCGCGGCGGGAGCCCCGACGCCGGGAAGTGACGGTCGGCCATCCGATCGACGGACGGCAAAGGCGAGGCGCAGCCACGTACGGCGCCTCCGTGCGGCGGGCGCAGCTGGTGAAGCGCCTCGGCGGGCGTCATCTCCATCGCCCTCTCGGGCACCTTCGTGCCGACGTCACCGCTGAGGGGCGCTTACTCGTCCTGGAGGCGGGCGCGTCGGGCGCGGTGGTAGTGCGGTCCGCACAGCCCGCGGGCGAGCACCGGGCGATCGCACCCCTCTTCCGAGCACGTCGCGCCGCGACCCTGGCGCCGTCCCTCGGGTTCGAGGCCGAACATCGCGTAGCCGACGGCGATGAAGCGGTCGACCTGCGAGCGCGTGAGCTGGGCGGTGCGCGCGAAGTCGAGCAGGCGCACGTGCGAGGGATCGTCAGCGGGAGAGCGAGCGCCATCGCGGAACAGCTCGGGCACCGGCACTTCGAGGGCGCGGGCGATGGCGATGAGCGTCTCGTAGGAAGGGCTGCGCTCACCCCGCTCGAGGAGCGACGCGAAGCTGACCGAGATGCCGCAGCGCAACGCGAAGGACTCCTGGGTCAGCCGGAGCGTCTCACGGAGCGCGCGCACCCGCCGCCCCAGCGCCTCGAGGTGCGCTTTGGGCGTGTCGTCCGGAGCGTCGTCGAGGGCTTCGGTCATCGTCAGAAGCAGTAGCCGCCGATGGCGGCGTTGCAGCTGAAGCCCGAGTTGCACGGGTTGCCGGTCGTACAGCACTTGAAGCCCTGGTTGCCGCAGCAGTGCCCGCTCGGATCGCAGCGAGCGCCCGAAGGACACTGGCCGCTGGCCGCCGTGCACCGGGGGAAGCACTGGCCCTGGAAGAAGTTGCCGCCCAGGCTTCGCTCGCAGAGGTAGCCCGTTCTGCAGCCCGTCTGGCTCGCGAAGTCGCAGTTCGCGAGGCAGTGGTTGGCGCCCCCGTAGTTGATCGCGCACGAACTCCCGCTCGGGCAGGTGTCGTTCGAGCCGTCCGTCGCGTTCGCCGAGCACCCCGAGATGCTGCAGTACCCACCCGGCCACGGCGGGTCGTCGGCCCAGGTCGGCGTGCACCGCGAGGCCGCACCGCCGGGACACTGGCCCGCAGAGGAGCAGGCGCTGCCGACCGTGCCAGTCCCGGAACTCCCTCCAGCCGAGCCACCACCCGTCGCCGAGCCGCCGCCCGTCGCTGAGCCACCACCGGTCGCCGAGCCACCACCGGTCGCCGAGCCACCGCCCGTCGCCGAACCGCCAGCAGCGCCGCCGCCCGCTCCGCCCGAGGGCGTGCAGTACCCGCTCGTGCACGTGAAGCCAGCCTCGCAGCTCGAGTTCTCACAGCACGCGTTGGGCGCCACGCCGCAGCAGAAGCCGCGCGAGTCACACTGCGTCACACCGACGCCGCATTGGCTCGGCGTGGTGCAGCCGGGGAAGCACACGGGCACGTTGATGAGCGAGGTGCCGCCGCGATCGCAGACGTAGTTCGGCCGGCAGCCCGTCGTCGTGCCCGGGTTCATGCAGCGCTTGAGGCACACGTTGCCCGACGCCGCCGGGTTCCGCCCGCAGTGGCTCCCGAACGGACAGTCCGAGTCGTTCGTGCAGCTCGCCGAGCAGTACCCCTGGTCGAACCCGGCCACGAGGCACAGCGCCGGCCGGCCCGCCGCTGGTGGTGCGCACTCGGAGGCGAGCACGCACGGGTCGCCGATCGACAGGAGCGGCGTTCCACCGCCCGAGCCTCCCGCGGCGCCGCCACTGCTTCCGCCTGCTGCGCCGCCCGCGCTTCCTCCGGCCGCGCCACCTCCAGCACTCCCGCCTCCAGCGCTCGACGGGAAGACGCAGGTGCCGCCCATGCAGACGTTCGAGCCCTGGCACAGGCCCGCGCAGCAGGGCTGGTTCGTCATGCCGCACCGCAGGCAGAGGTTGCGGGAGCACGTGAGGCCGAGGTTGCAGCCTCCGCTCGTGCAGCACATCTCGCCCTCACCGCCGCAGGTGACGCCACCGCCGCTCCCGCCGGCCGTTCCGCCGGCCTCTCCGCCCCCCGCTGAGCCACCACCCGCCGCCATGCCACCGCCGGTCGCGTTCGTGTCGATGACGCACCGGCCCGCCTGGTTGCAGAGCTGGTCGGGCAGGCACGCCTTGCACTCGGCGCCGGCGGTCCCGCACACGGTGCGGCTCTGGCGCATCACGCCGATGCACTCGTTCTCGGCGGTGCAGCACCCCGAGCAGTTCGACGGTTGGCAGCGCGGAGGCATCGTCGTTCCGCAGGCCGAGGTCAGCACCACGAGACCCGCGGCGACGGTCAGAATCCGAATCATGGACGACATGCTACGCGCAGCCCTATGGTCCGCGCACCATGACTTCGGCCGAAGCCGCCACCTGGTACTTCAAGAAGGCCGCGCGCATCATGGACGTCGGGGAGCGCATCGAGACGCTGCTCGCCACGCCCCTGCGCACGGTGTCCGTACAGGTCTCGATCGAGCTCGACAACGGCGAGATCCGCACCTTCAAGGGCTACCGCGTTCAGCACGACAACGCCCGCGGCCCGATGAAGGGCGGCCTGCGCTTCCACCCCGAGGTGAACGACGACGAGGTGCTGGGCCTCGCCTCGCTCATGACGTGGAAGACGGCGGTGGTGAACCTGCCGTACGGCGGCGCCAAGGGCGGCATTCAGTGCAACCCCGCCGACCTCTCCGTGAAGGAGCTCGAGCGCCTCACCCGCAAGTTCGTCGATCAGATCCACGACGTCATCGGGCCGACCCGCGACATTCCCGGGCCCGACATGAACACCAACCCCCAGGTGATGGCGTGGATCATGGACCAGTACTCGCGCTACCACGGGCACTCGCCGGCGGTGGTGACGGGCAAGCCCATCGATCTCTACGGGAGCCGCGGGCGTGAAGCGGCCACCGCGCGCGGGCTGCTCTACGTGTGCCGTGAGATCCTCCGCGACATCGGCCAGCAGCTTTCGGGAACGCGCTTCGCGATTCAGGGCTTCGGCAACGTCGGCAGCCACGCGGCGCGCCTCTTCCACGAAGACGGCGGCAAGGTCGTCGCGGTCAGCGACGTGCACGGCGGCGTGATGAACCCCAAGGGGCTCGACGTGCCGGCCCTGTTCGAGCACGTCAAGAAGAACGGGACCGTGCGCGGCTTCCCCGGCGGAGCACCGTGCCGCAACGAAGACGTGCTCACGGCCGACTGCGACGTGTTGGTGCCGGCGGCCATCGGTGGCGTCATCACCAAGCAGGTCGCCGCCGAGGTGCGCGCGCGCATCGTGCTCGAGGGCGCCAACGGGCCGTCGACGCCCGAGGCCGACGAGGTGTTCGAGCAGCGCGGCGTGCTGGTGGTGCCCGACATTCTCGCGAACGCCGGTGGCGTCACCGTGAGCTACTTCGAGTGGGTGCAGAACATGCAGCACGTCACCTGGGACGAAGAGCGCGTCAACGGCGAGCTCGAGCGGGTCATGAAGGAGGCCTACGAGAAGGTGGGGCAGATCTCCCGGTCGCGAAAGCTGCCGCTGCGCACCAGCGCCTACGTGCTGGCCATCGGGCGGGTCGGCAAGGCCACCGTGCTGCGCGGCATCTGAAGGCAGAAGTCACCCGTCGTCGATTCGCGAGAGGGCGCTCCATGTCGATCCCCGCCACGCTGCTCAAGAAGCTCGTGCAGATCCCCATCTTCCACGGCCTCACCGTGCCCGAGGCGGCCGAGTTCTTCGAGGTCGCGCTCGAGCAGACGCTCGAGAAGGGGCGAACGCTCTTCCGAGAAGGCGACGAGGGCGACGCGCTCTACGTCATCCTCTCGGGTGAGGCGGTGGTGACGAAGAAGGGCATCGAGCTGGCGACGCTGTCGACGCACGCGGTGCTCGGCGAGATGAGCCTCGTCAGCCCCGGTGACACGCGCTCGGCCACCGCCGCGGCGAAGACCGATCTGGCCGTGTTGAAGATCCCCTCGCGTCGGGTGCAGAAGCTGATCAAGGCCGACCACCTGGCCGCGCTCAAGGTGGTGGCGAACCTCGCCCAGGTGATGGCGCAGCGGCTCGCGGCCATCAACGACCGGCTCGTGGGCGGAGACGGCAAGCGCAAGGCCTCCGACGCGAGGAAGGAAGAGCTTGCCGACTTCGCGGGCATCTTGAACCGCTGGTCGTTCTGAGCGCACGCTCTCGCGCGTCATGCTGGGACTTGCGCTCGCAGGCTGGCTCTCGGCCGCGCCCACGGCTGCTCGGGCTGACGCGCTCGCCGCGAAAGGGGAGTGGGAAGAGCTGTACCTCGCGTTCGCAGCGGCGGCGCCCGACGGCTTTTCGGCGAAGGATCAGGCTCGCGTCGCCCGCGCGTTGACGAAGGGGTGTGAAGCCCTCTTGCCCAGCGACGCGGTGATGGCGTTCTCGCTCGGAGAGAAGGCCGTCGCGTTCCAGAGCACGCCCCTCGCGGTGGTGTGTACGGCGAGGGCCGCCATTCGGACCGACCAACGCTCGGCCGCGGAAGAGGCGCTGCGCCTGGGGCTCAAGCGTCACCCGAAGGACGGCGACGTCTCGCTCGAGCTGGGCCGGTTGCTCGTCGGGGAGCGCGACGGGGCGGGGGCGTTGACGGTGCTCGCGCAGGTGCCGAAGACGTCGAAGGCGTTCGCCGAAGCCCAGCGGCTGGCCCGCGAGGCCGAGGCCCTGGCCCGAGAAGACGCCGATGCCCGGGCGGTGCTGGCCGGAGGAGGACGCACGCCACAGGCGCCGCCGCCGCGCCCTTCCGAGGAGCGGCCTGCCGTGCCCGCCGACGAAGACGAGCCCGCCGAGGATCAGCCGGGTGCCCGGCGTCCGCCTCCGTCACTGGGCACCTCGCGCTCGTACGAGTCGGGCGTGGACGACGAAGGGCGCCGCATTCGGTTCAACGCCTTCTTTCGGTTCCGATACTTCAGCGCGCGGCGCGATTTCGGTCAGCGCGCCGACTACGAGGGCCAGGTCCAGGACGCGCTCGAGTCGTCACGCCTCTTCGCCCAACGCGTGATGGGCGTTTCGCGTGAGACGCCGGTCGACGTGATTCTCTACTCGAAGGCCGAGTTCACGCTGCACCACGGCCCTTGGGCGGCCGCGGCCATCGCCGGCTTCTATTCGCAGAGCGCGATTCGCATGAACGACTCGGCGGAGATCAACGAGCGCAACCGCGCGGTGCTCGTGCACGAGTACGTGCACGCCGTCATCGACGAGCTGGCGAACTTCAACGACCGCGGCGTTCCGCGCTGGGTGCACGAAGGCCTGGCCGAGTACGTCGAGTGGCAGTTCGAAGGCCGCTCCCGCCCCGAGGGCCGCTACGACAGCTACCTGCGGCAACTCGCCACGCAGGGCCGCCTCCCGCGGTTGTCGAGCATGCGCGACGACCCGCTCATCGCCAGCCAGGACCCCGGCACGCTCTACGCGTTCGCGGCCATCGCCATCGGCACCTACATCGAGCGCTGGGGCATGCCCGACCTGCTTCGGCTCATTCGTGACATCGGCCGGGGCGTGCCGTTCGAAAAGGCCTTCGCCCAACACACCGGCACCGAGTTGTCCTCGTTCGAGGAGAGCATCGCCGACGTCATTCGCGCCCGGTAGAGCAAGGTTCTTTGGGAACTGTCGTTTCGCGGTCTAAGCTCGCGCCGTTCCTATGTCTGACACCCAGGCAGCCATGCGTGAATTCCGCTTCCTCGACGACAAGCGGAAGACGAATGGCCTGACGCCGCAGGAAGAGCAGCGCTGGTACGAGCTGGCGGCCCACCTGGGCGTCGACATGAGCCAGTACGGCCAGTGGGGCGCTGACGGCCAGTGGTACCCGTACCCGGTCGGGTACGATCCGAACCAGGGGTACTACGATCCGAATCAGGCAGCGGCCCCGGGCTGGTACGGCCAACCGGGTGCGTACCCGCCGCCCGGCTACGATCCGAATCAGGCGTACGATCCGTCGCAGCAGGCGCCGTACGATCCATCGCAGCAGGCGCCGTACGATCCGAATCAGGCGTACGATCCGTCGCAGCAGGCGCCCTACGATCCATCGCAGCAGGGGTACGACCCCGCGCAGGCGCAACCCCCGTACGATCCCTCGCACTTTCCGCCGCCAGCGCAGCCCTACCCGTACCAACCCGGTGGGTACCCGCCCCCGCAGGGATACCCACCGCCAAGCTACCCTCCGCAGCCGGGGTGGTATGGCCAGCAGGGGACGTACGGAGCTCCGGGCCAGTACGGCTACCCACCAGCTCCAGCGTACGATCCCAACCAATACCCGCCGGCGCCAGCCGCGCCGGTGAGCCAGCCCTGGCAGCAGCCGGCGGCGTGGCCCACGGGTCCAGCAGCGCCAGCGCCGCCTCCGCCCGCGGTCGCGCCAGACGAGGTGATGGAGATCTCGGACGACGAGGTCTCGCCCATTCCGACGGCGCCGCCGGTGGCGTCACGGCCTGCGACGCCCGCGCCACCGCTCAACCTCGCGGTGCCTGAAGACCCGATGGGCGACCTTCGTGACTCGCTCCTCGACGACGTGCCCGAGTCGGGCGTGAAGGCGAGCGTCCCGGTGGTCGCGGCCAGTCCGCCGGCGCCGATCAACCTTCCTCCGAAGCCGCTGTTTGGTGGGGCCGGGTTCTCGTTGCCGAAGCCGCCGCCGAGCACGTTCTCGGCGCCCCCGAAGCCAGAGCCCGTGACGCCGAAGCTCGAGGCCACCGCGGTCTCGGCGCTGCTGCCCGAGCCGGCTGACGAGGTGCCGCTGGTCGACGTGAGCAACAGCGGAGAGCTCAGCGCCGAGAGTGCAACCCAGCTCGAGGTGGCGGCCGCGTCTGCGCTCGAAGAGGGCGTGGAAGAGGCGAGCATCTCGCAAGTCACCAGCATCGAAGAGGTCGACCTGGCGCTCACGGCGCCAGCGCCGTCCCGGCCGTCGCCCGTGACCTCGATGGAGGCTGCTGCACCTCCCGTCGGGGTGCTGCCGGAGCTCGCGGACGAGTCGCCGCGAGGCCAGCCGGTTGCCGAGGAGTTCATTCCCGAGGTTTCGGCCATTCTCGAGGTCCCTCCGGCCGAGGAGCCGATTCCGGAAGCGTCGGCGATTCTCGACGTGCCGCCGGCGCCAGCGGAGGAGCTGATTCCCGAGGTTTCAGGGATCCTCGACGTACCGCCGATGACGGCAGCGCCGGCTGAACCGCCGATGACGGCGGCACCGGCCGAGGAGCCGATTCCAGAAGTGTCGGCGATTCTGGACGTGCCGCCGATGACGGCTGCACCGGCCGAAGAGCCGATTCCAGAAGTGTCGGCGATTCTGGACGTGCCGCCGATGACGGCAGCGCCGGCCGAGGAGCTGATTCCGGAAGTGTCGGCGATTCTGGACGTGCCGCCGATGACGGCAGCGCCGGCCCAGGAGCTGATTCCGGAAGCGCCGGCGATGCTCGACGTCTCGCCGAAGACGGCAGCGCCGGCCCAGGAGCTGATTCCGGAAGCGCCGGCGATGCTCGACGTCTCGTCGATGACGGCAGCGCCGGCCCAGGAGCCGATTCCAGAAGTGTCGGCGATTCTGGACGTGCCGCCGATGACGGCCGCGCCGGCGATGCACGACGTGCCGCCGATGACGGCAGCACCGGCCGAGGAGCCGAGTCCGGAAGTGTCGGCGATCCTCGACGTCGCGCCGGTGACGGCCGCGCCCGTGGAAGCGCCGGCTCCGGAAGTGTCGGCGATCCTCGATGTCCCGCCGATGACGGCCGCGCCGGCCGAGGAGCCCTCCTTCGACGTGTCGATGTCGGCCGAGGCCGACGTGCCGGTCGATTCCAACTGGGCCGAGGTGGTTCAGGCGTCACGTGCCGCGCCCGTGGTCGAGGCTGTTCCCGAGGAGCTTCCCGTCATCGGTGGGGAGTTGGCCGAGGAAGCGGCGGTGGCGCCGAGGCCCTCAGCACCGTCGGCGTTCGATGCGCTCGCCATTCCTCCTCCGGGTGAGGGAGGGCTTGGTGCCTGGGCCGACGAGCCCAAGACGGCGCCTGAGCTGTCCATTCCGGCGCTGCCACCACGCCCCGCTGAGCCCGCCGAAGAAGTGTTCGCCTCGAGCTGGGACGCCCCCGCACCGACCGAGGTGTTCGCCTCGAACTGGGACGCTTCAGAGGCTGCCCCGCCCGCGCCTGCAGCGCCCACCACCGAGGTCTTCGCGTCGAGCTGGGATGACGTGCCAGAGGCTCCCGCCCCGACCGAGGTGCTCGTCGACAGCTGGGCCGCCCCCCAGCCAGCCACCGAGGTCTTCGCGTCGAACTGGGAAGAAGCGCCCGTGGAGGTCGCTGTCGATGACCGCGCGGCGTTGTTCGGCGCTCCAGCCTCGGAAGCCCTGTCGGGCCACGCGGACGATCAGATCGAGCTCGCCAGCAACGCCGACTTCGTCACGCCCCAGGCCGTCTCGGCCGATCTCCCGACGATCGACGTCGGCGACGTGAGCGTCGACACCGACAGCTTCGAGGTCGAGTCGGGGCCGGCCGCGAGCCTCGCGACGGGCATGGTGGGCGTGGCGGGACAAGGCGTCGAAGAGGCGCCGATCGAACTCTCCAACAACGCCGACTTCCTCGACGCCCAGGCCCTCACCAGCACCGGAGAGGCGTGGCAGCGCAGCGGCGCGTCGATCGACCTGCCTTCCGAAGAGGGTGACGGCGAGATCATTCAGGGCGTGGTGGTCGAAGAAGAACCCGGTTGGGACGCTGCCGTTCCAGCGGCGCCTCCCCTCGAGGCGAGGGTGGCCGTTCCGGTCGTTGCTCCGCCACCTCGCGCGCCTGACCCGCTGCCGATTCGGCCTGCGGCTCCCGTGGTTCCGGTCGCTCCCGTGGCTCCAGTCGCCCTGGCGCCAGCGCTCGCGCCCCAGCCCCCTGCACGGGTGATGGCCGACCAGCTCTTCGACCGCTCAGCCACCGTCAAGAGCCAGGGGCCCGTCGTGCTCCAGGGCGACCACCGCGTCATCCTCCACACGATGGAGGGGCAGGTGAAGCGTGGCGCGCTGAAGAACCCCGACCTGGGGGCCGACACGCTGACGCTCGAGGCCCAGGGTGGCGCCGTCGAGCCCATCGCGCTGGGCCGGGTGAAGGCCATCTTCTTCATGCTGGCGCCCGGCGCGCGTTCGCCGGCCGGTGAGGGCCAGAAGGTGCGCGTCACGTTCAAGGACGGCCGGCAGGTCGCCGGGTTCTCGCGTGATCACGCCCACGGCGGCGCCGGCTTCTTCGTCATCCCCGCCGACAACCGCACGAACACCGAGCGCATCTTCATCTACCGGCATGGGGTGCAGTCGGTCGGCATCGAGGGCTGAGCTCGCCGGCTCCGAGGCTTGCCGTTGCGCGCATCACGGGCCTGCGCGCTTCCGACCAGGTCACAGCGACGCTCCGCGTCGGAGAATTTTCCGTTCCAACGAGATCGCCCCATTGACAGCAGGTAGGCATTTCGCGCACCTTGTCGTCCGTAGACCCACGGTAGGGCCGGAGGTGCGCATGGGTTCGAGCGCCATGGAAAAACGAGGATCTCCGCGGATCCCCGTGACGCTCACGGCGCACTGCCGCATCGGGAATCGCTACGTGAAAGATGCGGTGGCCGATCTCTCCGAGGGGGGCCTGTATCTGAAGACCCGCGAGCCCGCGCGCGAGGGGACTCCGGTGCGGGTCGCCCTGGCGCTGCCCTTCACCGACGGCCCCCGGTACTGCACGCTGGTGGGGGCGGTGGCGCGGGTCGACCGTGACGCCCGTGGCTTCCTGAAGGGCCTTGGCGTCTCGTTCAGCAGCGGCGCGCCCGCGCAAGACCGCGAAGCGCTGAGCGGCTTTCTCAAGCGCTCGACGAACGTCTGAGCTGCCTCAGTTGAGGTAGCCGTCGCGGTCCTTCTTCTGGCCCTGGATCACCGAGAGGTGCGCCGAGCGACGACGCTTGAGCTCACGCTCGAGCTGGTTCGAGCGGAAGCGCAGCCACAGCTGCGAGGGCGTGTACCCCTGCACCCAGGCGACGGTGATGACGAGCCCGGCGAGCTGCGGCACCACGGCGATCCACGAGCCGGTGATGCCCGCGAGGAGCGTGAAGGCCGCGCCGATGCCCGCGAAGGCGTAGCCGGTGATGGGAAAGCCCCAGAAGCTGACGCGGGCGGGGCCGATGAGTACGCCCTGCGCCACCCAGAGCGCCTGGATGGTGGTGTACCCGCCCGCGAACGCCATGGCGAAGACGCCGGTCGAGACGAAGCCCAGGGCGACGGTGACGAGGTTCGCCAGCGCGTTGACGCCGACCACGAAGATCCACGTGCGCTGCGCCCCCCACCGCCCTTCGAACCAGGCCCCCGACTGCAGGAGCATCAGGACGCCGAAGATGAACGAGAGCGGGCTCGGCGGGACGATGAAGGTGGGGGTGACGAGCTGCCACAGCTTGAACTGCTGAATCACGTCGGCCGGCTGCAGGAGGAGCTGCTCCGCCGCGACGCGCGAGGCCGCGCTGACGAGGGACGACACGACGAGGACCAGGGCCATCTGGCCGCCCATGCTCCGGGGCGAGAGCCACCGCTTGACCTCGTTGGCGAAGCTCATTCTTCGTACCCCGTGTAGCGGCGTTGGGCCTTCGGCGGCCCCCTCGACAGGCGGAGCCGACCCTTCAGCAATAAGAGCGTCAGGCCCAGCACGACACCCGAGATGACGAGGTTCCACCAGGGCACCTGCTTGAGTGGGCGGGCCGGCTCGTCGAGCGGGCGGGCCTCGAGCAGCCCGCTCAAGGTGTCGACGGGCACGGCGAACAGCGAGCGCCCCATCTTCGAGACCAGGACGCCGACCACCCGGCCCTCGGCGTCGACGACCGGGCTGCCCGAGCCGCCGAAGTCCGAGTTCACGTCGAGCTGCAAGAGCGGCTGGCGGTCGGCGTCCTTCAGCTCGAGGCGGCTGTCGGCCGGGAGCCCCCTGGCCCGCACTGCGCTCACCACGCCCTGCGAGAAGGTGAAGTCGAGGCCGAGCGGGTTGCCCAGGACGAAGATGGTCGAGCCCTCGGTCAACCCGTCGGAGCGCCCCAGCGGCAGCGGCGTCAGCCCCGCCTGGTCGAGCTTCACCACCGCGAGATCGTTCTTCGGCTCGGAGAAGACGACGCCCGTCACCGGCACCTTGCGGCCGTCGGCGAAGACGGCCCGCATGGTGGTGAAGCCATCGATGACGTGGTGGTTGGTGGCCACGAGGCCGTCGGCCCGCACCACGAAGCCGGTGCCGTGGGCCAGGCGATCGCCCGAGGCCGACGTCGCCTCGAGGACGACGACCGACGGGCGAAGGCGGCCGAAGAGCTCGCTCCGCGCCGCTTCGTCGCCGGCACCGAGGACCGCGAGGAGCGAGAGGGCAGCAGCCGACGCCACGGCGGGCAGGGCCGTCAGGCCTTCGTCCGGTAGAAGAGGGTGATGGTGAGGCAGTGGAACTCCTTGTCGGAGCTCTGCGTCACTTCCTTGTCGACGATCTCGGCCTGGGGGTTGTCCTTCAGCCACCGGGTAATCGTCTCGCCCATCATCTCGCGATCGCGCGCCAGCGTCGTCGAGAACACCTTCACGCCCGTGAACGGAACCATGGCCATCTCTCCCAGCGGTACGACTTACCGAATTCCGCCCTTGGCGGTGTGCGCGCGATAGTGCTCGCACAGGCCGGGCTCCTTGCACGTGGGGCCGATGCCGTCCGGGTGGGCCACGAAGGGCGTGCGCTCGGTCTCATCGGTGCCGCACAACGCGCAGCGGCGCTTTCGGTTCTTCAGCTCTGCCCGGCGCTGCTCGGCGATCTTCTTCGCCTGCTCCCGCAGCGTCTTCGCGTCCGGAACGTTCCCGCTCGTCACAATGCCTCCACGAGTACCGCGATGCCCTGACCACCACCAATGCAGGCGCTGCCGACTCCCCACCGAGCGCCGCGACGTTTGAGTTCATACAGCAGATGCAGGGTGATGCGCGCGCCCGATGCAGCGAGCGGGTGCCCCACGGCGATCGCGCCGCCGTCGACGTTGGTGACGTCGCGCGACAGCCCCAGCTCCTTCTCGACGGCGAGGTACTGGGGCGCGAACGCCTCGTTCACCTCGAACAGGTCGATGTCGGAGAGCTTGAAAGCAGCCTTGTCCATCAGCGCACGAATGGCCGGCGCGGGGCCGATGCCCATGATGCGGGGGTCGCAGCCGACGGCCGCCCAGTTGACGAGCCGACCGATGGGCTTCTTGCCGTGCTTCTCGGCCCACGAGCGGCTGGCGATGACGGCCGACGCAGCGCCGTCGTTGATGCCAGACGCGGCGCCCGGGTGAATGACGCCGTCCTTCTTGAAGACCTTCGGGAGCCGCGCGAAGCCCTCGACGGTGGCATCGGGGCGGCCGTGCTCGTCCTTCGAGAAGAAGGTCGAGCCCTTCTTCGACTTGATCTCGACGGGGTGAATCTCGTTCGCGAAGCGGCCCGCCTCTTGCGCCGCCGCGAAGCGCTTCTGCGACAGCACCGAGAAGGCGTCGACTTCGGCCTGCGAGAGCTTGTACTGCTCGGCCAGGTTCTCGGCGGTGATGCCCATCGGCGCGCCGGTGTAGCTGTCGGTGAGGCCGGTGGTGATGGTGTCTTCGAGGCCACCCTTGCCCAGCGGGAGGCCCCAGCGCGCGCCACGAATCACGTGCGGCGCCTGTGACATCGACTCGGTGCCACCGGCGAGCACCACCTGCGCCTGGTCGGTCATCAGCTGCTGCGCGGCGACGGTGAAGGCCTCGAAGCCCGAGCCGCACAGGCGGTTCACCGTGAGCGCACCCACGGGAACGGGGACCCCCGCGCGCAGGCCGACGTGGCGAGCGAGGTAGATCGCGTCAGCGCTCGTCTGCATCACGTTGCCGTAGACGACGTGCTGCACCTGCTCGGGCGACACCTGCGCCTGTGCGAGGGCTGCCTTCGCCGTCTCGACGCCGAGGTCGGTGGCCGAGAAGTCCTTCAGGGTGCCGCCGAACGTCCCGAAGGCCGTTCGTTTGCCCGAGAGGAACCAGATGTCATCGCTCTTCCATGCGCTCTTCATGTTCAAGGGCTCCACAGCCTGCCGATCAAGGGGCCTGCGACCATGCCAAGCCCGCCGAGCGTCCACAACAACCCAACGCCGTGCTGCCGCTGCAATTCGGTGCGGCCGACCGTCAGGTGCCAGTCGGTCCACAGGGCGAAGGCGCCGTCGAGTGAGAAGTCACCGGTGGGCGCACCGAGTTCGCCGACGCGCCGCAGGTGCGCGCGCACCAGCCGCTCGGGGTTCGCGCCCGGGAGCCCCGCGCACAGGTGCACCTGCGGCACCGAGGCGCCTGGCCGCCGGAAGTTGGACGACACGAGGTACCGGCCGGGCCCAGCGGTGGTGACGAAGGTGAGGCGGGCCGCCGGGCCTTCCCGCTCGAGCCGGGGCTCGGGGGGCGTGAGGAGCGACCGCCTCGCGCGCACCAGGGGCGAGTCGGAGACGAAGGCGAAGAGGTGCTGGCCCGCGTTGACGTAGGCCCAGGTCGTGCGCGAGGGGCCTGCTCTTCGCGTCTCGAAGAAGGTGCCCACCGGGGAGAAGCCGAGGGCGCGCAGCGCGTCGTGGGTGGGCTCGAGCCAGCCCGCCACCGGCACGTCGCTGGTGCCATCGTCGATCTCGAGGTGAATGGCGCGGGGCCAGAGGACGACGAGGGCCCGCCACAGGTTGGCCCAGACGAGCCCGGCGCCCAGTCCCATCGTCACCAGCGGCACCACCTGCGCCGCGTCGAGCGTCGTCATCGCGCGTGCGCTTCTTCCCCATCACCGCCCGGGTGTCGATCGCAACGTGCTGGCGAACAGGGCGGGCCGTGGAGCACGATGCCCGGCCATGCCGTTCTCACGGACCGTCACGCTGCGCACCGGCCTGTCGCCCGAAGCGGCGCTCGCTGGCTTGTCGACCCAGGTGCGCCGTGGGGCGGTCTTCACGCTCGACGTCCCGCGTGATGGGGTTCCCCTGCGGGGGCAGATCGCCTCCGATGGGTTCGAGGTCGTTCGTCGCACCCAGGTGCGCAACAGCTTCACGCCCATCGCGAAGGGGCGCGTCGTCGCGGTCGAGGGTGGCAGCGAGGTGACGGTCACCTGCTCGATGCACGTGGTGCCGCTGGTGGCGCTGGCGTGCTGGCTCATCGTCGGCTTCGGGTTGGTGGCGCTCGTCGCGACCGACGAGGCGGTGCCGATGGGCCCCGAGGTCGTCGCGCTCGTGGCGCTGCCGCTGGCCGGGCCGTTGTTGGGCTTCCGTCGGCATCACGCGGCGCACTGGCTGAGGCGGTTCTCGAGTTCCGAGAGTCGGGTGGAGCGTCCGCGTCCGTCCGCGAGAGCGGATCGCCGTCGGGCCTCAGGCTTCGGGCACTTGGTGCCGCGCCAGCCCTTCGAACACCCGGCACGTGGGTTGCGAGGTGGGGCCTTCGCGGCGCGGGAATGGGTCTCGCGCGCACGAACAACACTCGAACGAGGTGGAAGGCCATGGGAGGCGTGATGAAGCAGGTGTCGGAGAAGTTGAAGGCGGTGGCGGCGGCGGTGGCAGCCATCGAGAAGCAGTTCGGCCGGGGGAGCGTGATGACGATGGGCGACGAGGCGGCGGCCACGGCGCCGGTGCAGGTGATCCCGACGGGCTCGGTGGGGCTCGATCGGGCGCTGGGCGTGGGCGGTTACCCGCGGGGGCGGGTGGTCGAGATCTTCGGCAACGAGTCGTCGGGCAAGACGACGCTGACGCTCCACGCCATCGCGCAGGTGCAGGCGCAGGGTGGGGTGGCGGCCTTCATCGACGCCGAGCACGCGCTCGACGTCAGCTACGCGCGCAAGCTGGGGGTGCGCGTCGAGGAGCTGCTCATCTCGCAGCCCGACACCGGGGAGCAGGCGCTCGAGATCACCGAGCAGCTCGTGCGCTCCGGCGCGGTCGATCTCATCGTCATCGACTCGGTCGCGGCGCTGGTGCCCAAGGCCGAGATCGAAGGTGAGATGGGCGACGCGCACATGGGCGTGCAGGCGCGGCTCATGAGCCAGGCCCTGCGGAAGCTGACCGGCGCGGTCAGCCGCACGGGCACGACGATCATCTTCATCAACCAGATCCGCATGAAGATCGGCGTGATGTTCGGCAACCCCGAGACGACGACGGGCGGCAACGCGCTCAAGTTCTACGCGTCGGTGCGCTGTGAGATCCGCCGGGTGGGCAACCTGAAGGACGGCGACGCGGTGGTGGGCTCGCGCACGAAGGTGAAGGTGGTGAAGAACAAGGTGTCACCGCCCTTCCAGGAGGCCGAGTTCGACATCATCTACAACAAGGGCATCAGCCGGGCGGGCGAGGTGCTCGACCTCGGCGAGAAGCTCGGGCTCATCGACAAGTCGGGCAGCTTCTACTCGCTCGACGGCGAGCGGCTGGGCCAGGGCCGGGAACGCTCGGTCGAGTGGCTCGTGCAGAACCCCCAGAAGCTCGAGGGCCTCGCCGAGCGGTTGCTCTCGGCGCCGCGGAAGGAAGCGGCGCCCGTCGAAGAGGCGGCCTGACATGGGCGCGCTGGTGGGGGTGCTCCTGAGCCTCGCGACGTCGGCGACGCCGGCCCGGTGGAGCGACGGGCCCCGCAGCCTCGAGCGCGACACCCGGAAGGTGCTGGTGCGAGCCTCGCCGAGGCGAGAGCACCACCACCGGGCCGTGGTTCGCCCCACGTTCAGACGCTGGGGCCGGTCGACGCGGCGGTGAGCGAGGTCGAGTCCGGGCCGTGCCGGGCGCTCCGTTCGTGGGGCGTTCCGGCGCGGCCGGGGGGCGTTGGGGGGGACTTCGGGGGGCTTGGGAGGCTTGGGTCATTGCGAGAGGGCTCCCTGGTGCGGGAGCCGTGCTGAGCGCCACCGCCCAGCGCTCTGTGCGACGGCGAGTGCTTCGACTTCGAGAGGCAAGTCGCCTCGGCGACAGGCCGTGGAACGAGCTGCGCTTCTCCAGCCAGCACCGCGTGATTTCAGGTGACGACCGTCTCCAGCGCCGGAGCACAGGTCGTGACAGCCTCCGCTTTGTCGTGGCGGCCCATCTCCGGGAGTAGGGCACCACGCGACGAATCGAAGAAGCCGGGGATCAACCGACGTTGGAGACGGGGGGCCACAGACGCGCTCGAGGCCCGACGGGGCCCGGCAACCGAGTTCCACGACCGTGGCGTGCTGGGCTCCTTGAGGAGGCGGCGCGCGCGGTTCGGGACGGCTCCGAGGGCAATGCGCGGGCTACCGCAAGCGCGCGAGGAGACGCTCGACGGTGGGGCGAAGCGAGCCGTCCAGGTCGAAGAACTCGATGCCCATTCCTGCAGCGTTGCCCACGCGGCGGACCCAGGCGACCCGTCCCTTCAGATGCACCGAGAAGAGCGTCGACGGCGCGCGCACCACCAGCTCGACGACCTCGTCGACGTCGAGCGGATCCCACGTGCGCACGAAGGCGCCGCCATGTGAGAGATCGGCCAGGCGCTCGCGGCGCGACACGTCGCGGTGGATCAGCTTGATCGGTAACTCGACCTGCACCCGCTGCTCGAGCCGCGTGGCCTCGGCGAGCACCTCGTTGCGCGCGAAGGCGAGCATGCGGTCGACGGTGGGCTGGTCGGCCTCGAGAAAATCGACGCCGAACGACTCGTGGAGCTGCCGCGACCCCTTCCGCCGGGCCCAGGCGATCTGCCCGCTCAGCTCGAACTGCCGCGCCGGCCGCCGCACCCGCACCGACAGGGCGACGAACTCGCCGAGAGCGCCCGGGGGCTGCCCGTCGAGCGTGAGCCCGCCCTGCTTTCCGTTCGGGTAGACGCGCGGGAGCAGGTCGGCGGGCTGCGCGACCGACAGCTGCAGACGGTGCTGGACGTTCGTCGCCCCCACGGCCCGTTCCCCTATGACAGCGGCGGGCGCCAGCGCAACGGGGACCATCGCGCTGGAGACACCGGAGCCCGCTTTGCTCAGTTCTGCGGGCCGGGCGTCAGCACGAGGGTGTTGTCGAGCTCGGGCGTGCCCTTGACCAGCTTCGACTTGAGCCGCGCGTGGGTCGCCCACACCCGGCCGTTGGCGAACACCCCGTCGGCGAAGAAGCCCAGGGCCCCTTCGGTGGCCAGCGGGGGCTGCACCATCCAGCTCGCGCCGCGCCGCGCCAGCTTCAGATCGCCGCGCGTCGCGTCCTGGTACAGCGCCCACACCTGGCCGGGCTGCGTACCGAACACGAGCGCCGTGTCGGTGCCGACGAAGCTCTGCTCTCCGGGCCGCGCCATGTCGACGCCCGTGTCGATCGTCTCGAGCATGACGCCGGTCTGGAGCTGCGGCGCGAAGTAGAACTTGAGGCTCTTGGTCGTGAAGTCGTGGAAGGCGATCGCCACCTGTCGCGAGCTGGGCTCGATCTTCACGTCCGGGAAGTAGCCGGTGTCGCCGACGCCATCGATCAGCACCGGCGTGCCGCGCGTGTTCGAGGCGTCGACCTGCACCGCGTAGAGGTCGCCGTCGGCGACGACCCGGCCATTGGTGACCGGCCCGGTGCGCTGCATGTAGGCGACGATGGCGTTCTTGCCGTTGAAGGCGAGCGAGGCGAAGACGCCAGTCCCGAGGGGGATGTCGACGAGCTGCGAGGGGTTGTACTTGCGGCCGCACCGCGCCATGCCGCCAGCGGTCACGCAGGCCTCGGTGTTCGCGTCGCACGCGGGCATGCACCCCATCGCCGCCATGAGGCAGGTCGGCCCACTGCCGGTGTCGGCGCAGGTCCCCGTGCAGCCATCGCAGGGCGGCGGCGGCTTCGACAGGCAGGCGAGGGTGCGCACCGTCCAGTCGGCCGCCGACGTCGGGTTCGGCACGCGGGCGCGCGCGAACTTGAGGGCGGTCAGATCCTTCAGGGCGCCCGTCGGAACCGGCGCCGGGCAGTCCGACGCCTGGAAGCCGCTGCCCGCCGAGCGCATGAAGTACGCGACGCCCGGCAGCCCGTCGGAGTCGATGGCGATGGAGCTGTAGAGGCCGACGTCTCCGGTGGTGCCGTCGACGGTGTGGTTGGCCCACGTGGAGCCGTTTCG
>JALOQF010000100.1 GCA_025459425.1 Myxococcaceae bacterium | reverse complement strand
CCGTCGCTGACGGCGCTCACCGACGTCTCGTTGTCCATCGAGGCGGGAGAAATCTTCGCGCTGCTGGGCCCCAACGGCGCAGGCAAGACGACGCTCATCGGCGCCATCTGCGGGCTGGTGCGAAAGACGTCGGGCTCCATCAAGCTGCTCGGCGTCGACCTCGACGTCGACCCCATCACGCCACGCCGTGACGTGGGCCTCGTGCCGCAGGAAGTGAACTTCGACCCGTTCTTCACGGTGCGCGAGTCGCTCGCGCTCCAGCTCGGCTACTTCGGCCGCCCGCGGGACGACGGCCGCATCGACGAGCTGCTCGCGGCGCTCTCGTTGTCCTCGAAGGCAGACACGCCCACGCGCGCGCTGTCGGGCGGCATGAAGCGGCGGCTCCTCATCGCCAAGGCGCTGGTGCACCGGCCGAAGCTGGTGTTCCTCGACGAGCCCACCGCCGGTGTCGACGTCGAGCTGCGCCGCGACCTGTGGACGTACGTGCGCAAGCTGCGCGGCGAAGGCACCACGGTGGTGCTCACCACGCACTACCTCGAAGAGGCCGAAGAGCTCGCCGACCGCGTGGGCATCATCGACAAGGGCCGGCTGCTCCTCGTCGAAGAGAAGAGGGGCCTCTTGAAGCGCCTCGGAGAGCGCCGCCTCTCGGTGAGCTTCCGCGAGCCGGTGGCCACCCTGCCGCCGCACGCCACGGGCGGCACACTGTCGGACGACCAGCGCTCGTTCACCTTCGTCGAGCGGGCCGGCACCGCGTCGTGCGCCGAGGTGCTGGGCGCCCTCTACGCGGCGCAGCTGCCGGTGGCCGACGTGGCGATGACGCCGTCGAAGCTCGAAGACGTGCTGTTGCGCGTGCTCAAGAACGGGAGCGGCGCGTCGTGAACGTCATCGGCACCCGCACGCTGCTGCAGAAAGAGGTGCGCCGTTTCTTGCGCGTGCCCGGCCAGACGGTGCTGCAGCCGCTCATCAGCACCACGCTCTACTTCGTCGTCTTCGGCTTCACCCTCGGCGGCCGGCACGGCGACATCGAGGGCATCGGCTACGCGACGTACATCGTGCCGGGCCTCGTGTTCCTCGGCATCGCGAACAACGCCTTCCTCAACTCGTCGTCGTCGTTCTTCATCACCAAGATTCAGGGCACCATCGTCGACCTGCTGGTGGCGCCGCTGGGCCCGACGGAGCTGCTCATCGGCTTCGTGGCAGGCGCGATGGTGCGCGGGCTGCTGGTGGGGCTGCTCACCTGGGCCGCGGCGATGCTGTTCACCGGCTTCCACCTCGCGCACGTGGGCGGCACGCTGCTGTTCCTCGCGCTGTCGGCCTACGTGTTCGCGGTGCTCGGGCTCGCCGCGGGCATCTGGGCGGAGAAGTTCGAGCAGATCAACTTCTTCCCCACCTTCCTCATGCTGCCGCTCACCTTCCTCGGCGGCGTCTTCTATTCCGTGCGCGCGCTGCCCGAGCCGTTCCGCTCCATCAGCCTGCTCAACCCCGTGGTGCACATGGTCGAGGGGCTGCGCCGGGGCATGCTGGGCCTCGACGAGGGCACCTCACTGGGCCTGTGGTTGCTGGTGGGCCTCGCCATCGGAGCCACCGCGCTCACGCACCGGCTGCTCGCCATCGGCTACCGGATGAAAAGCTAGGGAGCCGCGGGCATTCCCCGCTAGTGTGCCCGTCAGCGCATGGGCATTCCCTTCGGCCGGTACGAGCTGCTGCGAAAGATTGCCGCGGGCGGCATGGGGCAGGTGCTGCTGGCCCGCAAAGGTGCCGAGGGCTTCGAGAAGCTCGTCGTCATCAAGCGCATCCTTCCGCACCTGGTGGAGGACGAAGAGTTCTTCACCATGTTCGTGGACGAGGCGAAGATCACCATGCGCCTCGACCACCCGAACATCGCGCGCATCAACGAGTTCGGCGTCGAGAACGGCGTGCACTTCATCGAGATGGAATACGTCGCCGGTGAAGACGTGCGCCGCCTCGACAAGCGGGCGCGCATGGCGAACAACCCGCTCCCGCTCGGCGTCATCTTGCGCGTCATCGCCGACGCCGCGGCGGGCCTCGACTTCGCGCACAAGGCGAAGGACTCGAAGGGCGTGCCGCTCAACCTCGTGCACCGCGACGTGTCGCCGCAGAACGTGCTGGTGGGCTTCGACGGCGCGGTGAAGCTCATCGACTTCGGCGTGGCGAAGGCCGCGGGCCGCGCGCAGCACACGGCGACGGGCATTCTGAAGGGCAAGTTCCCCTACATGTCGCCCGAGCAGGCCGACGGGCTCGACCTCGACGCCCGCAGCGACGTCTTCGCGCTCGGCATCGTCTTGTGGGAATTGCTGACCGGCAAGCGCCTCTTCAAGGGCGAGAACGACCTGATGACGCAGAGGCTGGTGAAGGCCTGTCAGGTGCCGCCGCCCTCCGAGGTCGAGCCGGCCGTGCCGCAGGCGCTCGACGACGTGGTGCTGCGCTCGCTCGCGAAGGACCCGAACGACCGCTACGCCGACGCCGCCGCGTTCCGCATGGCGCTCGAGGACTTCGCCCTGGCGCAGAAGATTCCCGCGTCGAACGCCCACCTCGTGGCGTTCATGCAGAACCTCTACGCCGACCGCATCGCGCGCGAGGCCGACCCGCGCTCCCTCGAGGAAGACTCGGGCCTCACCGACCTCGACGCCGGCGGGCTGCAGAAGAACGCGCAGGCGGCGACCACCATCGATCGCTCGAAGCAGGGCGGCCAGGTGCCGGTGCAGCACAGCGGGCAGACGGGAAAACACTTCACCGAGGCGGTGCAGAACCCGCAGAAGAGCCGCGCGGGCCTCTGGCTGGGCCTCGGCGTCGCGGGCGTGGTGGCGGTGGTGGTGGCGGGCGTCGTGCTCAAGGGCAAGAAGGCCGATGACGCCCCCGTGGTGAAGCCGCCCGAGGTGACGACCCCGACGGTCAAGCCCGCCGAGCCGCCGCGCGTCGACCCGCCGCCGGTGGTGGTCGAGTACGCCACCTTCTCGCTCTCGTCGGAGCCGACGGGCGTGGAGGTCGAGCTGGGCGGCGACAAGAAGGGCCTCACGCCGCTCGAGCTGAAGGTCGAGAAGTCGAAGCTGCCGATGCTGCTCAAGCTGTCGCGCGACGGCTACGAGGCCTTCCAGACCACCCTCACCGACACGACCGAGCCTGTCGTGAGCGCGACGCTCAAGAAGAAGGCGACTGGCGGCGGCAAGCCGGGCCCGAAGCAGGGCGACATCAAGACGACGCGGTGACGGCCGCGCGACCGCTTCGCGCCTGGCTCACCGGGGCCTGGCGCGGCGGTACAGGGCCGGGTTCACCTCACGGCCCCCGAAGTGCTTCGCCTCGAGCGTGGTGAGGTCCCCGTGGGTCCAGTGGGCCTCCATGTCCCGGCCCGTCCACACGTGCGAACGAAACGGCGTCAGCACCTCGAAGCCGGTGAGCTCGAACTCGACGAAGGGCTGCGCCGACCCCCAGCGCGCTGCGATGGAGCCCTCGGGCGAGGTCTCCGAGAACTGCAGCGTCGGGTCGAACCGCCCGAAGACGAAGAGACAGTCACCGGCGCAGTCGGAGCCGCGCGAGGAGCACTCGGTCACGACGTCGGCGTCGAGCGCGAGGAAGTCGGCGAGCACGCGCCGGTCCGACGTGGACGCGAAGTGAATCGCCAGGCGCTCGGTGCCGACCTGAATCCACCGGGTCTCTCCGGTGGCGTCGGTGAAGCGATAGGGCCAGCGGGCCACCACGCGGGGGTCGAGCGTCGTGCCGGGCCCCGACGGCTCGGGGCGCTTTGCCTCACAGGCCGAGACCAACAGGAGCACCGTCAGCCGCCACACGCAGGAGCCGATGCACCGGGCCGCCAGACCGAGCACCAACCATGCGTGCCTCGGCTCACGGGCCGAGCCCGGCGAGCTCCGAGCGCGTCGCACCACCAACGAGAACAGCGCGGTGCGACCCGCCGGACCGAACTCGGACCGCGACGTGCCCTGCCCCACGGGCCGAGCCCGGAGAGCTCACGAGCCCGTGACGCCACCCGCGACCCACCAGCTCCAAGGCTCCAGGCCGTCAGGAGCGAGCGCGCCGACGCCTCACCAGGCCCAGAGGTAGTCGAGCGTCGGCAGGAAGTTGTTGCTGCGCACGCGCTGCCGCTCCGAGAACCCGTCGGCCAGCCGCACCACCTGCGAGGCGCCCTGGTCGGCGTTGGCCCACAGGACGCCCACCGTGATGCGGCTCTGCTGGAACACGGCGATGTCGAGCCCGAGGTGCGCCGTCACCACGACGTTCGAGAGGGGCGCGATGGGCCCGACCGACTGGCCCGACACCACGAGGTTGCCCTGCCCGCCGGTGACGAAGAGGTTCACCTCGCCGCGCAGGCGCAGGCGCTCGCCGAAGGCGTGGTCGTACGCGCCACCGACGCGGGTGCACACCCCGGTGAGCGGCGCGGCGAGCAGCAGGTCGAGGGGAATGACGAACGAGCCGAGCGGCGTCGCGCTGTTGGGCCCGAGCGGCAGGCGGAACGCCGCGTCGACCTTCGCGGTCCACACGTCGTGCTCGAACACCTTGCCCGAGAGCACCACACCGACGCGGGGAATCAGCATCCACCCGATGTCGTTCGAGCTCGTCTCCCACGAGGGGAAGAAGAAGCCCTTCATCAGGCGCATGCCGAAGGTGGGCAACGACAACCCCGCTTCGGCGGTGAGCTGCAGCGGCCCGTCGAACAACCGGAAGCGCGAGTTCACGTTCGGCGCGACGAAGAACACGAGCGGGTTGGCCTCGAGCTCGACGCCGTCGACGATGGCGATTCGCAGCGGGTTGAACACGCCGACGCTGCCCTGGCCCTGCTGACCGACGGCGGCGGTGTCGCGCGCGGGCCGGGGCGCGGCGAGCGCGAGCGACGAGACGAGGAGCGAGAGCGCGAGCGTCTTCATCGGAGCTCCCAGGTGCCGGCGACGGGCGCGTGGTCGGACAAACGAATCGCGTCTTGCGTCACGCCGAGCCGCCCGGGCCCTTGAATGACGTCGGTGTCACGCCATCCATCGGTGGGCCGAACGAAGAGGTAGTCGAGCGTTCGGTTCCAGAAGCCGGGCACACCCTCGTCGTTGTTCGAGTCGGGCCCCAGCACGGTGTGCGTGAAGTAGCGCCGCTGCGCCTCGTCGCCGACGCCGTAGCGGGCGAGCGGAATCCACGGGTTGAAGTCGTCGTAGAAGCGCTTCATCACGCTGGGCGTGTACGGCGGCTGCTCGAAGGCCGTGCCCTTCGCCGACGCGCGCTCGTCGAGGAACCCCGCGAGCCGCAGCTTGCCGTCGCAGCTCTCGGCCGTGCCCGCGGCGGCCTTCTCGTCGCACACCGGCGGGAGCTCGTTGAAGTCTCCGCCGAGGAGGAACGGCAGCGTCTCGGCCTTCGCCAGCTCGTGAATCTGGGCGATCTGCTTCTGCTTGGTGCCGTCCTGGTCGTAGGCCTCGGTGTGCACGGCGTAGACGGCGACGGTGCGGTTGCCGAGGTCGACCTCGGCGCGGGCGATGGCGCGCTTGATGTAGAACGTCGCGGTGACCGGGTCCTGGTCGGTGCGGTCGACCTGGCGAATGCGCTCCGCCTTCACGATGGGGTAGCGGCTGTGAATCGCGTTGCCGAGGTTGATGCGGCCGAGCCCCTCGCTGGGCACGTAGCGCGCGTCCCACGTCGAGGCGTAGGCGGCGTAGCGCAGGTTCGTGTTGTCGAGCAGGTACTGAATCATGTCGACGTAGGCGCTGCGCTTCGAGCCGGCCTCGATCTCACTCGTGAGGAGGATGTCGGGGTCGTACTCCTTGATCAGCAGGGCAATCTTCGAGAGGCAATCGTTCACCTCGGTCGACGAGAGCTGCACGCGGTCGCCCCAGAAGTCGAACCAGAAGTCGACGCGGCAGGCGCCGTACTTCACGTTCCACGCCATCACCTTGAGCGCGGTCGGGTTCGCGGCGGGCGCGGGGTGTTCGACCTTCGCCTTGAAGCGCGGAATCTCTTCGCGCGTGAAGTTCATCGGGTCGGCGACCCACTCGCACGAGGCGAGCACGAGGGCGCCGAGGCAGGACCAGAGTCGGGGCGTTCGCATCGGGAGGGACCATTGCAGGCGGTGGGAGCAGTGCAAGGACCGTGGCGGAGGCCCCGGGCGCGAGCCGTGGTACCGTCTGATCTCATGAGTACGGCTCCGCAGCTCCACCACAGCTACGAGGACTACCTCTCGGTGCTCGAGCGGTCGGACGTGAAGCTCGAGTACTGCGATGGGCTCATCGACGCGATGGCGAGCGGTACGCCGGCGCACGCGGAGTTGGCGGCGAACACCATCGCCGTCCTGAAGCGGCTCCTCTCATCGTGCGCCGTCTTCTCGTCGGACCTCAAGATTCGCGTCGAGGCGGTCGACCTGGCCGCCTTTCCGGACGCCTCGGTCCTCTGCGGAGCGCGACAGGTCTCCGCCATCGACCGCAACGCACTCACGAATCCGCTGGTCCTCGTCGAGGTCACCAGCAGCTCGACCGAAGAGTACGACCGCGGCGCGAAGCTCAGGCACTACCAGCGAATCCCCGCACTGTCGGCCGTGCTCATCGTGTCCCATCGCGCCCCGCGCATCACCGTGGTGCGCCGCACCGCCACTGGCTGGGACGAGTCCGAAGAGCATGGCGGAGGCTTCGTCGAGCTCGCAGAGCCGCGCCTCCGCTTCGCCGTCGACGAGGTGTACGCGGGCGTCGTGCTCGACTGATCACCCCGCAGGCCCATGATGTTGCTCGCCCGTGTGGCGCACGTTCGCGTTGTGCACTCGAACGTGAGACGATGGCGCCGGAGCCTTGGGCGGAATGGTGGTCCGTCACCGGAGATGGTTCTCCTCACGCCACCGTCAGCCAGGAGCTTCATGTCGGCCTCACCCTCGATGGTTGGTCGTTTTCTTCCCAGTGGCTCGCGCGAGCGCGCGACGTTGTTCGCCAAGGCAGCGCAGGACGACGAGGCGCGTGGCCTGCTGCAGTCCGCCGAGACCAACCTGCGCCTCGCGCTGTGCTTCATGCCTGGCGACGTCGCCGTCACCGCCGCCCTCGCTGCGCTCGTCGCCCGACGCGAGAAGGACCGCCAGGCGTCGCGTTGAGCGGCTCCGCTCGATGAGGCTCGGGCGACCGGAAGAGGGGGCTCCGCTTCGCGCCAGGACCTGACAAGGTCCCGCGACAGGAGGAGCTTCTTCGTTCATGCACCGTCGAACGGGCCTCGGGGTGGTTGCGCTGCTCGTCGTGGGTGCGTGTGTCTGGTGGCTCGGTCGGCGCCAGGTGGAACCCGCCCCCGACGCGCCGGCGCTCGAACACCGCTCGACCCCGACGTCACTCGCTCCACGTCCACGGGAGACCCCGGGAACGACTCCGGGCGCCGTCGTCGCGCCTCGGCTCGTCGCGCGCCTGGCTGGAGCGGTGGTGGCCGACCCGCTGCGAACGCCGGTCCTCGCGGCCACCCTCACCTTCGTCAGCCCGACCCGTGGACCTGTCGAGACGACGAGCGGCGCAGACGGTGGTTTCTCCGTCGAGCTCGAGCCCGGAGAGTGGGCCCTGACGCGCGCGATCGCTGAAGACCTGGTGGGCCCAGCGTATGGCCAGCTCACCTTCGACCTCGCTCCGTCGACGGCCCTCGACACGCTCGTCGTGCGGATGGTGCGGCTCCGGTGGTTCGAGGGTGACGTCGTCGACTCCGAGGGCGAGTTGCTTGCTGGAGCCCAGGTCAACGACACCCTGACCGACGCACACGGCGCCTTCCGCGTCTGGGCCCGGGAAGACCTGGCCGACCTCTCGGCCACCCACCCCTGCTGCGCGACGTCGTTCATGGTCGGCCGCAACCTCGACACCGACCGTCTGCGCCTCACGCTCGAGCGTCACCTGCCGCGACGTGGAGACGTGAAGGGGACGGTCGTCGACGGACGCGGGGCGCCGGTCGCACACGCCACCCTCTCGTGTTCGCCCCGCTTGGCCGACGGCGGCTTCGATTTCAGGGCGCTCGACCGGGCCTTCGAGGTCGACACGGACGAGCTGGGGCGCTTCTCGTTCGCGGTCGGCGACGAGGTGGTGGCGCTCTCGGCCTCGACCGACACGGGCAGAACGTCGACGGTGCTGGCGCACCCGGGCGACCAGGTGACGCTCCGGCTCGAGCCCACGGACCGCGTCGTGCGCGGCCGGGTCGTCGACGCGCGTGGCGAGCCCTTCGAGGCCTTCACGGTGTCGTTCCACGACCAGGAGGAGTCGTTCATCACCACCTCGGGCCGGTTCACGCTCCGCGGCCTCGCGCGCCGCAAAGGGCTCGTCACCGTCGAGACGCCATCGGCCATGGAGCCGTCGTCGACGCAGGTCGACCTCACCGACCGCGACGTCGACATCGGCGACGTGACCCTGGTGCGGGGTCGCTCGCTCGAGCTGACGGTCCGGTCGCGCGACACGCACGCGCCCATCGTCGACGCGCAGGTGCAGCACCCCGGAGGGCAAGCGGCGACGGACGCAGCGGGTCGCATCGTGCTGCAGCAGCTCCCGGAGGCCCCCTGGCTGATCACCGTCTGGGCGAGCGGCTTTCACAGCGTCGAGGAGCGGGTCTCCACACCGCGCCTCACGCTCGACCTCGAGCCGGTGCGTGACGACGCTGGCTCAACCATGACGTACGAGGGCGTGGGCATGCGGTACGAGCCTGACGGTGGCGTCGTGACCGACCTGCGCGGGCCGGCCCTCGAGGCGGGCGTTCGTGTCGGCGACGAGCTCGTCGCCGTCGATGACCAGCCGCTCACGTCGTTTCGAGACAACGCGGCGGCCATCTCGGCCATCAAGGGCGCCGCGGGCACGGTGGTGAAGCTCACGTACCGGCGCGAGGGACACCTCTTCGACGTGCGCGTGGTGCGGCGCCGGCTGACGTGGTGACGGCTACAGCCCCTCGATGACGAAGGTGCAGCGCGGGCAGGCCACCGACGAGCGGAGCGCTCCGGTCGGCAGTTGATGCGACACGCACCAGCCGCCGAGCGAGGGAAGGTTCCACGAGAAGAACGGGCCGAACGTCTCGGAGCGGGTGACGAAGCCGACGCCCCCGTCGTCGCGCGTGATGGCCATGCGGCACGATGCGCCGCGCACCGAGGCGAAGGTGAGCTGGTCGTCCGACCCGAAGGGCGGCGTGACGCCCGGGCGACACTCGATGTTCGACACGCGGAGGGTGAAGGCCTCGGTGCGGCACCGGTCGCCCGGGCAGAGCGTTCCATCTCGGGTGCAGGCAAGGCATTCGCCACCACCATCGACGCGGCAGGTGTCTCCCGAGACGTCCTGGCACGTCGCCACGCAGCGGTTCGCCACGCACGAGAAGCCACCGTCTGGAGCCGAGAAGAGGCACCACCGACTCGCCCACGACGGGCCCTGACAGTCCGCGGGCGACACGCACTCGAACCCCGCGTCTGCCGAGCCCGCGTCGGGCGCACCCGCGTCGACGAGCCCCGCGTCGAGAGCGCCTGCGTCATCTCCATCATCAACGGGAACGAAGCACTGGCAGTGGGTGGTACACGCCAGCACGACGACCGCAGCACCGAGCCTTCCCAGCCCCGCAAAGCCGCCCATGTCCCTTGCTCTCCTCGCCACGTTGACGCTCGTGACGCTGGCCCTCGGCTACCGGCTCTACGGGGGCTTCGTGGCCAGACAGTACGCGCTCGACGACGGAAAGCCCACCCCTGCCGAGCGGCTCGCCGACGGCGTCGACTTCGTGCCCACGAAGCCGTTCTACCTGCTGGGGCAACACTTCTCGGCCATCGCCGCGGCCGGGCCCATCGCCGGGCCGATTCTCGCGGCGCAGCAGTTCGGCTGGTTGCCCGCCCTGGTGTGGATTCTCGTCGGCGTCGTCTTCATCGGCGCGGTGCACGACCTGTCGACGCTGGTGGCCTCGGTGCGCCACGAGGGCAAGAGCATCGCCGAGGTGGTGAAGGTGACGCTCGGCCCCACCTCGGGCGTGGCGATGATGGCCTTCATCTGGGTGGCGCTCGTGTACGTCATCGTCGCCTTCACCGACGTCACCGCGAGCACCTTCGTGGCCGGTGACCCCGAGCTCGACGGCCTCACCTTCGACTTCAACCCGGGCGGCGCGGTGGCGCTCGCGTCGATGCTCTACCTGGGGCTCTCGGTGTTGATGGGCCTGGTGGAGCGTTTCCTGAAGCCGCCGCTGTGGCTGCAGACCGTCGTCTTCGTGCCAGCGGTGCTGGGCGTGGTGTGGCTGGGCACGCAGTACTCGATGCTCGTCTCGTTCAGCGGCACCGCGTGGGCCGTCATCATCCTCGGGTACTGCTTCGTCGCGTCGCTCACGCCGGTGTGGGCGCTGCTCCAGCCGCGCGGGTACCTCGGCGGCTTCGTGCTGTACCTCGCGCTCGCCATCGGCGCGGTGGGCCTCTTCTTCGGCGGCTTCGAGGTGCAGCAGCCGGCCTTCAAGGGCTTCACCGTGCCGGGCGCGTCGGGCGTGCTGTTTCCCTTCCTCTTCGTCACCATCGCGTGCGGCGCGTGCTCCGGCTTCCACGGGCTGGTGTGCAGCGGCACCACCTCGAAGCAGATTCAGAAGGAATCGCACTGCCACCCGGTGGGCTACGGCGCGATGCTGCTCGAGGGCTTCGTGGCCGTCATCGCGCTGGCCACGGTGATGATCGTCTCGTCGAAGGACATGGCGGGCAAACCGGCGGGCACGGTGTACGGCATCGGCCTGGGCCGCTTCTTCGCGGTGGTGCTGGGAGAGAAGCACCTGCCCTTCGCCATCACCTTCGGCGCGATGGCGTTCTCGACCTTCGTGTTCGACACGCTCGACGTCTCGACGCGGCTGGGCCGCTACATCGTGCAGGAGCTCACGGGCCTCAGCGGCCGGCTGGGGAGCCTCCTGGGCACGGCGCTCACGGTGGGCGTACCGCTGGGCTTCCTCCTCGTCGCGCAGGCCGGGAGCTGGAAGAGCTTCTGGACGCTGTTCGGCACCTCGAACCAGCTGCTCGCGGCGCTGTCGCTGATGGGCGTGTCGGTGTGGCTCAAGCAACAGGGCAAGCGGTACTGGTACACGGTGGCGCCGATGGTGTTCGTCTCGGGCGTGACGCTCACCTCGCTGGTACTGCAGGTGCGCGAGGCGTTCTTCTCGGCCTCGACGGCGACGGTGGCGCAGCGGGTGAACGGCGTGGTGGCGGTGGTGCTGTTCGCCCTTGCCGCGAGCCTGCTGACGACGGGCGCACGCGCGCTGCTCAGGCCTTCGACCCCGCCACTGGTCGGCGCGAGCCAGTAGCCGCGCACCCGGCCGGCCGGACGCCGTGCTCGGACCTTCAGAGCGGCGCGAAGATCTTCAGCCCAGACCGACCGCCAGCCCCCAGCGTGTTGCGCTCGATGAAGTCGCTGAAGCTGCTGCGACCGTCCCGCGCGAGCGCTGCCACCGTCGTCTTGTGCCGAGCCGCGATGCCCGAGAGCGTGTCGCCACTGCGGATTCTGTAGGTGCCCATGCGAGAGTTCTCGACATGCGCGCTGTCTCGTCCAGTGAGACAGCTGTAAGAAGACTTCCTGAAACGCGGTCGAAACCCGGTGGCCCGTGGCCGGGCCGGGCTTCGCGAAGTCCGACTGCATCGCCCTCGCCTCCGGGAGAACCCATGCGCCACCTCGTCGTGTGTGTCGTCGCGGTCGTGTCCCTCTCCTGCGCTCGAGAGGTGCAGCTCGACGACGGCGTTGGGCCTGAGGGCGCGGTGGGGCAACCGGCGCCGCTGTTCGGCGGCACGGTGGCGGTGTCGAACGACGGGCACCTGGCCGTGGTGTCGGACCCCGACCGGAGCCTCGTTCGGCTCGTCGAGCTCGACACGATGCGGGTGCTGTACCGAACGGCCTTTGCGCCAGGGAGCGAGCCCGGGCGCACCGTCGACGACGGCACCGGCCACTTCGCGGTGGTGCTGCGCCGCGCCGGAAAGGTGGCGTTCGTCTCGCAGCGCAGCGGCGCCATCGCCGCGACCCACGAGGTCTGCGCCGAGCCGCGTGGCGTGACGAAGGCCTCGCTCTCGCCCGATTCGGTGCTCATCGTCTGCGCGACGGGCGAGGTGTACGGCGCCTCGGTGCGGCGGGCGCGGCTGCTCAAGCGCCTCGGCGTCGAGGGGCGCGACATCATCGAGACGAACGGTCGGCTGACGGTGTCGACGTTCCGCGACGCGCGCCTCTACGACGAGCGTGGGAGCGCACAGCCCGAGTTCCTCGCGCCTGCGGCCCTGCCGGCGTTCTCGGCGAGCGCGACGCCCGTGGCGTTCACGCCGCAGGTGGCGTGGCGCACCCTGGCGACGCCGTCGGGCGACATCGTGATGGTGCACCAGACCGAGCGCCTCGGGGAGCCGACCATTCCACCGCCCGAAGCGGAGAAGCGCGCTGCGCAACCGCCTCCCAGGCCCGCCGTGTCTTCGGGCTACGGCGGCGGTCGGCTCGACGTCGAGACGCTGGACGCGGCCGACCCCTTCCCCTCGCCGAGCGCGCGGTGTCCCCTGTCGGTGGTTCGCACCGCCGTGACGCGCTTCGGCCCCGACGGGCCCCGCACGATTCAGGTGCCCGGCGTGCTGCCGGTCGACGCCGCCCTCTCGCCAGACGGGCAGCTGCTCGTCATCGCCCACGCCGCGAACCACCAGCTCACCCGCGTCAACCTCGACGCGTTCCAGAGCGACATGGCGAGCCACGCCTGTGGCCCGGTCAACGCGGACACGCCGGGCTTCGACACGCGCCTGCGCCTCGAGACGCCCATCGGGGTGGCCTTCACGCCGGCGTCCGAGCTGCTGGTGCACTACCGGGTGCCGAACGTGCTGGTGAAGCACGACGCGCGGGGCCAGGAGCTGGCTCGCGTGTCGCTCGGCGCGGTCGTCGAGACGCCCGGGCACCGGCTCTTCCACTTCTCGACCGGACCCATCGCGTGCGCGTCGTGTCACCCGGAGGGCCACGAAGACGGGCACACGTGGACGGTGAATGGTGCCGTGCGCCGGACCCAGGCGCTCTCGGGGGGCCTGCTGTCGACCGCGCCGTTCCACTGGAAGGGCGACCTCGCGCAGCTGTCGGACGTGATGGCCGACACGTTCGTCTCGCGCATGGGTGGGACGATGCCGTCGGCCGCGGTGGTGGAAGACCTGGGGCACTTCCTCGACGGCATTCCGGCGCCGAAGCCGTACACCCCGACGGGCGTGCCCGACGTCACCGCGGGCCGCGCGGCCTTCGTGAAGGCGGGGTGTGACAGCTGCCACGCAGGCCCGAAGCTGGGCGCCAACGTCACCGTCTCGGTGGGGAAACCCGACGCGACGCAGGTGCCATCGCTCATCGGTGTCGCCCGCCGCGGCCCCTGGATGAGCGATGGCTGCGCGAAGACGATGAAGGAGCGCTTCACAGACTCGTCCTGTGGCGGCACCGCGCACGGCCACGTCGAGTCGTTGACGGCCTTCGAGGTCGACGCGCTGGTGGCGTACCTCGAGCGGCTGTGACGCGCGCCTCCTCGCGCGAGAGACGTGCAAGAAGGAGCGCATGCGCCTGCTCGTCCTTGCCCTCTCGTTGTCGACGCTCTCCGCGTCGGCGCAGCTGAAGGACCTCACCAGCGCCGACCTGCCGCCGAACCTGGTGAAGGACCTGTCTCCGGCGCAGCGGGAGCTGCTGGTCGCGGCGCTGCATCGGGCGCAGGGCATGGCGTGCCGCGAGTCGGCGGCGCAGTGCATAATGAAGCTGCTCGACGCCGTCGGTACGGCGGCGCAGTTGGTGAAGTCGGGCAAGCGCGTCGACGAGGTCGCCGACGCCATCTCGGACAAGACGACGCCGCTGTTCGGTGGGCGGCCGCCGCCGTCGGGAGCGGAGCCCAGCGAGCGCCTCACGTTGAAGGTGCCTCCGACGGCACCGACGCTGGGCCCGCCCGATGCGCCCGTCACGGTGATGGTCTGGTCGGACTTCGAGTGCCCCTTCTGCAAGCGGCTGACGGGGACGTTCGAACAGCTCCGCAAGCGGTACGGCCAGCAGGTGCGCTTCGTCTTCCGCCACCAGCCGCTGCCGTTCCACCCGAACGCGCGAACGGCCGCTCAGGCGAGCATGGCCGCCCACCGGCAGGGCCGCTTCTGGGAATTCCACGACCTCGTCTTCAAGGGCACGGGGCCAGCGACCCCGGACCGTCTCTTCAAGGTCGCTCAGGAGCTGCAGCTCGACCTTTCGCGCTTCGACCGCGACAGTCAGAGCGGAGAGGTGGACGACCTCATTCAGCAGGACATCGACGAGGCGCAAGAGGTCGAGGCGCGCGGTACGCCCACCAGCTTCATCAACGGCCGAAAGCTGGGCGGCGCGCAGCCGGTCGAACAGTTCATCAGGCTCATCGACGCGGAGCTGAGAGCGGCTGGCAAGGAGCCTCCACCTCGCCGCTGAATGGAGCGGACGCGCGCCGGCCTCGGCTCCCCGGGCGTGCCCACGTGTTGACGGTTTTGGTCAACAAGTTGACGTCAACCTGTTGACGATTTCCGTCAACAGGTGGACACGGCCTGGGAAAGCGACCGCCCCTCGGCGCCGTTTTGACGAAGGGCCGCGAGGGCGCGGCGGGGGCGTGATTCCAGTTGTTGATGGCGCCCCTCGAGGCTTCGGAGCGCCCCGTCGAGCCCCGTGCTCCTTGAGGCCGGGCGCATCGTCGCGTCATGCATCGGCGTCGCGTCATGCAGCATCAGCGCCGCGTCACGCATCAGCGCCGCGTCATGCATCAGCGCCGCGTCATGCATCAGCGCCGCGTCCTGCATCGGCGCCGCGTCCTGCATCGGCGCCGCGTCATGCATCGGCGCCGCGTCATGCATCGGCGCCGCGTCATGCATCGGCGCCGCGTCATGGAGCAGCCCTCGTCATGCAGGAACGGCGCGTCTCTCACCGGCCGCGCGTCACGCAGGAACGGCGCGTCTCTCACCAGAGGCGCGTCACGCACCGGCGGCACCTCACGCACCGGCGGCACAGCCCAGGGCAGTCGGGCGCGCAGACCGCCCCCCCCCGGCGTCGTCAGTCCCAGCGCGACGTGACGGACAGCCGCACGCCCTGCAGCCGAACCGGCGGGCCCGCCGTCGACGTGTCCTTCACCTCGACGACCCACTCACCATTCACCGACTCGTCACCTGGCACGAACACCGGCGTCAGCGCGCCGCGCAGGCCGCTCGCGACGACGGTGGACGACTCGGTACCCGACGGGTTGAACACCCGGAACCGCACGTTCGACACGGCCTGCGCCGACGCTCCATCGAGGAACAGCTGCACCCACGCGTCCATCGGCACGGTGGCCTGCCCAGACACGGGCACGACGAGGCGGTGCCACGAACCATCACGCGGGAGCGTCGCCGAGAGCTGGCCCGACTCGGGCATCGAATACGTGCCGCGCATCCACGCGGGCTGGCAGAGGCCTCCGCCGGTCGACAGGCCCGCGCAGATGCCACCAGCGCCGCACGCGGCGTCGTCCGCGCACGCGCTGCTCGAGTTGTCGTAGCGCGCGAACTTCACGCACGTGCCCTGGGTGAAGCTGCCATCGGCGCGCTGGTACGAGCCCAGACAGAATGGCGTCGCCTGCGGGCACGTCGACGCCGACTGCGGCACGCACGTCGGGCCCACCGTCAACCCGCAGTCGGCGGTGGCGCGCGTCAGGAACACCCGCACGGACGAGGGCGGCGTCACCCGGCTCGGCACGCGCACGACCGACACCTCGTTGGGCCGCCACGCCTGGCACCCGGCACCGGGCTCGGTGAGCGTCGCCCAGAGCGTGAGCGTCTTCCCAGTCGACGACAGCTGCGCGCGCGTCACCTCGACGCGCGAACGCGGCGACTTGCCCTCGGGCCGGTACGCCAGGAGCCAGTTGCGCGTGAAGGACACCGACGGCAGCACCGGCCCGAAGAAGGCACGCGCCGACGCGGCGGTGGTGAAGACGCGCGCGATGCGCCCCGACACGCTGCCCGGCGCCAGGTCGAGCTCCGCCATCGGCACCACGTTGAGCACGTCGGCCCGCACGTCCTGTTCGACGACATCGGCGCCCTCGAACGTCTCGACGAGCACGCCATCGTCCACCGCCACGCTCGAGTCCACGCCACAGGCACCCAACAGCAGCGCGCCGAGCGCCCACGTCATTCGCGTCGTCATCCTCGTCACCCTCGATGCAGTCATGTCAGTTGAAGTCCTCGACGCGCACGGCGCCGTCCTTCTGGAACGTCACGAAGACGGCGACGTCGCCCCACACGCGGCCCAGCATGAACTGCGCGCGGTCCTTCGCCGGGTCGAAGCCCACCGCCGAGTCCGCGGGGTCGACGGCCTCGAGGTCTGCGAACGTCGCCCAGCGCGTGCGCAAGGCCACCTCGAGGCGCGCGGCGTCGGGAATCGAGGCGTCGCGCACGAGCGCGTCGGCCTGCACGCGGGCGAGACCCAGCGCGAGCTGGCGGGCCGCGTCGAGCTGCGCCGCACCCGAGCCGATGGTGCCATTCGTCACCGTGGCCGACCCACCGCCGAGGGCAATCTGCACCTTCGAGAGGGTGATGGGGCCCGAAGCCTGCGGGCGCGTCGCCACGAGCCAGTCGCTGCCGAGCTGCGCGTAGGCCAGCCCGGTGCGCGGCGAGCCCGTCGCAGTGCTGACGCGCTCGGCGAGGCTCGTCTCGGTGGGCCCGACGACGGGAGGCACCGTCAGCCCGCTCACCGTGGCCTCGGAGCCATCGCTGGGCACGTCGAGCTTCGCCTGAATGCGGCCACCGGTGGGCGGTGTCCAAGCGAGGTCGAACTGCGTGCCGGTGCTGGTGGCGCGGGTGGCCAGCACCTCGACGGGACGCTCGACGCCCAGCAGCCCCTTGATGACGACGCGCGGGTCGGGCGTCGAGACGGGAGCGGCCTTCTCGGGAACGTTCAGCGCCTTGAGCTCGCGGCCCGACGACGACACGCCGAAGAAGGCGAGGCCCTTCGCCTTCGGAATCCAATCGGCGCCCTGGTCGAAGAAGCGGCCGGCGTAGAGCTGCCCCTTCGCGTCGGACAGGCCATCGAGGGCGGCCTTCGCTTCGGCGGCGGTCGCGCCAGCAGCGCGCAGCATCGCCTGGGCCTCGGCGCGCGTGACGGGCACCACCTGCGTGGGCAGCTGGCCCGCGAAGGCGCGACGCGACAGCTCCAGCATCGTATTCAGCCGGGGCGGCGCGCCCGAGGCATTCACCGACGCCGAGGCCGTCTTCACCGCGCGGTTGAAGGCGCTGCCCTGGAGCGTGCCGGTCGAGAAGCGCGACAGGGTGGTGTTGGCGGGCGCGGTGTAGAGCTGCGCGAGCTGCTCGGCGTACGCGCGCGACGTCGACGACAGCTTCGACTCGGCCAGCACCTTGAGCAGGGCCGCTCGCTCCCACCCGTCGACCGAGGCCGTCGTCAGCTCGGCGCCCACCAGCCCCTTCGCCGCTTCGCGCAGCTCGGCCTTCGAGATGGTGGCGCCCGACGCAGAGCCCGACGCCTTCGCCTGGTCGATGGCGGAGAAGAACGTCTCGACGCTGGGCGTGCGGTCACGCGGCACCACGCGCTCTCGCACGGCGCCCGGCGTCGCGTCCCAGCGCACGGTGCGGCGGCCGTTCGGCTCGAAGCCCGTCGTCCCCGAGGCCAGCAGCGCGCCGCGCTCCGAGTACAGCTCGAGGAAGCCGTCGTCTCCGTCGGTGGTGGTGTGCAGCGCGTAGACGGGCTGGCCGTTCGCCTGCGTCTTGAGCAGCCGCACGCTGCCGAGGTCGTTGTCTTCCCACGACCGGTAGAAGGCGTACGCGCGCTGGAGCGCCTCGGGGCCCGTCGTCGGCGCCTTCGTGCGCGCCACGTCGAGGCGGCTCACGGCGGTGCGACTGCCGAAGTTGAAGCCTTCGGCCCAGGCCTTCGCGGCCGTCGTCGTCGAGGCAGTGGTAGACCCGGTGGTGACCCGCGAGACAGGCGTCGGCATGCCGGGGTTATCGCTGAGGCCTCACCTACGTTGTGTGACAAATCCTACACCTCGCAATTCTTTGATTTTCCTGCGTCACGAGTCAGTGAAGTTGATGGGCGGCACGGCCAAAGGCCCTGCTAGGACGGTAGCGGCCATGCTGCCCGCGACGCACGAGCCGATGCTGGACGACGTGGTGGAGGTCCTCCTCCAGTCGCACGCCTTTGCGCGCTCGATGCTGGCGCTGGCGGACCGGCTGACGACGGCCCAGGCGGACGCGTCGACGGCCGCGACGGCGCGGCGGGTGGCCGAGTACTTCCAGCACCACCTCGAGGTGCACTTCGCCGACGAAGAGGCGACGTTGGCGCCGAGGCTGGCGGGGCGGCACCAGGTGCTCGACCAGGCCATCGCGGCGATGCGGCTCGAGCACGTGCAGCTTCACGCGCTGGTGTCGCGGGTGGCCTTCGTGTGCGGGCTGGTGGCGAAGGACCCGCAGCGGCTCTTGTCGGTGCGCTTCGAGCTGGCGGCGGCCGTCGAGCACCTGCGCCGCAACCTCGAGACGCACCAGGCGCGCGAAGAGTCGATTCTGTTCCCCGCGGTGCGCCGGCTGCTCGACTGGCACGACGTGGAAGAGATGCGTCACGAGATGGCGCTGCGGCGCGCGCCGGGGCTCGAGCTCACCGACGCCTGAAGCGCCGACACAGGCCCAGCACGAGCACGAACGACGCCTCGAGCGCCGACGTCGAGCGACACCCACAGCCCGTCGCTCCGACCGGCGCGCTCGGGTCGGGCGGCGGCGGCTCGAACTCCAGTGACGACCAGCCGATGGTGCCGTCGGGCCGCGCCGCCTCGACGATGAGCCGGCCGCGCGCGAGGCCGAGGAAGTACGGGTGACTCGAGGCCGGGCCGGGGTTCAGGTCGGCCGCCAGCTGGAGTGACTCACCGTCGAAGACCCACGGCTCGAAGCCATGCACGCCGTCGTCGAGCGAGAACCACCGGAGGTCTCCCGTCGCGAACGAGGGCCTCGCCTCGACGAAGCCGAACCGCCGCGTTTCTCCCGAAGCCGAGAGCGTCACCAGCTCGCGCTCGGTGCGAATGAAGAGCACGGCGCC
>JALOQF010000441.1 GCA_025459425.1 Myxococcaceae bacterium | reverse complement strand
AAGAGATCACGTACAAGGAGACCCCCGGCTACGTCAAGCAGGTGCTCGCCGACGCGCTGATCTACCGGCAGCTGTACGGCGCTCCCGACGCGCCCAGGCTCACCCTGTCACTTCCGGCCCCGAAGACCTCGGGCGTGCAGTTCTAGGAGCACCGAAAACGCCGAGGCGCCGAGGTGCGAGCAGGCGAGATCACCCACAGGAGCCCAGGGAGCGGAACTGGCCCGAAACGAAGCTCGGTGCTTGCACCACGCGACCGCTGACGCGATGGAGCACGGCGGAGAACTTCGTGACGCCTTCCTCGAGAGGCACGAGCGGGCCAGGCAGCTGGCGCGCCCGTCTCCGATGCTGGCTTCGCTGGTGACGAAGCTTGGGCATCGCGTGTGGAGAGGGCAAGCGCCGCGCCACGTCGCCTCCTCGGGACACGACGCGGGAAGGCCCGAGCGCGACGCCGGGGTGACGTCCATGCTCGAATGACGAAGTGCTGACGGCTCTGGTCGCACTCACCCTCGCGCAGGCGCGCTTCACGGTGCTCCCGGCCGGTGCCCCGTGGAGCGCACCAGCCCCACTCGAAAACGTGAAGGTGCTCGAGACGCCACGGGTCGTCTGGGACGGAACGACGTGGCTGGTGGTGTTCGCGGACGCGCGACGAGGCTTCGATGCAGCCGACGCGGGGCGAGACCTGTGGCTCGCCCAGTGGGCTGGAACCTCGGGCAGCGCGGCACGCACGGTGCTCGTGACGCAGGAACCACAGGCGTTCAGCGTCGTTCACCTCGAGCGCGGAGCGGTGTCGTCTGGAGACCAGCGCGTCGTCGCCGTCCGTCAGGTGGAAGGACCGACAGGGACGACGTTCGTGGCGAACACCTGGCGAACCGCGCCAACGACCCACGTGGCGGTTCCCGACCGGGTGCTGCTGCCCGCGGGCCCGGCGACCGCCTCAGCCCTCGCCGCCTCTGGCTCGACGTGGATGGTGGCCTTCCGGCCGGCGCCTGGAACATTGCGCACCGTGACGTTCGACCCGGACATGCCCTCGTTCGTCGCTGCCAACACCACGTCGATGCTGCCGGGCGCCGCCCCTTTGTCTCTCGCTCCGCTCGATGGAGGGTTCCTCGTCGCATCGCCGGCCCCCACCGGCGTCTCAGTCGCACGGCTGACCACGTCGGGACTCTCGACGTTGGTGCCTGGGCCCACGCTGCCGATGGGCGTGACGGCGGCAGTCCTCGTCCCGTTTCCCCAGGACGTCGCGCTCATGACCCGGAGCAACGACGTCATCGCGGCCTCGTGGCTCAACACGCCGGGCTTCGGTGCGCCCGCGCAGACGGTTGGCCCGAGCATCGGAGGAACACGACTCGCCGGGTGCGCCCTCGGCCAGACGCTGGTGGCGGGCTGGCCCAACGTCGGCACGGTGTTGTACCGCGCGATCGATCGCACCGACGCCGGGCAGCCCAACACGACCAGTTTCGTTGGAGCCCCGACGTCGATGGCAACCGATGGAACCAGCGTCGTGGCGACCGAGCTGCGCCAGACCTCATTGACGCTGCAGCGCCTCGACCTCATGGCCGCCGTGAACGGCCTCCCTCGCGTGGTGCGGACCGTGTCGACGACGCTGCAGGCCCGCGCTCCCCAGCGAAACCCGTCGGTGGCGTGGAACGACACCCGACGCGAGTTCCTCGTCGTCTGGGATCAGCGCCGGCCCGATGGTGGCTGGCAGCCGCTGCAGGCACACCTCGCCGCCGCGCTGAGCCCCTCACCCATCGTCAACGGCGTCGGGAGCCCCGGGGACAGCGACCTGCGGCTGGCACGACGCGCCGATGGAGGCCTCGTGGCGCTCGTCCTCGGGACTTCGACTCCCTACGTGGTGCCATTCGACCCGGTCGCGGGGATCCAGGGCGCAGTGCAATCAGCGGCCGGAGCCGACGCGATCGTCGGAGGCGAACGAAGCGTGCTCACCTGGTCGACAGAGATGACGCCGGACTACCAGGTGCCGGGGTTCCCTGCACAACCCGGTGGCGGCGGGGCCCCCACCTGCATGCCCTTCCTCGGCGGTGACTTCTGGAGCTTGACGACGAGCCCTGGCCTGCAGGGGACATCGCAGTACCAGCTGAGCCGAATCTCTGAGTTCACCGGAGTGCTCTCGACGGTGACGGCGTTCTCGGGTGCGCGGGCTCGAGGAGTTCGCATCTGTCTGGCGCACTCGGACGCGGTGACGCTCGACGGAGGCGCGGCGCTGCTGGCGGCCGAGGCGTCGAACGGCACGGCGGTGCTCACGCTCTTTCCGGTGGGCCACCAGGCGGCGCCGACGCCGTTCGTTCCCGCGATTGCTGACGTGGGCAGCAACCCACTCGTCACGAGCCTGGGGCCGGGGTTCCTCGTGGCGTACACCGACGTCGATGGGCGCCTGCACGCAGACTTCGCGGGGCAGCTCCCGGAAGCCACCGAGGCGCAGATCGTTCCGCTCCTCACGTCGGGGCCCGTCGGCGCGAGCGCCCTCACCCTCGCCAGCGCGCCCGATCGCACGCAGGCTGCGCTCGCCTGGCAGCAATTCGACCTGGATGCCGGAGCATGGGTACTCGGCGCGCGGGTCTTTACGTACGACGGAGGCCCGCGCATGACGGCCGATGCTGGCGCCGATGCCGGGCTTGATGCCGGTGCCGATGCTGGTGCCGACGCAGGGCTCGATGCCAGTGCCGATGCAGGGCTCGATTCTGGTGCCGACGCAGGGCTCGATGCCGGTGCCGATGCAGGTCTCGATGCGGGGGCGGATGCCGGCCTCGACGCTGGCTCCGATTCGGGGGCGACTCAGGGTGATGCGGGAACCCATGCGCTGCGGGAAGTCCGCTTCGCCGCCAACGGGTGTGGGTGCTCGACGTCGAACGAGGTTTTCTCGTTGATGGTATCGCTGCTGGCCTTCAGCGTTCTTCGCCGTCGGGCGCGCCGGTGAGCGGGAGTCTCCACACGGGCGACATCGGAGACTCCGGCTTCAGGTGCTCGAGCCCCCACTTGGCTCTCGCTGCGCTCCTTCGGCATTCGTCGCTCACGGGCGAGCCGATGAGCTGGGCGTCTCCGCTCTGAGGACATCGGCCTGTCGGCTCGCAGTGTGCTCGAGGGCTCACGCTGTTCTGTCGCTGCTGGCCTTCAGCGTCCGACGCTCACGCGCGAGCCGATGAGCCGGACGTCTCCGCTCTGAGGACATCGGCCTGTCGGCTCGCAGTGTGCTCGAGGGCTCACGCTGTTCTGTCGCTGCTGGCCTTCAGCGTCCGACGCTCGCGGGCGAGCCGATGAGCTGGGCGTCTCCGCCCGGGTGACACCGGACGATCTCGGAAGCGCCGTGCGCCGTGAGCACCTTCGCGACCGCCGCTTCGTCACGCTGCGAGGTGAGCAGCACCGGGTTCGGCCCGGCGTCGAGCGTGAACCACACCCCGACGCCCTGCTTGCGCAACTGCGCGCAGGCCTGAATCACCGAGAGCGTCTCGGGCTTCAGGTAACAGAGCGGCGGGTTGGCCGCGAAGGCCGTCGCGTGCATGCGCCAGGCGTTGCGCTCGGCCACTTCCCCGACGGCCTCGAGATCGCGCCGTTTGATGAACGGCACGATGCGCTTCACCTCGAGGTCGGCGTCCTTCGCCCACGCCGGGTAGTACGGCGACGTCTTCACCGTGCCGCGCATGCCGTCACGCGACTTCACCTCTTTCTCTTCGCGGCTCACCATGCCGACGAGGAGCCGCAGCTCGGGCCAGTGCGCCGCGTCGAAGAGCTGCTCCCCGTACGAGTCGCGCCCGTCGGCGCGCGTGCCCTTGTTCCAGCGCACGAACCCGCCCTCGATGCTCCGGCACGCCGAGCCGCTGCCCTGGCGGGCGAGCGTCGACTCCGTCTTGACGTCACGCTTCAGGCCCGCGGCCGCCCGCGCCGCCACCGCCAACGCCGCGAAGGCCGCCGCGCTCGAGGCCAGGCCCGCCGCCGCGGGGAAGTCACCCGCCGACGTCATGCGCGCGCGGCCCGGGGCGCCAAGCCCACGCGCCTTCGCTTCGCGACGCACCAGCTGGAGCAACGCCACCACCCGCTCGCGCTCACCGCCTTGCGCCACCTTGCCGTTGATCGACACCTCGTCGTCGCCACGCGCGGCCTCGAACTCGACCGTCGTCGTCACCGCCAGCGGCCCGAGCGTCACCGACAAGCTCGACTGGTGCGGGAGGATCAGCCGTTCGTTGCGTTTGCCCCAGTACTTCACCAGGGCGATGTTCGGGTGCGCCTTCGCGGTCGCCTTCATCGTGGACTCCCTCACAGCGCGCGCGGCCCGGCCAGCTGGCTCACGAAGCACGTCACGCCTTCCTTCATCAGCTTCGCGACGATGGGCTCGGGCTCGCGGAACAGCCCCAGCACCGCGCCACCGTCACCACCAGCCCCGGTCAGCTTCGCGCCCAGCGCTCCCAACCGACGCAGCCGGTTCACCATCGCCTCGAGGCCCTCGCTCGACAGCCCCACCGCGTTCAAGAGCCCCTGGTTCACGTTCATCAGATCGCCGAGCGCCTCGAGATCGCCCTTCGTCACCGCGTGCGCGCCCTCGGCCGCCACCCTGCCGATCTCGAGAAACAGGCGCTTGTAGCGCTGCGGCCACCGGGCCTGCCGTTCCCGGAGCGCGCTCACCGTCGTCTTCGTGGGCGGCCGCTCACCGACGATGGCGACGAGCACGCGCACCGGAATCGGGCTCTTCACCGCGCGCACGGCGCCCCGGCGGAAGAGGATCATCTCGCCTCGCGCCGAGGTGGTGTGATCGACGCCCGACGGCGTCCCGTGGAACTCCTTCTCCATCTCGAAGGCCACGCGCTCGAGCTGCGCGCGCACCGGCGGCTTCGCGGTCTTCGCCTCGAGCAGCGCCTTGCTCACGGCCACCGACAGCGCCCCTGAGCTGCCGAGCCCCATCGACAGTGGCAGATCGGACTCGAGCGTCACCAGCACCTTCGGGTGTCCCGTGAGCTTCGCAGCGCGGGCGAAGGCACGCTCGAGCGAGCGGGAATGCTCGGGCCTCACGCTGTCGGGCAATTCGAGGCTGCACTTCGGCGCGGGCACCGCCCAGGCACGCACCCCGCGCGAGATGGGCGCGGCGAGCGCGGGCTGCCCGTAGACGACCCCATGCTCCCCGAGGAGGATCACCTTCCCCGGGCCGAACGACGTGATGTGGAGGCTCACGACGGCTCGACTACCCGGCCTCGGTCGCCGCGTCACGCATGAGGTTGGCGAGAATCTCCTTCGCCTTCTCGACCTTCACCTGCCCGGTCGTCACCAGCGCGTTGGTGACCTGTTCGATCCAGTGGCCGCGGGCGCCCGCCGTCACCGCCACACAGCGCGCGTGCATGGCCATGTGGCCCTTCTGAATGCCGACCGAGCCCAGCGCCCGCACCGCCGCGAAGTTCTGCGCGAGCCCCACCGAGGCCATCACCATCGACAGCTCCCGCGCGCTCGTGGTGCGCAGCAGCTTGAG
>JALOQF010000440.1 GCA_025459425.1 Myxococcaceae bacterium | reverse complement strand
GTCGGTGTCGCCGTAGACGGGCTCTCAGGGCGCGAAGGTGAGCGGCAGCGTCACGGAGATGAGACCCTCGCGGTGTGAAACGACTGGCTTCGTGGTCAATTGTCCATCGTGAGACAAGGCGTGGATGCAGAAGACGAAGGGCGCGAACACGTTCGCCGCAGGCGCGCGGTGACCGAGACGCGCGCGGTGCTGACGAAAGCAAGCGAGCTGTGGCGGCCGTACTCGTGCCCGGGGACCGCCGAGTGCTGTCAGCTCTCGAAGACCGGCCGCCCGCCGTGGCTGTGGCCGTCCGAGTGGGAATTGCTCCGCGAGCGCCTGGCGAAGGACCGGCGACCAGTCCCGCCCGCACGTTCCGACGGAGGCTGTCCCTTCCTCGACGAGACCGGCCGGCGCTGCACCGTCTACGAAGACCGCCCCTTCGGCTGCCGGACGTTCTTCTGCCATCGCATCATCGGCCCCACGAAGCAGCCAGCCGACGCCACCAACACGCTGCTCGAGCGGATCGCCTCGGCCAACATCGCGTGGCAGTCCGGCGCCGAGCCCCGCGCGCTCCCGGACTGGCACCGCCAGGCGCTCGCTGAAGAACCGCGTCAGCGCGGGCCGGCTGGCGGCTGACGGACGGAACCCGCGCCCACGTCCGCTCCCGGTGCTTGCGAACCAAACCTGCCGCGGCCCATGGTGCCGGCCGATGCGCCTCCCTGCCCTCGCCTGCCTCACGCTGGCCGCCTGCAGCTCGACGATGAAGGCCGAACCGCCACCGCCGCGCTGGAGCCCCGGGACGGTGCACCGCCCCGGCCACACCTCGGCGCGCGGGCTCGTCGACGTTCGCGGCCTCGTGCACGCCCACTCCGTCTATTCACACGACGCCTGCGACGGCCGGCCGAAGACCGACGCCGGCACCTTCGACCAGGACTGCCTGGCTGACTTCCGCCGCGACGCGTGCGCCGCGAAGCACGACTTCATCTTCCTCACCGATCACGGCGCGCACTTCACCGAGGCCGAGTTCCCCGAGGTGCTGCTCTACCGGCCCGAGGCGGGCGACCAGCTGGTGCTCCACGAAGGGCACCCCACCGCCAACCGCCTCGCCTGCCCCGACGGCTCGAGCGTGCTCCTCGTCGCCGGCACCGAGACCGGCATGATGCCCGTGGGCCTCGAGCGACACCTCGCGCCGCCAGCGATGCGCAGCGCCTGGTACGGGCGCACCGATGACGAGGCCATCACCTTCGCGCAGGACGCGGGTGCCGTGGTGCTCTTCCAGCACACCGAGGACTGGACGGTGGCCGAGCTCGCCCAGAAGCCCATCGATGGCTTCGAGATGTACAACCTGCACGCCAACGCGCTGATGAACCTCGGCATCGCCGCCGAGCTCGTCTTCGGCAAGGTCGAGCAGGGCGACTTCGACGGCCTGCCCCACCCCGACGCCTTCTTCACCGCCTTCGCGCTCGACGACGAGCGCTACCTGTCACGCTGGGGCTCGGTGCTCGCGCGCGGGAGCCGCCGCGTCACCACCATGGGCACCGACTGCCACCGCAACACCTTCCCCCAGAAGCTCCAGGACGGTGAGCGCATCGACAGCTACCGGCGCATGATGATCATGTTCTCGAACCACCTGCTGGTGCGCCCCGGCTCCGACGGCCTCGCCGACGATCGCGCGCTCAAGGCCGCGCTCAGGGCCCGGCGCCTCTTCGGCACCTTCGACTTCCTCGGTACGCCCGACGGCTTCGAGTTCGTCGCGCTCGCGGGGCCCGACACGAAGGAGATCGGTGACGAGGTGTCGCTGCGCACGGGCGTCGCCCTCGAGGTGAAGACCCCCAGCGTGCGAGACCTCGACCCGAACGCCCCGAAGCCCACCATCACCACCCGCCTGCTCAAGGCGCGCCCCGACGGCTGGGACGAGGTGGCCAGCACCACCGAGGCGACGCTCCGCTACGTGCCCACCGAGCCGGGCGCCTACCGCGCCGAGGTGCGCATCGTGCCCGCCCACCTCGAGCCCTTCATCGGCAAACGAAGAGACTTCCTGCGCGCGTCGCGGCCGTGGGTGATGAGCAACGCCATCGACGTCGTGCCGTAGCGCGCCTTCGTCAGTTGGTCGGCCAGGTGCCCGGCGGCACCATGATGAGGCCCGAGTTCCAGCCCCAGTCCTTCAGCGGCTTCTCTTCGATGGCCGTCTTCGACGAGGGCATGTGATCCCAGTGGAACTCGTTCACCTTGCCCTGGCGGCCGACGAACGTGTGCATGCCGCCCTTGGCGAGGCCGAAGAAGAACGGCACCTGCTCGAGCTTCTCGATGCCCGACAGGTTCTGCTTCGTCTTCGCCGCATCGGTCGGCCGATAGTCGAGGATCGAGTCGTCGACCTTCACGCCGTAGTACCCGTTGCCCCGCTTGACCTGCACCGCCGAGAACGAGTGCTCGGCGTTGCCGTCGTTCGGGTTCTTCGCGTCCGGGTTCCAGTAGATGGCCTGCCAGCCATCCTTCTGGAGCTCCTTGGCGAGGTCGGTGCCCTTCGAGCCCTTGGACGCCACGATGCGCTGAATCTCGTTCCACCGCTCCGTCTTGCCGGCCGCCGCGTAGGCCGCGCCCACGTTCTCCATCGCCCAGCCGATGCACGACGACTCCTTGAACGTCGTCGGCGGCATCGAGCCTGGCGTGGCGTTCTGCTTCGCCCAGTCGGCCCGCTCCTGCGCGGTCATCTTCTTCATCGCCGAGTGGTCGCCGAAGTACACGCCGACGCCGGTCTTCTCGATGCTGTCGAGGTGCTGCCGCATGCGCAGGTCGATGGACTGCGCGCCGCCCGCTGCGAGGCGGTTGCCGAAGTCGTTGGGGCGCGACACGGTGCCGGTCTGCTGCGTCTGGCTCGTGCGGTTCGTGCCCGCGTTCCAGCCGGCGGTCGGCGTGGGCTCGGTCGAGGGCGCGGGCGCTGCCGGCGCACCACCCGGCACCTGGAGCTGCCAGCCCACCTTGATGGCGTTCGGGTTCGTCGCCAGCGACGGGTACTTCGCCACGTTCGCCTGCACCAGCGCCTGCGTCGACACGCCGAGCCGCGAGGCGATCTTCGACAACGAGTCACCTGACGCCACCGTCACCGGGCCGGCCGGGCTGGGCGTGGGGCGCTGCGGGGTCGGCTGCGTTCGGTTCGAGATGGTGGTGGGCATGCTCAGGCCTTTGCTGACGGAAGGTTCGAAGAACTCTACGTCGGCTTAACACCTGACCGAAGACCAAGCGCAACCGCATATCCACCTGGAATCACTTCGTTTTTGATGGCTCTGGATCGGCAGGCTCAACCGGCGGAGCGGATTTTTCCTGCTTAAGCAGCGCGCGGAGTCGATCGAGCACCGCGCGCTGGGAGGCCCCGGACAAGCCAACGGGCCCGGGCTGACACTCGCAGTTCACGCGTCCGGTACGGAGATCCTGAGCGAAGGCGCAGACGCCGGGGCACTCGGGCAACGGTGCGTCTTCGAAGAGGCCGAGCGAGGCCTGCGTCGCGGGCGCCACGCTCTCGGCGCACGCCTTCATCGTCTCGAACAGCCGTGGCCAGGGCAGCAGGTGTTGCGTCGAGCGGCCGCGGTCTCCGGCGTCGAAGGTCACGCCCATGCGGCACACCGGTGAGAGGCCGGGGAAGTCGAAGTACAGCCGACCGCCCTGCGCGAGCGGTCGCCACACCGTGGCCGTCACCACCAGCCCCTTGGCGCGCCGCTCCTGGAACAGCTCGAAGCAGGCGTCTTCGGTGGGGGTGCCGTCACCGCGGGCACACTGGGAGCGGCTCCCCGAGGTGAGCACTCGGGGCCGATGGAGCACGAGGGTGCCCGAGGTGACGTCGAGCGTGGCCTCGAAGCGCCCCCACAGGTCGGCCGCGACCAGCCCGAGCACCCCGAGCCTCGGTGACCCCTTCGCCAGCAGGAACGACATCGACTGGGCGCCGACCCCGGGTGCCAGCTCGGCCCGATCGACCGCGAGCCCGCTGAAGGCCGCGAGCTCGGCCGGCAGCTCGACGCCCTTCGGCAAGTCGAGCGCCTGCAACAACTCGGAGCCGATGCTGAAGCCGGCGGCGCGCGCCGGCTCGTCGAAGACGCGGCTCGAGCGCTCGGTCGTCGAGAGTAGGAACGCGCCGGTGAGCTGACTCTGGCCCTGGGTGAGCCGAACCGCGAGCAGCGGCCAATCGTGGAGCGGATCTCGCGTGAGCTCGAGCACCTGCGCTTCCCCGCCGCGCGCTTCCAGCGTGGCGAGCCACTCGGACCGGGGGCGCGACGCGACGAACCGAACGAGGCGCCGCGCGACGTCCACCTCGAGGGCCGCGCCGGTCAACATGTCCATGCCGAGCGTCACGGAGCAGGCCTGCGCCTCGGCGAGGCCCGCCTCCATCGGCCGCAGCCGCCGACCCGCCACGGTGAGGCCCGCGAGCCGGGTGATGGGGAAGACCGTCTCTGCGCCGAGCGGGTCGACCACCTTCACCCGGGTCGCGCTCACCATCGGCGTGTCGAGACAGCCCGTCGTCACCACGGACAGCTCGCGGGTGACGTCGAGGGTGACTTCGGCCGGGCGCTCGAAGACGGCCCCCGGGAGCGCCAGCCGAACCCCCGGCCCCGGAATCAGCGCTGCGTCGAGCCCGACGAGCGAGTCGAAGACCTTCGGCGCTTCGCTCCGCACGCACGAGAGGCCTGCCAGCACCACGACGACGAGGAAGACGCGCATCGAGACCGACAGCGTAGCCGCGAATCAGTCGATGACGATGCGGCCTCCGTCGACCGCCGACACGGGAACGGCGGTGCTCGACCCGGCGCCGAAGAACGACAGTCCCGGCGGCGCGTTCGGAATGGTGATGGGCCGCGTGATGATGCCGGTGCCGTTGGGCGCGATCTCGAACAACTGCCCCAGCGCGGTGAAGCCGTAGACCGAGCCGCCCCAGTACGCGATGCCGTAGACGTCGGTGTACGGAATGGGCCCGTAGTTGCGCACGAGCGCGCCGGTGACGGGGTTCACCTGCACGAGGCAGTCGTTGCACATCGGGTTCGACGTCATGTTCTTCACGGTGAGGAACGTGCCGCCGTCCTGCACCGAGACGATGTCGCCGCTCGACTCGAAGCCGCTGGGCAACGAGCCGATCTGCTGCTGCACGCCGTTGGTGGTGTTGATGCGGTAGTAGAAGCGTCCGTCGTAGGCGACGAGCACCTCGGCGTTCGGGTCGAGCGTTCCGCGAGGCACGAAGGACAACGAGTTCGGGAAGCCGCTGGTGGACGAGATGGTCGTGCAGGTCGCGTTCGCCAGGTTCAGCCGGTGGAACCCGGTGAAGCCGGTGATGAAGGCGTTGCCGGCGCTGTCGATGGCGAGATCGATGATGTCGAACGCGCAGTCGAAGTTGCCGATGGTGCGGACCTGCCGCGTCGTCGGGTCGAGGGAATACAGCGTCGTCGAGGAATGACCGTAGACGACGGTGACGAAGCCCGCGTCCGTGGGTCCACCGGCGGCGCCGCCACCAGCCGACGACCCGCCGGCGCTTCC
>JALOQF010000439.1 GCA_025459425.1 Myxococcaceae bacterium | reverse complement strand
TCCCCAGGCATTACGACGACGACCCCTCGCGACGTTTCCCCGTCGTCCTCGTCTTCCCGGGCTTCTCGGGGCTGGCGGCGCAGAACGACGGCTTCGGGGCGCGCGGCCTCTTCGATTCGCTCGGAGACGCGACCGGTGTCGAGGTGATCCTCGTCGGCGTCGAGACCCGCGTCGCCGAAGGCACCCGCTACCTCGTCCCTGACGGCACCGGCGGCGACTGGATCGGCTACGTCACGAAGCGGGTGCTTCCGTGGCTCGACGAGCGCTTTCGGACGCAGCCCCTGCGGGCCGCGTACGGCCACTCGACCGGCGGCTGGAACGCACTGTCACTGGCCCTCGCCGCCCCCGACGTCGTCGAGGTGGCGGCGGCGAGCTCGCCAGACCCGCTCGACCTCGACGTCTGGTTTCTGGACGGCGCGGCCCCGAGGCCCCGGTGGTGGTGGTGGCAACGCGCCGAGGAGCGCCTCGGCGGGAGGGGACAGTTCCACAGCTGGGCGACGAGCTGGTCGGCCCAGGGCGCCCTCCCGTTCGACGCCGGCGGCGCCCTGAGACCAGCGGTGTACGGCGCCTGGGTTCGCCAGAGCCTCGCCACACGGGTGTCGACCGCCTCGCTGCGCCTTTCGGGGCGCTTGTTCCTGACGGCGGGGACGAACGACATGTTCGACCTCTACGCCCCGACCGAGCGGTTCGTCGAGCTCGCACGCGCGCGAGGCCTCGACGTCACGTGGCACCCGACCGCGCTGGATCACTTCGGAGCGACCGAGGCTCGCTTCACTCCGTTGGTCCGCTTCCTCCTCGAGAAGCTGAAGACCGCCCGCCGCTGAGCTCGCCCCTCAGCGTCCCACGCTCATCGGGGACAAGAACCGCACCACCTGCCGCCTGGTCGTGCCCGAGAACGAGTCGGTGATCTCCATGGTGAGCTCGATCGGCCCCTTCACGTGCTCGCGATCGATCGTCACCATCACCGGCACCCGCTGATCCGTCAGCGAGGCGAGCTCGACCTCGGGCGTGCCGATGGACACCTCGGCCGGCACGGGCGCGGTGATGGAGAGGTGAAAGCGCGAGGCCTCGGGGTTCTTGTTGAAGAGGTGCACCTCGAAGGGGTTTCGAATCTTCGAGCCGTCGAGCACGAAGGGGTTCGAGCCCTTCGTGCGAATGACGTTCGACTCGAAGGGCGTGCGGGTGGCCAACGAGAAGCCCAGCGTGCCCACCGAGAGCAGCATGAGCGCGGTGTAGACCATCAACCGCGGGCGCCACGTGCGCCGGCCCTGCCCGACGAGCTCGTTGTGCGAGGCGAACCCGATGAGCTCGGGCGGCCGCTTGAGCTTCTGCATGACGTCGTCACAGGCGTCGACGCACTGGAGGCAGGCGAGGCACTCCATCTGCATGCCGTTGCGAATGTCGATGCCCGTGGGGCACACCGCGACGCAGCGGTTGCAGTCGACGCAGTCACCCTTCGGCGCGAGCGAGGGGCCCTTCACGGCCTTCCCGCGCGGCTCCCCGCGCTTCTCGAAGTACGACACCGTCACGCTGTCCTTGTCGTGCAGCACCGACTGGAGCCGGCCATACGGGCACAGCACCACGCAGAACTGCTCGCGGAACCAGGTGAAGTTGAACATCAGGACGGCGGTGAAGCCCATCACCAGGAGGAAGGCCTCCATGTGCAGGGCCGGGCCCTCGGTGATCATCGCGAGGAACTCGCGCGGGCCCACGAAGACGGCGGCGGCGGCGTGGGCGATGTTGAGTGAGACGAAGAGGTACGTGGCGTACTTCGCCGCGCGCAGGGCCACCTTCTTCGCCGTCCACGGGGCCGCGTCAAGCTTGAGGCGTTGCTCCCGCCCGCCCTCGAAGAAGCGCTCGATCGGCCGGTAGACGCCCTCGAGGAACACCGTCTGCGGGCAGGCCCAGCCACACCACACCCGCCCCTTCCACGCCGTGACCGCCAGCAGCCCGAACACGAAGGTGAGCGCGAAGAGCAGCACCATCCAGAAGTCCTGGGCGTTGAAGGTGTCTCCGAAGAGGTAGAAGCGCCGCGCCGCCACGTCGAGCTGAATGGCCGGCTTGCCGCCGATGGTGACGAGGGGCGTGACGACGTAGAACGCCACCAGCACGGCGAAGACGACGCGACGGCGGGTGAGCCATTTCCCCTTCACGTCGGCCGGGTGCATCTTGATGCGCGACCCGTCCTTCTTCATCGTGCCGAGAATCGACGCCGGCGCGTGCACGGGCAGCGGCAGGCGATCGGGCGGCGGCGGGGTCGAAGTGGAAGGCGTCATGGCGTGGCCCTGGGTGCTCCGTGAAACGACTGCGACGTCGAGATGCGCGCGGAGCCCCCGAGGGTTCAGCTCGGCGGGCGACCGCTGGAAACACGACGAGCGCACGGGGCGAAAAGCACGCCTCCCTCGTGCGCTCGTCAGGCCCGGCGCCACGAAGGCCGCCGGGCGTCAGCCTTCCCTGTCAGTCGATCGGCTGGCCCTGGGGCTCCTTGCCCGGCAGGTTCTTGCCCTTGAGCGACAGCACATAGGCCGTCACCTTGCGGGCCTTGTCGTCACCGATGACGGCGCCCCAGGCGGGCATGCCCTTGTCCGCGTAGCCGTCGGCGATGGACTTGAGCACGTCCTTGCCGCTGGCCCCGTGGATCCAGAACTTGTCGGTGAGGTTCGGGCCGACGAGCCCTTCGGCGTTCTGCCCGTGGCACGAGGCGCACGTCGTCTTGAAGACGTTCTGCCCTTCGGTGACGGCGTCGGCGTTCTGCACCAGCGCCGACAGCGCCTCTTCCGACGTCGGGTTCGCGAGCGCGCGCGACTTCTTCAGCGCGTCGACGTCGGCCCGGTACACCTCGGGCGGGCTCTGGAAGGTGTCCGTGGTGTGGAACGCCAGCCAGTAACCGAAGGCGAACAGCATGGAGCCGAACAGAATGGCCAGCCACCAGTTCGGCAGGTGGTTGTCCTCTTCGAGAATGTCGTCGTACTTCCGCAAACCATTGGGGTCGGCACTCACGGCTTCACCTCCGTCGATGACTCATCGTTGAGCGGGAGCGCCGCGAGCGGCTCGAAGTCGCTCCGGTGCTTGTAGAGAAACGTCCGGGCCAGCATCAGGAGGAAGCCGGTGACGAAGACGCCCATCGCGAACAGCGGCAGCGTCACCGACTCCATGTGGGCGAAGAACTGTTTGTACATGGCAGCCTCAGATGCCTCCGCCAGTGGTGGCGGGCTCGGCGGTGGGCGCTGACGGAGCGTCGGCCGGCGGCGCGACCTCGGTCGTCTTCACCTCGTCGGCGCCGTACTTCACGCCCTGGTCGCGGCCGAGCCGCTGCAGGTACGAGATGAGCGCGACCATCTCGCTGTCGGCGGCCACGGTGACGCCCTGGGTCGACAGATCCTTCGCGATGGCCTCACCCTGCAGCTTCTGGTCGGTCTTCGCGTTGGCGATTTGGTCGAGCGTGTAGGGCACGCCGAGTGTCGTCATGAGCTCGAGCTTCTTCACGCCGAGGTCGACGTCGATGCGGCCGTCCGAGAGCCACGCGTACGAGGGCATGTTCGAGCCCGCGCTGGTGGCCCGCGGGTCCATCAGGTGGGTGTAGTGCCACAGGTTCGGGTAGCGGCCGCCGATGCGGTGCAGATCCGGCCCCGTGCGCTTGGAGCCCCATTGGAACGGGTGGTCGTAGATGAACTCCTCGGCGCGGGAGGCCTCGCCGTAGCGCTGGAACTCCTGGATCATCGGGCGCACCATCTGCGAGTGGCAGACGTAGCAACCCTCGCGGGTGTAGACGTCACGGCCCTGGAGCTCGAGCGCGGTGTACGGCTTCTGCGCGCTTCCGGTCTCGGGCACCGCCTGCTTGACGAAGATCGTCGGGAGCAGCTCGGCCACGCCGCCGATGAGCACCGAGACGAGCACGAGCACCGTGAAGGCGAGGGGTCGACGCTCGATGATGCCGAACCACGACGGCCTGCCCGCGGCGCGCTCGCGCTTGTTGATGACGTACGCCGCCTCGCCAACGACGAGCACCGCGATGGCGAGGACGACAGCGGGAACGAGCGGCACGAAGACGAAGGCGACGGCGGCGCCGAAGCCCACCACGCTGAACCACAGCGGGCGGCCCGCGATGACGTCGACGATCGAGCCCGCCTCCGGGTCGGCCTTCGCGGCATCGGCCACGACGACCTCGGTGCTGGCGACGACGGCCTGCTTGCCCGACATCGTCTTGAGCAGGTTCCAGATCATCAGCACGAAGCCAGCGAGGTACATGACGCCGCCGAGGAAGCGGACGACGTACATCGGGCGAATCGCCAGCAGCGTCTCGGTGAACGAGGTGTAGACGAGCGTGCCGTCTGGGTTGGTGGCGCGCCACATGAGGCCCTGGTTCACGCCAGAGATCCACATCGACACCATGTAGAGAACGATGCCGATGGTGGCGATCCAGAAGTGGGCGTCAGCGGCCTTCTTCGAGGCGAGCTGGGTGCCGTACATGCGGGGAACGAGCCAGTAGAACATGCCGGCCGCCATGAGGCCGTTCCAGCCGAGGGCGCCGCCGTGCGCGTGCCCGACGATCCAGTCGGTGTAGTGCGCGAGCGCCGAGACCGACTTGATCGAGAGCAGCGGGCCCTCGAACGTCGACATGCCGTAGAAGGTGACGCCAGCGACGAAGAACTTGAGCACCGGCTCTTCGCGCACCTTGTTCCACGCGCCGCGCAGCGTGAGCAGGCCGTTGAGCATGCCGCCCCACGACGGCGCCCACAGCATCACCGAGAAGAGCATGCCCAGCGACTGCGCCCAGTCGGGCAGCGCCGTGTAGAGCAGGTGGTGCGGCCCGGCCCAGATGTACATGAACACCAGGGACCAGAAGTGCACGATGGAGAGCCGGTACGAGTAGACCGGCCGCTCCGCGGCCTTCGGCATGAAGTAGTACATGATGCCGAGGATGGGCGTCGTCAGGAAGAAGGCGACCGCGTTGTGGCCGTACCACCACTGCACCAGCGCGTCCTGCACGCCCGAGAAGACCGAGTAGCTCTTGAACGCAGTGAGCGGCAGCGCCAGCGAGTTCACGATGTGCAGCACCGCCACCGTGATGATCGTCGCGATGTAGAACCACAGGGCGACGTAGAGGTGCTTCTCGTTCCGCTTCGCGAGCGTCCAGAAGAAGTTGATGGCGAACACCACCCAGATGGCGGCGATGGCCAGGTCGATGGGCCACTCGAGCTCGGCGTATTCCTTCGAGGTGGTGATGCCGAGCGGCAGCGTGATGGCGGCCGCGACGATGATGAGCTGCCACCCCCAGAAGTGGATGTTCGAGAGCAGGTCCGACGCCATGCGCGCGCGGGTGAGCCGCTGCGTCGAGTAGTACACGCCGGCGAACATCATGTTGCCGACGAACGCGAAGATGACGGCGTTCGTGTGCAGCGGGCGCAGGCGGGAGATGAACTTCCGGACGATCGCGTCGTCGTACTCGATGCGTTGGGTCTGCATCAGATGGACTCCTGGTTGGACTGCGTTGACGGACGAGGCGCGGGGGAGACGGCAGGGGGCGGCGAGACGCGATCGTCTTCGAGGGGCTTCAGCGACAGCCGGTCGGCGTGCTCGAAGGTGCGGGACTTCACGGTGAAGACGAAGAGGACGACCGAGCCGAGCACCAGCATCAGGCTCACGAAGACCTGCAGGATCATCACGTTCATGGCGAAGCTCCGACGAGGCGCGAGTTCTGCGTCACCACTTCGTCGTGCGCAGGCGTTGCGCTCCGCCACGCCCGCAGCCCCATGATGGTGATCAAGATGAGGGTGAGGGTGCTCGCCGGCATGGTGATGGCCGCCAGCAGCGGCGACATCTTCCCGAACAAAGCCAGCATGATCGCGAAGGCGTTGTAGGTGACGCTGATGGTCAGCACCCGGTTCACGACGGCGCGCAGATGCGCGGCGCGTGCCAGCGATTGTTTGATGGGCGCGAGGCCTTCTCCGACGAGGAAGAAGTCGCTGCGGCCAGGCATGACGGGGCGGTCGATGGCGGGCGTGCCGGCGATCAAGGCGCGCTCGAAGGCGAGCGAGTCGTTCACGCCGTCGCCGAGATAGAGCGTGTCGTTCGCGTCGAGCCGCGCGACGGCCTCGGCCTTCGCCTCGGGCTTGAGGCCACCGAGCGCGTTGGCCGCCGGCACGCCGAGCGCCCGGGCCATCGCGGCGACCTTCGAGGGTTCGTCACCGCTGATGAGCCACACGCCGAAGCCCTGCGCCTGGAGCCCGTCGAGCTCGCGCCGCGCGTCCGAGCGGAGCGCCTCGCGGGTGAGGAAGCGCGCCACCTCGACGCCGTCTTTCGACAGGACCGCGCCGGCCCCGACGCCGCCCGAGGCCCACGACGGCCGCCCCAGCCGCCAGAGGCCATCGGCGCGGCGCCACTCGAGGCCCTGGCCCTTCACCTCGGCGACGGTGGCGGTGAGCTCGTAGCGGGCGCCCTGCCCCTCGAGCGCGCGACTCACGCAGCCGCTCACCGGGTGGCTCGAGCGGGCGGCCAGGTTGTAGGCCACGTCGCGCGCCTCGGGTGGGAGCCGCGCCACCACCGACGGATCGACCAGCTCGAGGCGCCCCAGCGTGAGCGTGCCCGTCTTGTCGAACAGCACCTTCTTCACCTTGACGAGCCGGTCCAGCAGGTCGGCGGAGCGCACGTAGAAGCCCGCGCGCCGCAGGTGCGTCTGGGTGATCTCGTACGCGAGCGGAACCGCGATGCCGATGGCGCACGGGCAGGTGATGACGAGGAGCGACGCCGCCACGTTGACGGCCTCGTCGAAGCTCGACGGCAGCCACGCGAGGAATCCGCCGGCGGCCACCAGCAGCACCTTGACGACCCACTTGCGCGCGACGTCCTTCCACAGCTGCTGATGCCCCGCGGCCCGCCCTTCGCGCGAGACCGGCTGGCGCAGCAACTGGACGAGCGGCGACTGGGTGAAGTCCGTACGTGCCGAGACGTGGAAGGCCGCGCGGCCGGCGTTGAAGCTCCCGGCCGGAACCTCGGAGCCCCGCGCCAGCGACCGCGGCTTCGACTCGCCGGTGATCCAGTCGGTGCTGACATGCGCGACCTCGTCGAGGAGCGTCGCGTCGACCGGCACCACGTCACCCGGCGCCACGAGCAGCACGTCGCGCTCCACCACCTTCGGCGCCCTGGTCGGCACCAGCCGCTCGCCCACCACCTTGCGCACCACGAGGCCCTCGGCGCCGTCGTCGTCGAGCAGGAAGCGGCGGTTTCGCTCGAGCAGACGCTCCTGCAGGAAGCGCCCCAGCAGCAT
>JALOQF010000099.1 GCA_025459425.1 Myxococcaceae bacterium | reverse complement strand
ACCACCTGGGCGAGGTACAGCATTCAGTTGTGTGCTGCGTTCTGCGGGGACGGCCCACTACCAGACAACCTGACGAAGAGTGAAGCAACTTCGTCAGGGCAGCTTCTGGGACGGCACGGCGTCAGTCGCCTTTGGCGCGTCAGCGGGCTGGGCGGGCTGCGGAGGAACGACCTCGCCCGGCTTCACCTCGGTGGGCGCCGCCGTGGTGCCCGTGGCCTTCTCGGCGTCGGCCTTTGCCTTCTCGGCCTTCTCCTTCTCGGCCTTCTCCTGCTGCTCGGCGACGAGGGACGACTTCGAGACGAGCGACGTCTTGAGGCCGACGAGCGAGAGGCCGAGCGAGGTGACGAAGAAGGCCACCGCGCAGGCCGCCGTCAGCTTGGTGAGGAACGTGACGGCACCGCGGCCGCCGAAGGCCGACGAGGCTGCACCGCCGCCGAGCGCTGCGCCCATGCCCGCGTCCTTCCCTGGCTGCAGGAGGATGACGAAGATCATGAAGATGCACAGTAGGACGTGAATGGTCGTGAAGAACGCCAACATGGGGTGCGCGCCTTAGGTCGCTTCGGTTGGAACTGCAAGCAGCACGGCCGCGAAAGCAGCCAGCACGGTCAGGCCTGGGCCTTCGCCTTGATGATGGCCGCGAAGTCCGACGCCTTGAGGCTCGCGCCGCCCACCAGGGCGCCGTCGATGTCGGGCTGCGCGAGCAGCTCGGCGGCATTGTCGGGCTTCACCGAGCCGCCGTACTGCAGGCGCACCTGCGCGGCGGCCTCGGCGCCCCAGAGGCCCGTGAGCAACGAGCGGATGTGCGCGTGGACCTCTTGCGCCTGTCGCGAGGTGGCCGTCTTGCCGGTGCCGATGGCCCACACCGGCTCGTACGCGATGACGAAGCGGGCGCCGACGTCGGCCTTGAAGCCGTCGAGGCACCCCTTCACCTGCGTCGACACCACCTCGAGGGTGCGGTTGGCCTCGCGCTCGGCGAGCGTCTCGCCGACGCAGACGATCGGCAGCAGGCCCGCCTTCAGCACCGCGCCGATCTTCCGGTTCACCCCGGCGTCGGTCTCCTGGAAGAACTGGCGCCGCTCCGAGTGCCCGAGGATGACCCACGACGCGCCCGCGTCCTTCAGCATGGGCGCCGCGGTCTCGCCGGTGAAGGCGCCCGACGCCTCGGCGTGGCACGTCTGCGCCGCCACCTGCACGTTCGAGTCTTCCAGCGCCTTCGCCACCGGGTGGAGCGCAGGAAACGTCGGCGCGACGGCGATGTCGACGTGCCGAACCATCGAGACGAGCCCGCGCAGCTCACGCGCGAGCGCGAGCGACTCGGTCACCGTCTTGTTCATCTTCCAGTTGCCCGCGATGAAGCAGCGCCGCGCCGTCATGTGCCTCCCGTCCTTCTGGTGATGGAGCGTCTCGTCAGGCCTCGAGGGCCGCGATACCCGGCAGCTTGAGCCCCTCGAGGAGCTCCAGCGAGGCGCCGCCGCCGGTCGACACGTGCGAGATCTTCTGGGCGTAGCCGAGCTCGTTGACCGCCGCCGCCGAGTCCCCGCCGCCCACCACGGTGAGCGCGCTGGTGTTGAGCGCCATCGCCGCGGCGACCGACTTCGTGCCTTCCGCGAACTTCGCGACCTCGAACAGCCCCATGGGCCCGTTCCACAGCACCGTCTTCGCGTTGCGAATGTGCTGGGTGAAGAGGGCCCGCGTCTTCGAACCGATGTCGAGGCCCATCTTGTCGGCGGGAATGTTGCGATCAGCCACGTCGATGGCCTCGCTCTTCTCGTCCGGCGAGGTGCCGACGACGTGGTCGACCGGCAACACGAGCTCGACGCCCTGCTGCCTGGCCACGTCGAGGAGCCGCATCGCGAGGGGCACCTTGTCTTCCTCGACCCGGCTCTTGCCCACCTGCGCGCCCTCGGCCTTGAGGAACGTGTAGGCCATGGCCCCGCCGATCAGCATCGCGTTGCACTTCGGCAAGAGGTTCTCGATCACCTTGATCTTGTCCGACACCTTGGCGCCGCCGAGGATCACCACGAACGGCTTGTCGGGGCTCTTCACCACCTTGCCGAGCTTCTCGATCTCCTTGCGCATCAAGAGGCCGGCGCACTTCTCCTTCACGAAGGCCGCCATGCCCGCCGTCGACGCGTGGGCGCGGTGGGCGGTGCCGAAGGCGTCGTTGCAGTACACGTCGGCGAAGCTCGCCAGCTCGCGGGCGAAGGCCTCGTCGTTGGCCTCTTCCTGTTTGTGGAAGCGCAGGTTCTCGAGCATCAGCACCTGGCCGGGCTTGAGATCCTTCGCCATCTTGCCCACGCCCTCACCGACGCAGTCGTCGGCCATGAGCACCTCGTGGGTGCGGCCAAGCAGCTCGGACAGCCGCTTCGCCGCGGGCATGAGCGAGAGCTTCTTGTCGGGGCCCTTGGGCCGACCGAGGTGCGAGGCGAGCACCACCTTGCCACCGAGCTCGAGCGCCTTCTTGATGGTCGGGAGCGCTTCCCGAATGCGGGTGTCGTCGGTGACGCGCTGCTGCTCGTCGAGCGGCACGTTGAAGTCGACGCGAATGAAGACCCGCTTGCCCGAAAGCGACAGCTCGTCGAGGTACTTGACGGTCATGGTGGTGCTTTCGAAGCGGCTTACTTCTTCGAGGCGAGGAACTTCGCGACGTCGACCATGCGCATCGAGTAGCCCCACTCGTTGTCGTACCAGGCGAACACCTTGAGGAAGGTGCCGTCGATGAGCTGGGTCTGCGTCGAGTCGAAGATCGACGAGTGCGGGTTGTCGTTGTAGTCGATGCTGACCGTCGGCTCGGTGTCGTACTGGAGCACGCCCTTCATCGCGCCCTCGGCCGCGCCCTTCATGGCCTTGTGCACCTCGTCGACGGTAGTGGCCTTCTTCAGGTTCACGGTGAGGTCGACGAGCGACACGTTCGGCGTCGGCACCCGAATGGCGGCGCCGTTGAGCTTGCCCTTGAGCTCGGGGATCACCTCGCCGATGGCCTTGGCCGCGCCGGTCGAGGTGGGGATCATCGAGAGCGCCGCCGCGCGGGCGCGCCGCGGGTCCTCGTGCACGAGGTCGAGGATGCGCTGGTCGTTCGTGTACGAGTGAATCGTCGTCATCAGGCCGCGCTCGATGCCGAAGGTGTCGTCGAGCACCTTGGCGACCGGGGCGAGGCAGTTGGTGGTGCACGAGGCGTTCGAGACCGTGTGGTGCTTCGCCGGATCGTACTGGGTGTGGTTGATGCCGAAGGCGACGGTGAGGTCGACGCCCTTGCCGGGCGCGCTGATCAGCACCTTCTTCGCGCCGGCCTGCAGGTGCAGCACGGCCTTCTCCTGCGCGGTGTACTTGCCGGAGCACTCGAGCACCACGTCGACGCCGAGCTCCTTCCACGGCAGCTTCGAGGCGTCCTTCTCGCTGGTGACGCGGTAGGTCTTCCCGTCGATGGTGATGCTGTTCTCGGCGTGGGTGACGGTGCCGGGCCAGTTGCGGTGCACCGAGTCGTACTTGAACAGGTGCGCCAGCGTGGCGGGCTTGTCGAGATCGTTGATGGCGACGATCTCGATGTCGGTCTCCTTCCGGGAGAGGGCAGCGCGCAGCACCATGCGGCCGATGCGGCCAAAACCGTTGATCGCGAACTTGAGGGCCATGTCGTTCTCCAGAGGTGGGTGACGCCTTCGAAAACGAGGCCCCCTTACCCGCCCCGGTGGCCCAAGTCGACCGCCCCGAGAGGGCGTCTGGCCGACGTGGTAGCCTCTGCAGCATGAGCACGGCGCGGAGGCTCCACCACTCGTACGAGGACTACCTGCGCATGCTCGCGATCTCGGACCTCAAGCTCGAGTACTGCGACGGCACCGTCTACGCGATGGCCGGAGGAACACCGACGCACGCGCAGTTGAGCGCCAGAGCGGTTCGCTTGATCGGGGCATCGCTGAAGGCGCCCTGCGACGTCTACTCCTCGGACCTCATGGTGCGCATCGACAGCCTCGATCAGTCGACGTACCCCGACGCAGCCGTGGTGTGCGGCCCCGTGGTGCCCTCGCCCATCGATCGCAACGCGTGCACCAACCCGTCGATCCTCGTCGAGGTCACCAGCAAGGGCACCGAGGACTACGACCGCGGAGACAAGCTCAGCTCGTACAAGCAGCTCCCGTCGCTCCAGGCGGTGCTGCTCATCTCGCACCGTGCCCGGCGGGTGACGGCGGTCACCCGGACCGCCACCGGCTGGGACGCGCTGGAGGTGCGGGGCGGCGAACACGTGGTGCTCCAGACGCCGTCGGTGCGCTTCGCGATCGACGACCTCTACGCCGACGTCACGCTCGAGTGATCCCTCACGGCTCGCGGAGCGCCTGCCACACGGCGGTGCTCGCCGGTGCATTCGAGATCGCGAAGAGCCGCGTCGAGGTCGCCCAGGCCGGCGACGTACCTGCCGGCACCTGAACGACCTCGAGTTCGAGACCGCCGTCCACCCGGCGGGGCACGACCATGAAGTGACGGGCAACGGCATCGACGAAGGCGCCGGCGGGCACCTGCTCGCGGCGCGGGTCGCTCAGGACTCGGGTCATCAAAAAGGGAAAGTCGATGGCCGTTCGGCGGCCCGCGGCGTCGACGAGGGTCAACACGTTCCCGCGACGGAACCAGAGCCCTTCGCGGCTCGAGAGCGCCTGCTCCTGAAGCCCGAACGGTGGCAACCGCCCTGGCTCCCGGAGGTCGACGCGCACGAGCTGCCCGCCGCGCAACAGGGTGACGGTCTGCTCGGTGGCAAAGTGGAGCACGTCGAACGGGCTCGCCCCCGGCGCCACCAGCTGACGCGCGCCGTCTTCGGTGATGAGCGCGAGGCCCTCGGCATCGGAGACGACGACGCTGGACCCCAGCGGTGACGCTGCGACCGCTCTGGGAGAGGCCCACTCGCTCCGCCCGGCGTCCGGCCGGTACCGAATGCGCTTGTCATCGGTGAAGAGCCACACGTCGGACGAGGTCGCGGCCAGGACCTCGGCCCGCTGCACCTCGCCTGGCGGCAGCAACACGCCGGTGGTCGTCACCACCGTCGGCGCGCTCCCCAGGGGGCCCTCGACGAGGCCATCGACGCCGTCTGGCAGCCGCTCCCAGGCTCGCTGACGCAGCGGCACCACGACGAAGGGCAGCACGACCACGCCGATCGCCGGCTCCGCCGAGACCCGCAGCGACAGGCGCGTCGTCGCCGGCACGTCGAACTCGAGCTCGAGCGTCGTCTCGTACCGGCGGGTGGTGCCGACCTCGAACAGCCGTGTGTCGATGGACGTCGAGGTGGCGACCAGCGCGGCCTCGTCGTCACGAAGCTCGGCAGCCACCAGGTCTGGCTGGACCGGCCCCTGGGGGCAGCGCAGCTCGATGACGAAGCGCGCCTTCAGCACCACGCGCTCGCCGACGAAGAGCACGCGCTGCGCCGGCTCGCCCAGCGGCTCGAAGACGCGTTGGCAGTTGAAGGGCGCCAGGGGCCGGAGGACTTCGAAGTTCGGCGCAGGCTCGGGCCCGCAGGCGGCGAACAGCACTCCCGCTGCGACGAGGACCCAGCGCACGCGGCGCAGTCTCGCGCTGGTCGAGCCCGACGTCACCGGGGAGGTGGGGCGACGCCGCGAACACGCCGGTGTGACGGTGTCCGCTTGCTGCACTCGGTGCGACGCGAGGGCGCGACCAGGGCGAGCGGCAGGAGCGCGCATCGCCAGAGGATTCTTTGCGGTAGTGCCGAGCGGCTCGAGCGAGTCCTCGACGAACGGCCCGAGGAGCTGGGTCGACGGGCTCGGTGTCGACGGGCTCGGTGTCGACGGGCTCGGTGTCGACGGGCTCGGTGTCGACGGGCTCGGCGTCGACGGGCTGGTGTCGACGGGCTCGGCGTCGACGGGCTGGTGTCGACGGGCTCGGCGTCGACGGTGGGTTCAGCGGCGTTGTGTCGACCACCCTGACATCGACCGGCATCGTGTCAGCGGAGTTGTGCGACGGACCCGATATCGATGCACCTGCGTTCGACGGGCCTGGTGTCAGCGGGGTTGCTGTCGACGGGGCCAACGAGGCAGCGCCAGCGAGGCGCCGGAGAAGACGCGATGCGACTTCGGCAGCTCAGTCAGTTGGTTCCCGGCGCGAGACATCGGCGTCACGTGGAAGCCCCGGAGTCGCCGGGCTCGTGGCGGAGGGTCTCCGGGACGGGCGGGCCGTCGCCCGACATCTACCTCGACGTACGCGAGCGTCGTCGGCTCCGCGCCAGCACGAGGAGCGCCGCGCCCACGAGGCACGACGGCGCCGCCTGACACCCACCACCCTGGAACGCGAGCACCTGCGGAGGCGCCACGCCACCGCCGGGCAGCCCCGGGCCCTCGCCTCCTCCCGAATTGCCACCACCCGAACTCCCGCCCCCAACCTCGCCGCCCGCGGCACCGCCGCCCGCGGCACCACCACCCGCGGCACCACCGCCCGCGACACCACCACCAGCAGCGCCACCACCCGCCGCACCGCCGCCCAGGCCCGCGTCCGGCTCGACGAAGACGCCGCCGTCGGTGTCACTACCACCGTCGAGCGCGAACACGAGCAGCCGACGAAACACCTCGTTGCGCGTCGCGCGCCCGGTGATGCCCTCGAGCGGGAAGCCGAACACCGCCGAGCGACCGGCGATCCCCGACGCTGCCGGAGCCCCCGTCGCATACGACGCGAGACGCAGGGCCGAGCCCATCGGAGCGATCACGTCCAGCGAGCCGCCATCGGCGCCACCGACGTCGTACGAGCCCGCCGTTCCATCGTCCGTCGTCCACGAGAGCCCCTGCAGGGGGCCAACGCCAACGAGCGAGCGCGCGCCGAGGCCCGCGCCGGCCGCAGCCCCGCCGATGTCCTGGAGGAGCGCCATGTCGCTGGCCGCCTCTCCGCTGAAGATCACCTTCGTGCCCGCGGCGAGCGCTGCGCGAAGCGCCGTCTGTGCCACGCCAGAAGGTGCTCCGCCCTGCGGCTTGCCCCGGCCAGCGATCCAGCTCAGCGCCGCGTAGCTCGAGGGGGTGACGAGCCCGGCCTCGACGGCTTCGTCGCTCGCGCTGTCGAAGCCAAAGCCCGCGAGGTCGACGGCCTCTCCATGCAGCCGCACGACGGTGCCATCGTTGATGCGGCGCGGGTACACGCGCACGACGGTGTTGATCGCGTAGCGCGCCGGAAAGGCCTCGAGCTGCGCCTGCGCCGCCTCGAAGCGATCGAAGCCATTGACGATCAGCAGCCGAGGCGAGCCCGCCTTCACGCCGACCACCACCGACGGGAAGCTCTCACCGCCCGCGTTGACGCCGGTGACGCGGAAGTACTTCGCGCGACCGACGGGCAGCGCCAGGTCGAGCGAGGTGTTCATCGTCTCGACGCCGTCGTCCCACGCGAGGCCGTCGTCGCTCGAGTACACCCGGTACCGCGTCGCCGCCTGCCCGCCGACGTTCTGAAGATCCGTCGACGAGGGGCTCCAGCGCACCTCGGCGCGGCCGTTGAGGAGATCGCGCGCGCGCACCGCCGTGGGGGCCTCGGGCGGGAACTGCGGCGTCACCATGTCGACGCTCGCAAAGTAGCGGATGATGCCCTGGGTGATGGCGCGCGCGGCGACGTAGCGGAACTGCGGTTCCTTGAGCCGGTTGGCGTCGGTGGCGTTGTCGTGGAAGGCGACCTCGAGCAGCACCGCCGGGGTCTCTGCGTTGTTCGTCGGGTTCAGCTCGCCGAAGTTCGCGCACAAGGTGCCGAAGTCGCGCCACGTGGGCTCGTTCCACCCTGCGTCCTGCCTCAGGTCGTTCACCAGCTCGGTGCGCAGGAAGTCGCCGAGCTCGCGGCTGCCCTGCACGCCGGCGTACTCGGTGGCCAGGGTGCAGTTGCCCACGCCGTCGGTGCCGTACACGTACGTCTGCGTGCCGCGCGCCATGGAGTTGGCGGCGTTGGTGTGCCACGAGACGTACACGGCGGGCTCTCCGGCTTCGCGCACCCACGCCGCGAAGCGCGGCCGCGCCGAGATGTCATTGCTGCGATCGGCCGCCGGCGTGTTTCCTCCCGGCGCGTACACGCTCTCGGGAGCCCCCGCCCACTGCGCCTGGTAGCGCGACGATTCCTCGAAGCGCCCGCGCCCGCTGACGCCGCCGCCACGATCGATGAGCCCCACGCCACCGCCGAACTTCACGGCGTCGAGCGACACGTTGGCCGGGTTGCGCGTGTCGGTGGAGTCGTTCTGCGCCACCACCTGCGCGGTGCCGCCGGCGCGGAAGTAGAACGTCCCGAGCGTGACCCAGGTGCCACCGTGGCGCTGCTGGTTGACGCGGAACGAGGTCTCTCCGCCGGCGTGCCGCACCAGGAAGTGCGCGTCGGTCACCCGCGCGGTGAACGCCGTGTACGCGATCGACACCTCGTAGAAGCCGTCGCGGGGAATCTGCGCCGTCCACGTCGCGCTCGCCGTCACCGTCGGGCTCACCGTCATGAGGCGATTCGAGCCCAGCGTGAAGGGGTTCACGTCGCCGGCCATGGGGAACGTCGGCCGCCCCCACGCCATGAGCGACGACGTCGAGAACGCCGCCTGGTTGCCGGACTCGGCGTAGCCCGGCTCGCCGTTGTCGACGAGCACGAGGTCGGGGTTGGTGTCGCTCTCGCGCACGGTGAACACGCGCGCGCCGGCGTTCTGGAGCATCGGCACCAGCCACTGGTGCACCGTCTCGGTCGAGACGAGATCTTCGACGATCTCGTTCGTGTTGCCGCGCTGGGTGCGCCAGAAGAACGTGCCGCTGATGTTGGTCCACGTGAAGCCGTGGCCGGCCGACAGGTACACGCTCTTGCCCGAGAGCGCGCCGGTGCTGGTGAAGCGCCCCCCAGGCACGCCCGCGAAGTAGTGCACCACGTTCGTCTCACGGCGCACGATCGGCGGCTCGTCGGGCCGCCAGGGCACTTCGAAGGCCTTCGGAGGAACGGGCGCTGGCGAAGGCATGCCCGGCCACTCGAGGCCGCAGTCGGACCAGAAACCGTCGGGCGTGAGCGCAGGCTGCGCGAGGACGAGAGCGAGGGTGAGCGACAGCATCGCGGCGCCTCTATCGCATCAGGCCCGCAAAAGACCACGCCCCGCCCGACAGCTGCCGAGCGGGGCCGAGCGCGATGAACGGACGAATCGTCAGAACACCTGGCCGACGTTCATGAACTCGGAGCGCACCTGCTTCGGCGCAGCGCCGTTGATGCCGGTGGTGAAGACGAAGGCGTACTGCTTCGAGAGATCGAGCTTCGAGCCGTCGAGCTTGAGGGCGAACTCGAGGCCGTGCGTGCCGCGGCCGATGCGGCCGGTGTCGGTGCCCTTCGGGTTGTTGAAGGTGGCGACGAGCTTGTTGGTGCCCTGCTCGTAGACCTCGATCTTCTTCACCGCGTACTTCGGCGGCGCGTCGTCGAAGCCGTTGCCCTGAATGGTGACGGACGCCTGCACCGTGTTGCTCCGCGGGCCGGGGCCGGGCATGCGATCGATCCACATCGAGCCGTTCACCGAGGCGTTCGCGTTCGGGCCGAGGATCGACGTGGGGATCTTCGCGACGTCGACGCGGGCGGGGCCGGACTTCGCGAGCGCCTCACGAATGCGGGCGTTGAACTCGACGTACTCAGGCTGCCGGCCGGGCGTCTTCGCCATGTGGCGCGTGATGGCCGCCTGCAGGTCCTTCAGCTCGGCCTGCGTCATCGCGCGCTCCGGGCGAGCGCCCTGGAGGAAGTGACGGGTGGTGACGAAGAACTGCCCGCGGGTCGGCGAGTTGATGCCGCCGTCCATCCGAATGCGCGCGCTGACGGACTTGTTGAGCTGGCCGTCGACGAGCACCGTGCCGCCATCGCGCAGCTTCGACAGCTTCGTGGGGAAGAAGGCCGCGAACGACGAGACGGGCGCGGCGACGGGAGCGGTAACCGGTGCGACAGGGCGAGCGGTGGTGATGGAGGACATGGGCGCGACCTTTCGGGCTACGAAGTGCGACGAGATGCGGAAATGTCGTCCGCACACCTACATAGATGCCTCCGGTCGCCGGAATTCGGCCGCCCCGGCAAAAATCAACAAAATCAAACACATAAAACACCACCAAAGCGGGCTGCACGCCAGGGGGTGCTGCGGGGTCTCCGGCGCACCATGACGGTGCGCGCGTTCCTGTTCCCTGCTGCCCTTCTCCTCGCGGCCTGCCCGACGACGCCACCGCCAGCCGACTGCGCCACGCGGTGCGCCGCGGTGACGGTGCCTGCGTCGATCTGCCTCAACGCCACCACCGCGCGCGACTTCGTGCTGCGGCTCGATGCGTGCGCCGAAGCGTGCAGCTTCACCGAGATCGATCAACCCTGTCAGGGCGCCTGCGTCGACGGGCGCTGTGTGGCGAACCTCACCGTCACCGACGCGGGGGCAGCCGAGGTCGACGCAGGAGCCACCGTCGACGCGGGCCAGCCCGACGCGGGAGCCAACGCCTGCGCGAACCTCACCTGCGCGGCGCCTCCGGCGAACGCCTGTGTCGATGCTTCGACGTTGCGCATCTTCGACGCGCGGGGCGTGTGCGCGAGCGGCCAGTGTCTCTACGGCAGCCGGGACGAGGCGTGCGCGTCGGGGTGCGCCAACGGCGCGTGCCAGAACAACCCCTGCCAGGGAGTCACCTGCACCACGCCGCCCGCGAGCGTCTGCACCGACGCCACCACGCTCAAGTCCTCGGCGCCCCAGGGCACCTGCGCCGGCGGCGCCTGCCGCTACGCCGAGACCTTCACCACCTGCCAGTTCGGCTGCGCGAGTGGCCGCTGCGTGAACGACCCGTGCGCGGGCGTCTCGTGCTCGCAGCCCCCGGCCCCCTTCTGCGCGAGCGCCACCACGCTGCGCACCTTCCCCACCTCGGGCGTGTGCGCATCGGGCAGCTGCCTCTACGCGCCCACCGACACCACGTGCCCGTTTGGCTGCGCGAGCGGCCGCTGCGTGAACGATCCCTGCGCCGGCGTGTCGTGCACGACGCCCCCGGCGAGCGCCTGCCTCAACGCCACCACCCTGCGGACGTTCGGCTCCGGCGGCGTGTGTTCGGCCGGCAGCTGCCTCTATTCCCCCACGGACAGCACGTGTCAGTTCGGCTGCGCGAATGGCGCGTGCGTGGGCAACCCGTGCCAGGGCGTCACCTGCTCCACGCCCCCGGCCGCCACCTGCCTCAACCCGACGACGCTGCGCACCTTCTCGACGGCGGGCACCTGCTCGGGCGGCGCGTGCAGCTACGCCGTGCAGGACACCGCGTGCCAGTTCGGCTGCGTGAACGGCCGGTGCACCAACAACCCCTGCCAGGGCGTCACCTGCAACGCACCGCCGGCCTCGACCTGCGTCAGCGCCACCACGCTGCGCACCTTCTCGTCGGCGGGCACGTGCACCGCCGGCGCGTGCAGCTACGCGTCGAGTGACGCCCTCTGCGCCTTCGGGTGCGCGAACGGCGCCTGCACCGGCAACCCGTGCCAGGGCGTCTCGTGCAACACGCCACCGGCGCCGGCCTGCCTCACGCCCACCACGCTGCGCACCTTCACGCCCGCGGGCACGTGCACCAACGGGGCGTGCAGCTACGCGCCGCAGGATACGACGTGCCCCTTCGGCTGCGCGAACGGCGCCTGCACCGGCAACCCGTGCCAGGGCGTCACCTGCTCGACGCCGCCGGCGAACACCTGCCTGTCCACCACCACGCTGCGCACCTTCAACCCGGCCGGCACCTGCTCTGGCGGCGCGTGCACGTACGCCTCGCAGGACACCACGTGCCCCTTCGGCTGCGCGAACGGCGCCTGCACCGGCAACCCCTGCCAGGGCGTCACCTGTGCCACGCCACCGGCCAGCACCTGTGTCTCGCCCACCACGCTGCGCACCTTCTCGAGCTCCGGCACCTGCGCTGGCGGCGCCTGCACCTACGGCTCGAGCGACACCACCTGCCCCTTCGGCTGCGCCAGCGGCGCATGTGTGAACGACCCCTGCCAGGGCGTCACCTGCTCGACGCCTCCAGCGCGCACCTGCCTGTCGCCCACCACCCTGCGCACCTTCTCGCCGTCGGGCACGTGCTCGGGCGGCGGCTGCTCGTACACCCCGTCTGACATGCAGTGCGCCTTCGGCTGCGTCGCCGGCGCGTGCGTGAACGACCCCTGCCAGGGCGTCACCTGCTCGACGCCTCCGGCCACCACCTGCGTCGGCTCGGCGGTGCGCACCTTCGCGGCCACCGGCACGTGCGCGAGCGGTGCCTGCAGCTACGGCTTCAGCGACACGCCCTGCCCCGGTGGCTGCTCGAACGGGGCCTGCCAGGCCCCCACCTGTGGCGGCGTCTCGTGCAACGCGCCGCCGGCGCCGAGCTGCGTCAACGCCAACCGCCTGCGCACGGCCTTCCCGCAGGGCACGTGCAGCAACAACACCTGCAGCTACACCCAGTACGAGGTGCTGTGCAGCCAGGGCTGCCTCAACGGCGCCTGCATCGCCGGCTCGTGGACGGTGGAGTTCATGCCGCAGGCCACGCCACCGGTGCTGATCAACGGCCAGGTGATTCACGACGCGTCCGGCGAGCCGATTCAGGTGGGCTGCGAACAGTCGGGCTCGTTCGGCAACAACACCAGCAACGGCACGGTGCGGCTGCGGCGACGCACGGCCTCGGGCTGGCTCGAAGAGACGGTCGACACCGGCATGGGCGCCGACTGCCAGGCGCGCGTGGCGCTCGACGCGAACGGAGAGCCGATGATGGCCTGGTACGACTCGGTCAACCGCGACCTGCGCTTCGCGCTGCGAAACGGCGGCACCTGGGCGCCGAAGGAGCTCGTCGCCAACCAGGGTGACGTCGGCTTCGGCGCCTCGCTGCGCCTGGGGCCCTCGGGCACGCCGTGGCTCAGCTACGTGGGTGTGGCCAGCATTCAGTTCGCCACGCGGGCCACGAACGGCACGTGGACGAGCGAGGCCGCCATCTCGAACGCGAGCTTCGCCTCGAAGACGGCGCTGCGCATCGAGCAGGGCGCGCCGTGGATCCTCACCGACGCCGACGCCGTCGAGCTGGCGACGAAGGGGGCCGGCGCGTGGAGCGTCGTGCGCTTCAGCGACGCGAGCAGCTCGGTGTTCGGCGTCGACTTCAGGCCTGACTCCTTCACCGTCTCGGGGGGCGTGGCGGGCGCGCTGGTGACCGACGGCGCCGGCTGGGTCTACCGCACGCGCCGTGGGGGCCAGCTGTACAGCGAGCCGTTCGCCGAAGAGGTCGAGGCCGTGCGCACCGATGGCCCCATCGCCGCGTACCTGGTGCGCTCGGGCACTTCGCCGGCGCAGGTGATTCGGGCCCGGCAGAACGAGGCCTGGCCCGACGCGCTGACGACGGTTCCGTACGCGACCCAGCTCTTCAACGTCGTCTCGTACACGGGTGGCGCGAGCCGGCACGTGCTGATGGACACGCGCGGGCGGCAGCTCAAGTCGCCGTCGGGGTGCGTACCGCGCTGCAGTGGGCGCACCTGTGGTGAAGACGGCTGCGGCGGCAGCTGCGGCACCTGCGCGACCGGGTTCTGCGCCCCGGCGGGCACCTGCTCGGCGCTCCGCAGTCAGCTGCTGACGGGCCTCACACCCCAGCGCGCCGAGATCGCAGCCGGGGCCACCTCGGTGCACGTCATCGAGGAGCCGTCGAGCTTCTCGCTCGCCTGGCGGAGCCTCTCGGCCGGCACCTTCTCTCCCGCGACGCGGCTGAGCGTCTCGACCTACGGCCTCTTCCGGGAGTCCTTCGGCGTGGTGAACGAAGAGCCCCTCGCCATGATCTACGCCCAGTCGACGACCACGTCGGTGCTGCCGTACCAGCGCACGAGCGCGGGGACGTGGACGTCGGGCGCGCAGACGACCGCCAGCGGCGACATCCACCTCGACGCGGCGGGCACGGCCTACAAGGTGCGCTGCACGAGCTTCCAGGTGTACCTGTCGACGCTGCCCGCCGGGGCGGCCGCGTGGACGCCCGAGACGTCGGTCATCATGTACGCGCAGAGCGGCTCTTCTTCGAGCTGCCAGAGCGCGGTGAGCCCCTCGGGCCAGCTCTACGTCGTCTACGAGGGCCGGCTGTACTCGAACGCGCCGGGCTTCACGACGAGGCTGGTGCCCAACGCGAACGGGCGGCTGGGCGTCGACGCCCAGGGGAACCTTCACCTGCTCGGCACGATGGGGGCGCACGTGTGGCGGCCGGCGACGAACACGCTCGAGAGCGACACCGCGCTGCCGGGCGTTCAGTTCAGCGGGCTGACGGTGACGGGCGATCGCACCGGGCGTACGGCGGTGGTGGCGCTCGACACCTTCGGCACCGAGGTCGTCTTCGCGAGGCGCACGGCGACTGCCACCTGGGCCATCGACCGTTTCCCGCTCACGCGGCCCGGAGGCCCCTTCATCACCAACGGCTCGACCGTCATCCACGGCCTCACCTTCGACGGCGCGAACACGGCGCACGTGTTGCTGAACGACACGGGCGCGTGGCGGCACCTGACGCGCTGAAGGGCGACCGCGCGCCGCGGGCGGAGGGACCGCTGGCCCCTCCGCCCGACACGTCTACTTCCCCGTGGTGAGCTGGAGCGTCGGCAGCCCGCCCTGGCCCATCACCACGTGCACCTGCCCCACCTTGCCGGCGAGCTCGGTGTACGCCTCGAGCTCCTTCAGCTTCAGCAGCAGCGGGTTGTCGGCGAGCAGCTTCGCGGTCTGGGCCAGCGAGCGGGTGGCGTTGGTCTCCTCACGGCGGAGGATGACGTTGGCCTCGGCCTGCTTCTGGGCCTCGATGACCTTGTTGAGCAGCTCCTTCATGTCGCCGGGCAGCACGACGTCCTTCACGCCCAGCTCGATGAGCTCGAGGCCCACGGCCTCGGCGCGGGCCTTCACCGCCGGCGTCATCTCCTTCGCCAGCTCGTCGCGCGCCTGGAGCAGCTCGTCGAGCGTCTTGACGGTGATGGCGTCACGGGCCGAAAGCTGCATCGCCAGGTAGACGACGTCGTCCGGGCTGCGGGCGACGACGGCCAGGCGACGCGGGTCGGCGACACGGAACGAGGCCGAGACGTTGAGCCGCAGCGTGACGCGGTCCTTCGTCATCACCTCCTGCCCGGTGACGTGGAGCTGGCGCTCCTTGAGCTCGATGACCGTGAACTGCACCGTGCGGAGCGTGGTCCACGCGGCGTAGCGCCCGGCCGGCAGAACCTCGTCGAGGCGGCCGTCGACCCAGCGGACGGCGACCGAGCCGGCCGGGGCCTGCACCTCGACGTAGTCCTTCCCCTTCGCGAGCGCGGCCACGTCCGGAGAGAGCACCTTCGCCTCGACGGCCGAGGTGTCGAACGTCTCGATGGTCACCAGGTCCTTCGTGGCGAGCGTCTTGCGATCGACGAGGCGGTCGACGGTCCACACCTGGTGCACGCCCGCGCCCAGCCACAGCACCGGCTTGCCGCGGCGGCGAACCAGCGCGCGCTCGTGCTCGGCCAGCGTCACCACGGCGAGATCGGCCGCCGGCACCAGGGCCAGCCGCTGCTCGTCGAGCTCGGCGAGCAGGCCCGAGACGTTCAGCTTCTCGACCTTCACCGGCTTGAGGAGCGACACCACCCGGTGCACGCCCGGCGTGAGGTAGCGGGTCGGCTTGCCATCGACGAGGACGAAGGCCCGCTCGTGGACGAGGATCTCGATCTTCATGGGGGACACCTCCAACGGGCCCGGGACCACCCCGGGCGCTCCACTCTCACGCCAGGCCACGGGAGGCCTGACCGTTCACGTCCGGTTGGTGCGGGGCCCGCGTCCGTGTGGCAGAAGGCCCTTCATGTCGACGTCCCAGATGACCACGGCGCAAGTCCGTGACGCGTTCCTCAAGTTCTTCGAGTCGAAGCAGCACCGGGTGGTGGCCTCTTCGAGCCTCGTGCCCAGCAACGACCCCACCCTGCTCTTCACCGTCGCCGGCATGGTGCAGTTCAAGGATCTGTTCACCGGCCGCGAGACGCGCGACTACACGCGCGCCGCGACCGCGCAGAAGTGCGTACGGGCCGGCGGAAAGCACAACGACCTCGAGAACGTCGGCTTCACCGCCCGCCACCACACGTTCTTCGAGATGCTCGGCAACTTCTCGTTCGGCGACTACTTCAAGGCCGACGCCATCACCTGGGCGTGGGAGTTCGTCACGCAGGTCATCAAGCTCCCCGTCGAGCGCCTGAGCGTCACGGTGTTCAAGGGCGAAGAGGGCATTCCGGCCGACGACGAGGCCCGCGAGCTGTGGGCGAAGGCCGGCGTGCCGCGCCACCGCATTCACGCGCTGGGGCTCAAGGACAACTTCTGGGCGGCCGGCGACACCGGGCCCTGCGGGCCGTGCTCCGAGATCTACTTCTACCTGCCGAACCACCCGGTGAAGGAAGACGAGAAGCCTGGCGAGTCGGACAACTGGCTCGAGATCTGGAACCTCGTGTTCATGCAGTTCGAGCGCAAGGAGGCCGGCGGAAAGCTCTTCCCCCTGCCGAAGCCCAGCATCGACACCGGCGCCGGCCTCGAGCGCGTCACCAGCGTCGTGCAGGGCAAGGGCTCGAACTACGACATCGATCTCTTCCAGGGCGTGATTCAGACGGTGTCGCGGCTCGCGAAGCGCCCGTACGGGGGCTCGTGGAACAGCGTGCAGGACGCGGCCATGCGGGTCATCGCCGATCACTCGCGCACCGCCGCGTTCCTCATCGCCGATGGCGTGCAGCCGTCGAACGAGGGCCGGGGCTACGTGCTGCGGCGGATCATGCGCCGCGCGATTCGTCACGGAGATCAGAACCTCGATCTGTCGGAGCCGTTCTTCCACGAGGCGGTCGACGCCATCATCACGTCGATGCACGGGCAGTACCCGGAGCTGAAAGAGAAGCGCGACTTCGTGCTCGAGGTGACTCGGCATGAAGAAGAGGCCTTCCGCCGCACGCTGCGCTCGGGCCGCGCGCTGCTCATGAAGGAGGTCGCACGCCTCGAGGCCTCGAAGTCGAAGCTAATCTCGGGCGCCATCGTGTGGGACCTGCACCAGACGTACGGCTTCCCGTGGGATCTCACCGAGGTGATGGCGAAGGAGCTCGATCTCACCATCGACAAGAAGGGCTTCGACGCGCTGCTGGAGCAGGAGCAGGAGCGCGCGAAGGCCGGCGGCTCCCTCGGCGTGGGCGGGGCGATCGCCGACGTCTACATGAAGCTCGCCGCCGACGTGCCCGAGACGAAGTTCCTCGGGTACGACGGCGAAGGCGTCTCGGGCTCCGGCAAGGTGCTCGCCATCTTGAAGGCGGGCGTCAAGACCGAGGTCGCGAAGGCCGGAGACTCGGTCGAGCTCGTGCTCGATCAGACGCCCTTCTACGCCGAGTCCGGCGGTCAGGTCGGCGACACCGGCTCGATGTCGGCCAGCGGGGTGAAGCTCGAAGTGCTCGACGTGCACAAGCCGGCCGGCGGCCTCTTCGTGCACAAGGCGAAGGTGACGCAGGGCTCGGTCGCGGTGCACGACACGCTGTCGCTCTCGGTCGACGTCGAGCGGAGGAACCGCATTCGCGCGAACCACTCGGCCACGCACCTGCTCCACCGCGCGCTCAAGATCGTGCTGGGCGAGACGGTGAACCAGAAGGGCTCGATCGTTCACCCCGACTACCTGCGCTTCGACTTCTCGGCCTACCAGGCGATGACGCCGGACCAGATCGACCGCGTCGAGGATCTCGTCAACGCCTGGGTGCGCGAGAACAAGGGCGCCGAGACGAAGGTGATGGGCCTTTCCGACGCGAAGGCCGCCGGCGCCGTCGCGCTCTTCGGCGAGAAGTACGGTGAGAAGGTACGCGTGGTGACGGTGCACCCGGAGTCGACCGAGCTCTGCGGCGGCACGCACGTGTTCCGCTCCGGCGACATCGGGCTGTTCAAGATCACCGAAGAGTCGGCCATCGCCGCGGGCGTTCGGCGCGTGGTGGCGCTCACCGGCAGCGCGGCCGTGAATCACCTGCGCGGGCTCGAGCGCACGCTGCTCGCGTCGGCCAGCCTCTACAAGACCTCACCCGACGAGCTGCCCAGGCGCATCGAGGCCTCGCAGAAGCGCGTCAAGGAGCTCGAGAAGAAGCTCGAAGAGGCCCAGCTCAAGGCTGCGAGCGCGTCGAGCGACGCCGAGTCGGTGCAGGAAGTGAACGGCATCAAGGTGCTCACCCACCGCGTCGACGGCGCCGACGCGAACCTGCTCAAGCAGCTCGCCGACAAGTACCGCGACAAGCTGCGCTCGGGCGTCATCGGGCTCGGCGGTTCCACGGCCGACGGGAAGGCGATCGTCCTCGTGGCCGCCACGAAGGATCTCGTCGAGAAGGGCTTCAAGTCGGGCGACGCGATCAAGGCGATGGCGGCCGAGCTCGGCGGCAAGGGCGGCGGCAAGCCAGACATGGCGCAGGCCGGCGGCACGGATCCGTCGAAGCTGCCCCAGGCGTTCGAGAAGCTCATCGCCCACGTGAAGGGCGCCTGACGGGTGCGGCGCGCGCTCGTCGTCGCCCTGCTGGTGCTGGCCGGCTGCCCGGCGAAGCGGGCCGTCGACGAGAGCGACCCGCTCATCCAGAAGCTCAAGGCCGAGCAGGAGCGGCTCGCGAAGGGCGGCGCGCCGGGTGGACCGCCCGGGAGCGCCGGCGCGCCGAGCCCACTCGCCGAGCTCGCCCAGCAGGTGCCCGACACGCCGGTGGCGGTGAGCGTGAAGGAAGCGCCCATTACCGTCGGCGCCGTCACGCTCACGCCGCGCCGCATGGAGACCGCGCAGAGCATCTCGGGCAGCAAGGTGAAGCTCACGACGACCGACCGCTTCGTGCGCCTCGTCGTCTCGGCCTCGACCACGAAGGACGAGGCGCTCGATCTCTCGAAGGCCACCCTCACCCAGGGCAGCGACGTGTACGCCCTGGCGCGCGACGTCCAGCGGGTCGGCCAGGGCAGCCCGCTGGGTGCCTCACTCGGCGCCGGGGTCTCGCAGGATCTCGTCCTCTACTTCGAGGTGCCCGCGTCGGCGGTCGGCGCGGGTTTGTCACTGGTGCTCCCGGTGTCGGGGGGTACACTCACCGCGCCGCTCCAGTAGTCGAACGTCACGTCGTCCTCATGACCCAGCCGCCACCCAGCGA
>JALOQF010000438.1 GCA_025459425.1 Myxococcaceae bacterium | reverse complement strand
GCGACGGACATCGAGCCCCGCGCGGTGGCCTGTGCGCGCGACAACGCCGCCAGGTTGGGCCTCTCGAGCCGGTTCGTGGTCGAGGCCCGCCCGTCGTTTCCCGAGGGCCGCGCCGATCTCGTCGTCTGCAACCCGCCCTGGGTGCCCGAGCCACCGAAGAACCGCTTCGACGTCGCCGTCTTCGACGAGGGGAGCGCGTTCGTTCGGGGGTTCCTGGCGGGCCTGGCCGACCACCTGCTGCCCCAGGGCCGCGGGCTGCTGGTGATCTCGGATCTCGCCGTGCACCTGGGCCTCCGGCCGGCGGACTGGCTCGAGGTGGCGGTCGCCGACGCCGGGCTCGAGGTATCGCGGCGCTGGTCGACGACGCCTTCGCACGGAAAGGCGCGCGACCGGACGGACCCGCTCCATGAGGCACGGGCTCGCGAAGTGACGACGCTGTACGAGCTGGTGGTCGCGCGCCGCTGACGGTGGGCTCGGTTCGTCACCGCCTCGGCGAAGGAGTCGGGCCCCTCGATTGCGCCGGTCTCCGACGGTGGCGTGGGCTCCAGGACCGCTGGCTGTTGGGCTGGGAAGCGGGTCCGTCGGTCGACGAGAAGGCCTTCATCACGACGACCTTCGGCGTTGGCAGGGCGATGACGAGCCACCGGCGCGCGCGAAGCCGATTCGGGTCAGGCCGGAGCCCCGCCGCACGGTGACGTTCGTGGCTCGGCCGGGCGCCCGCTGGGAGATCTGGAGGTCCCTGTGGCTCGAGCCACTGCCCTGGCCGTTGCCTCGGTGACGCTGGGCCCTCGGCGGCGACGTGGGCTCGTGGAGAAGAACGTCCTACCCGCAGCAGAAGGCCGCCCGGGTCGTCAGAAGTCGGTGTGCACCACCTGCAGCTTCGGGTCTTCGGCCAGGCTCGCGGGCGTCACCAGGGTCTGCCGTGGGTCGATGCCCAGCGAACGTCCCAGCTCGAGGTCGGCCGCCGAGAGGTTAAGGCTTTCGACCGTTTGGGGCTCGCCGAGGCTCACGCCCAGGGCCCGCGAGAACGCCTTGGCCACCAGCTCGGAGCAGTACAGCCGCTCGTCGTCCCAGCGGTAGCGCGCGTCGTAGGGTTTGCCCAGCTCGGTCTTCGCGGCGCGCACCACGTCGGCGAGCTGCGCCGGGGTGGCGTCACGGGGCCGCATCACCGTCACCTTGCCGTCCACGCCACGCGCCCGCCACCGTTTCCACGGCGTCCGCGAGACCGGCTGCACGGCCTCGATGACGAAGACACCGTCGTCGGCCACCTCGACCAGCCCGACATGGGAGTACGGACTGCTCGACGCCTTGCGGATGAGCGCCGACCGACTCGACGTCGAGGCGTGAAAGACGACGTCACCCGTGCGCAGCGCGGGTGTGGGCCGAGCCGACGACCTTGCCTCGGCCCGTGGCTGCGCGCCCACGGCGATGAGGACGGCGAGACACAGCAAGCGGAACAAAGCGCCCATGCCTCCCGTCACAGCAACGGCCGTACCGGCGCCCAGAGCCGGTGTAAGGTGAACCCCGTGAGATCGTTGCTCCTGCTGAGCGTCATTCCCGCCCTCTCACTGGCGCAGGTGAACGAGTGCGCCGAGGGGTTCTCGGAGTGCAAGGAGGACTGCGCGCTCGAGTTCAGCTCGGTGCGCCCCGAGGTTCAGAAGAAGCTCGGCAAGTGCCTCAAGAAGTGCCTCAAGAAGCAGACCGCCTGTGAGGAGCGCGAGCTCGAGACGCGGACGAACAACCTCGAAGCGGGCGCCCTCGATCGGGCTCCGGGGTCGAGCGAAGTCGACGAGAACGGCATGCCCAACCGCACCACGGGCCGCGGTGACGACGGGGCTGCGCGGCGGGTGCCCGCAGATGAGCTTCGTGACGATCGGTCCGCTCCGGCCGAGACCAACACGCCGGCGCGCAAGGCCGCGCCCGAGGCGAGCAAGCCCCCGCGTGGCGAGGTCTCCGACACGGAGCTGCCAAAGAGCTCTCGTACGCAGCTCAAGACCGACGAGAAGGCGCCCGCGCCGGTCGCCGAGAAGCCCGTTTCGCGGGACGCCGAGCCGGCCGTGGTGACGTCGAAGCCCGACCCCCGCAAGAAGCTCGACGAAGACGTTCGTGACGACGGAGCCCGCCGCGATGCACCCGTCGCGCGCCGCGAGGAGCCGGCCCCGAAGAGGGTCGAGAAGAAGAAGGACGACCTGCCGCCGCCGCCGGCGAAGCCGAAGGAAGAAGATCACGACGATCTCCGCAACTACTGATCCTGTGGGGATCCGTTTCGTCGCCTCGCCGAGCCCCGGCCGACGCTCATGGCTGCCGTGAGGTGTGTCAGCGCCGCGCGTCGCGTCTCGTGACACTCGTGTGTTGACACCTCCCACCGCGCTGCATAGGAGGGCGCGCCTTCGGTTCAGGGCCGCAAGCGACAGGGGTCATTTCGTGAAGACGATTCGAGTGGGTGCGCTGGTGTCCGTCGTGGCGATTGTCCTGATGGGCTGTCCGCCGCCTCCGCCGCCCCCGACTGACGGTGGCGCCGACGCCAACAACGTCAACCCGAACCCCATCGACGCCTGCTCGGGCGGCTGCGGTGACAACCAGATCTGCGACGTCGACGGCGACCTCGACGCTGGCATCGCGCCGCGTACCTGCGTCAGCGGCTGTGGCATCCAGGGCTGCGACGCGGGCGTGTGCCGCCGGGTCTCGGGCACGACGAACTACCAGTGCGTCATTCCGGCGAATACCTGCGCCAACTCGGCGTGCAACCCCGGCCAGACGGCGTGCGTTGCCAACGAGTGCAGCTGCCTCGTCTCGGCGCGCGGCACCCAGGACACCTGCCAGAGCGAGGGCCAGTGGTGCCGGGGCAAGGCGTGCGGCTCGCCCAAGCGCTTCGAGGAGTGCGTCATCGGCGGTCCGCCGTGCCCGACCGGCGAGGTCTGTCGCAACGTCTTCGGCTCGCCTCCGAACGAGATCGCCCTCTGCCTCAAGGACTGCTCGGGCAACCCGAACTCGTGCGACGTCGGCGAGAACTGCGCCGGTGGCAGCCTCAACGCCTGCCTCCCCAGCGGCCTGTTCCGCGGCGGCGAGTGTAGCCAGCACATTCCGCTCGACGCGGGCGTCGACGACGCGGGCGTGCGCATTCCCACCGATGGTGGCTTCGTCACGCTGCCCGACGGTGGCCTGCAGCAGCGCACCGTGCCGGTCGGTAACACCTGCCTCGTGCGTGGCGCGAACGGCGCCGTCACCGACAACCCGGGCGCGGGCCGCGGCAACTGCACCTACGCGGGCTTCAGGGTCTGGCGCTTCGGCTTCTTCCCGTTCGACACCTGCGTGCCCCCCGGCACGGCCCAGCTGGGCCAGCGGTGCGTGCGTGACTTGACCGTCGGCAACGACGCCACCCGCTGCGGCACGGGGCTCGAGTGCGCCTACACCGGCGGGCAGAACGACGCCGGCTTCGACGAGGGCATCTGCCTCAAGACCTGCAACGCCAACCCGAGCAAGCCCGGCTTCACCTCGCAGCCGTCCTGCGGGAGCGACGAGGCCTGCGTGAACCTGTACCGGTACACGGACCCCGACGACAACTCGGTGCTCGGCGTGTGCATGAAGACCTGCAACGTCTTCAGCGCCATGACGTCGTCGTGCGCGAACCTGGGCAGCAACCCGACGAGCTGCGTGCCGGCCTCGGCCGACGGCCAGCTCTCGCTCTCGCTCACCGGCGACGGCCTCTGCGTGCCGCAGCAGCGCACCGTCGGCAACGTCGGCGACCGCTGCGGCCAGACCGACCCGTTCCGTGGCGCGGCGTGCCGCAACGGCCAGGTGTGCTCGAGCAACACGGTGACCGACCCGGCGACCTGCATCCAGGTGTGCGACACGAGCTGCATCGGCGTCGACGGCGGAGCGCCTCCGGCCCGCTGCGCCACGCAGCCCAACGCCACCTGCCCGTCGGGCAAGAGCTGCCGCCGCGCGTCGAGCACCTCTGGAGCGACCGTCGGCTACTGCCTCTGAGGTGACGTCGGGGGCTTGTTGAGCCCTGTCGCGCGAGCAGCGGAGGACGAGGGTTGAAGTCCCTCGTCCGATCGTGAGCCCGAGCCACGCGCCGGCCTTGATGACGCTCGAGTCGGGAACGAGGCGCTGAACCTCTTGATTGGGGAGCGCCCTCGTCGCCGCCCCTCGTCGATCGGTTCGAGAGAACCACTTCGCTCGGACGTCACGACGGACATCCGGCTGTGAGCCTGCGCTGCGGCGAACCCGGTCCGTCGCTCTTCGTCACATCTGGATGATGCCCTTGCGGAGGCCCTCCGTGACGGCTTCGACCCGGTTCGTCACCTCGAGCTTCCGGTAGATGTGCTCGAGGTGCGTTCGAATCGTGGCCTTCGACAGGTTCAGCATCGTCGCCGCCTCGTTGTTCGACACCCCCTTGGCGATCAGCTGGAGGATCTCGGTCTCGCGGGCCGAGAGCTTCTTGCCCTCGGGCTCGGCGGGGAGCGCGGCGCCGGCGGGCGTGGCTGGCGCGGGCGAGGGCTCGGCCGCCGGCCCCTCGGGCACCCGAAAGTGCTTGAGCAGCCGCCGGGCCAGCGAGGGCTGAATCACCGTGCCGCCCTGGCTCACCTCTCTGATGGCCTCGACCATCTTGTCGGCGGGCGTGCCCTTGAGCAGGTACCCCGAGGCGCCTGCCTGCACGGCCTCGAGCACTTTGTCCTCCTCGTCGAAGATGGTGAAGATCAGCACCTCGGTCGACGGCAGCTCACCCTTCACCACGCGCGTCACGTCGATGCCGCTCATCCGCGGCAGGCCCAGGTCGAGCAGCACCACGTCCGGCTTGAGGCGCCGAATGTCTTCGATGGCCGTCTCGCCCGATAGCGCCGTACCGATGATCTCGAGCTCGGCGCTCGCCTCGAGCAGCTTGAGCTGGTTCTTGAGGATCTTCGACTGATCCTCGACGACGTAGACACGAATGCGGGGCGTGACGGGGGCTTCCATGCGGGCCTCAGGTGGACAGGGGAACCGAGAAGGTGACGTGCGCGCCGGCGCCGGGCCGGCTGTCGACGGAGACGGTCGCGCCCACCTTGTTGGCGCGCTCCTGGAGGTTGATGAGGCCGTAGTGGCCGGGTCGCGGAGCGGCCGGGTCGAAGCCGCGCCCGTCGTCCTTCACCGTCAGCTGCACGCGCTCGGGCAGGAAGGCCATGCGCACCTCGACCTGCCTGGCCTGCGCGTGCTTGAGCGCGTTGGTGAGCAGCTCCTGGAGCACGCGGAACAGCGCCAGCGACGACTCCGGCGGCAGCTTGCCGATGTACTCACCGCTCTTCTGGAACGACACCGGCAGTTGGGTGCGCTCGCCGAACGTCTTCACGTAGTCCTCGAGGCCCGAGGCGAGGTCGAAGTCTTCGCGCATCATGCGCAGGCTGCGCCGCAGCTCTTCGATCGACTCCTCGGCCGACGCCTTGAGCTCACCGATCTCCTTGAGCAGCTGCTCCTCCTTGGCGAGCGAGGCGAGGTACTCGGACTGGATGATGAGCGACGAGAGGCTGGCGCCGAGCCCGTCG
>JALOQF010000437.1 GCA_025459425.1 Myxococcaceae bacterium | reverse complement strand
CGTTCTCGACCTTCAACATCTTCTCGTTCGTGACCCGCGTGTCTCTCTTGAGCCAGCCGCCCGGGTCCACCGTGGACTCGGTGCTCACCAGCGCGCCCCCGACCATCCTGGTGCTGGACTCGAACGTGTACTTCTCGAGCTCTCCGCGCGTTCCCGATTCCTTGTGCGTGGCGCCAGGCGCATCGAAGTCGACGATCCTGCTGACGCCCATCACCCGCAGCTTCCCGTCGGCCAGCGCGATGACCTCTGCATAGGGCGTGATTCGCGCTCGATCTCCCGAGACCTTGAAGGTGCCCGTCGGAATTCCCCCGGCCCCCTGTTGGGCACCACCGACACGAGAGGACCTGACTGATTCGATTGGCATGGCGCTTCTTCTTTCTGGACTGCGAGGGTTGACGACGACACGGGACGAGCTGCTGAGAACGTGGACGACGTACGGACCTGCACACGCGGCCGAGTGGACGAGGGCCAGCGGCAGACCTCGGGGTGCCCGCTCGACCTCGAGCGACCCTCGGCGCGCGTGGAGCGCCACCGCGAGTGGACCACCAGACGAACCAACCGGCCCGACCGACCCGGAGCCACTATCGCAGCCTCAGCGTCCGGGTGACGCCGCCTCCGAGCGCCTTCACCTGACCGGGAGCCGCCACGAGCCCCTCGACCGACGTCGGTGGCGAGCCATCGACCTCGACGATGAGGTCTCTGGGCCTGAGCCCCGCGCGCAGCGCCTTGCTGCCTGGCGTCACCGAGAGCACGAGCAGCCCGCCTGCCGGGGGCAGGCCCTCGACCCGGGGCGGCGCCAGAATGACCCGCGCACCAGCGAGCACCGAGCTCCGCTGAGCAGCGCCCACCTCGGCCTCGAATCGTTCACGTGACACCGAGAGGAGCACCCACGCCTGCCCGCCCTCGGCCGAGGCCTGCTCGCGCTGCGGTGCGAGGCGTCGTTTCACCTGCGCGACGACCGAGGCACCCGTTCCCTTCGCCACGTCGAGCCCGCGGAAGAGCGCGCCCACGTCGCCCTGTGGCTCGAGCCGCTCGGCCAACACCAGCATCGCGTCGGCCTCGGCGCCCTCGACGTCGGCGCCCTGCCCCAGCACCCGAACGTCGGTCTCGGTGACGGCGAACGCCGGCGAGCGTTTCCACGTCTCGTCTGGGGGGACCTCGACTTCGACCTTCACCGGAATGGGCTGGGGGCTCGGCGGCGGCGCGGTCCTGCTCAGCCACCAGAACGACAGGCCGAACCCCACCACCGCGAAGAGGGCGAAGACGACGGCGATGGTGCCACGGGCGGCAGGGGCGCTGGGCGGCGCGGGCTCCAGCGGCTTCGACGGCGCTTCGGGCAGAGGCGCGGGCCGGGGGTCCGCCTGCGTCGCCTCGACCCACGACCAGTCCACGGCCAGGTTCGCCCCACACCGCTCACACGACACCGCGAGTGGCGACCCCGCGCGCACGCGGCCGACGACCTCGCTCCACGCCGCGCTCGCGCGACGCGCGTCGGCGCACGTCGCACAGCGCCCTTCCACCAGCACCGCCCCCGGCGTCACGCGCCCCGAACGAATGGCCGCCGCCAGGGGCTCGAGCACGGCCCGTGGAGCTCCGTCGACGACGACCTGAAGCACCTCGGGGCCCAGCGCCTGGAGGGACGCGACGAGCTGCTCGACGCCCTCTGGTTCGAAGCGTCGCGCCTGGCTGACGTCGACCCGAAGCCGGCCCTCCACCCCGTCGAGCGCCCGACGCCACCGAATCGCGCCATCGAGCGGAGCCCGTACACGGACGACCGTCGTGTCACCTTCGAGCAGCTTCTCGACCGGCTCGGTGGACGCCTGCGAGAGGAGCGTGACCGCGCGCTGCACGTCGGCAGGCAGGGGCTTCGCGGGGGGGCGTGGGCCGAAGGCCAGGTAGCCGCGCGGGTCTTCGTCGAAGTCGGCCGGCCGCTGACAGGTGGGGCAGTCGACCGCGGGCAGCTCGAAGCGTGCCAGCGTCGCCGCGTGGGTCGGCACGTCGAGCAGCGGCTGAAACGTCTGCTGGCAGGTGCGGCAGCGGTACGGCGCGTGGAACGACAGCACCGTCCCTCCGCCGGCGAAGCGCTTGATCATCGAGAGCTGGTTCACCGCCACCTCGGGGCAGTTGACGAACACCAGCGTCGACACCCGGCCCTCGGCGGCATCGAGCATCGCCAGCCACTCGCGCACGCCGTAGCTCGACACACGCTCGACGCGGCTGAGGTCGAACACCACGTCACCGGCCAGCGCCTTGCCGAGGGCGGCGCCCTCGAAGCGCTCGTTCAGCTTGCCGTGGAAGCGCACCACCGTCGCGGCGCCGATGCGCTCGAGGCTCGCGTGCTGAAACGTGGGCAGCGGCTGGGGCGTGACCGAGGTCGCCACCACCGCGCTAGGCAGCTCGTCTTCCAGGCTCTTCGAGCCGGGCCCCTCGAGCTCGTCGACGGCCTTGGTCCCCGCGAGCACCTTGCCCAGGGCGTCGGCCTGCTCGCCGAAGAGGTCTCGCATGAAGGTCTGCAGCATCAGTGACGACTGCGAGAAGCCGCGCGCTCGGGCGAACCCGTCGAGGGCCGCCTGGAACTGCTGCGCCGACTGAAACCGGGCAGCGGGCGCCCGCGCCATGGCCTTGAGGACGATGGCGGCGAGCTCGGGTGGGTAGCCCGGCACGACCCGCGCGGGGTCCGGGAGCGGCTCGTCGATGATGGCCCGCAGCGTGGCCATCTCGTTGTCGCGGCTGAACGGGCGCTGGGCGGTCGTCATCTCGTACAGCATCACGCCGAGCGCGTAGACGTCGGTGCGTCGGTCGAGCGGCTGCCCCATCACCTGCTCGGGCGCCATGTACGCGACCTTGCCCTTCATCACCGCGTTCTGCGTGCGGTTGAGGCGGTTCTCGGCCCGCGCGATACCGAAGTCGACGACCTTCACCGTGCCTTCGAAGGTGACGACGACGTTCTGCGGAGAGACGTCTCGATGCACGATGTGCAGCGGCTTGTTGTCGAGCCCGACGCGCTCATGGGCGTAGTGCAGGCCCGCGGCGACCTGCCCCAGCACGGCGACGGCGAGCTCGAGCGGCATGGGCTGGCCGCGCTGGCGCAGCACCCGGTAGATGCCGCGAATGTCCTGGCCATGGAGGAACTCCATGGAGATGAAGGGCGCACCGTCGAGCGCGCCGTACTCGAACGTCTGCACGAGGTTCGAGTGCTGCAGCAGGGCGCCGATGCGGGCCTCGTCGCGAAACATCTCGAGGTGCTCGGCGTTCTTGAGGAACTGCGGCAGCACGCGCTTGAGCACCACGAGCTTCTCGATGCCCATGGGGCTGCGGTGCCTGGCGAGGAACACCTCGGCCATGCCCCCCGTCGCGAGGTGACGAAGCACCTGGTACCGGCCAGCATCATCAGCCATGGCGCCCTCAGCGGTTGTCTGGCGCCGGCCGGGGCAGCGTCACGCGAATGGTGCGCCGCATGCCGGCCGACTCGACGCCGAGGCCGATGGTGGCGCCGGGCACGGTGGCGTCGCGCATGAGGCGGGAGAAGGCGTCGACGGTGACGACGGGACGTCCGTCGACCGTCAACAGCGGGTCTCCGTCGCGGAGCCCCGCTCGCCAGGCGAGGCCGCGGCTGGCAGAGATGACGACCAACTCGGCGTCGGTGCGCATCGACGCCTCGAGGGTGGGGAAGAAGCGGGCGACGGTGACCCCGACGGCGGTGGCGGTCGCGGCGTAGAAGCGCACGGCCTCGTCGAGCGAGCTGCGCGAGAGGCGGTAGCGCACGGGGCCGGTCACCACCCCCTCCTTCTTCGAGAGCACGGCGTCGGTGCGCTGCACGGCGAGGAGGGGCCCGACCTGACGCTCGAGGCGGGCCACGACGGGCTCGACGTTGCCCGACACGTCGACGGGGTTGGCGAGCAGGTACTCGTGCACGCGGGTACCGGCGAGGCGCGCCTGCAGTTGCTTGACGACGGTGACGAGGGCGTCGATGCGCGCGGCGGCGAGCGCCTGCTCTTCGGTGGCTCCGCGCGCGCGGCCGACGACGAAGCAGTCTTCCCCCTGCTCGGAGAACGGCACCTCGCTCCAGGCCGGCGGAAGCAGCTGCGCTGCGGGCGGGGGCTCAGGCGCAGCCGTGGGCGCGGGAGCCGGAGGCATCGCTGCGGGCGCGACGGCGACGGGGGCGACCGCGGTGGGGGCCGGTGCTCCCGAGAGGCGCCCGACGAGCACCGAGAGGAGCACCACCACGACCAGGCCCATCGCGGCCGCGCCGATGACGAGCGGAGACAGCCCACGTGAGGCCGTCGGTGCGGGGGCAGAGGCCGGCGCCGGCTCCCGGGTGGCCACGACGGTGGCGTCGGGGCCGCGAGGGGCGGGCGACTTCACGCCTGGCACCGCCCCCAGCACGGCCTGAAGGCCATCGAAGGTGATGCGGCCGTTGCATCGTTTGCACACGACGAAGGGCGTCTTCCCCTGCGCCAGCGAGTCCTTCGCCTCGTCGACGCGCAGCTGAGTGGGCCGGCGCGCGTTGCAGGTCGCGCAGAAGCCGTCGACGAGGGCCGTGGTGATGGAGAGGCGTGCGTCTCGCTCGGAGAGCAGCGGCAGCAGCCCGACTGGCACACCCTCGAGCCGGCACGCGTCGACCTCGGCGGGAAGGCCGCCGAGCCCCGTCGCCAGCAGCTTGAGGCCATCGGGCGTGGTGCCCGCCGCCGAGCCGAGGTCGAGCACCACCTCGCCCTCGAGCCCCTCGAAGACGCGCCGCCACCGAATGGACTCGTCGACGCGGCTGTTGACGCGCACGCGGTTGACGCGGCCGTCGATGAACTTCTCGATGGGGTCGGCGACGCCGACGGGCGGGAGTGACTCGAGCACCTCGAGCACGTCGGCAGGCGGCCGATGCGCTTCGGGGTGGAAGGCGAGGTAGCTGCGCGCGTCGTCGTCGAAGTGGCCGGTCTTGCCGCACGAGGGGCAGTCCGCTTCGGGCAGCGCGCCGCTGGCGATGGCGGCCGCGTCGACTTCACAGTCGAGGAGCGTCGAGAACTGGGCGCCGCAGCTGCCGCAGAGGTAGGGCGCGAAGAACGAGAGCACCTTGCCGCCGCCCGCGAACCGGCGAATCATGCCCAGCTGGTTCACCACCGCCTCGCTGCAGCGCGCGAGGTAGAGCTGCACGCCCTTCGGCTCGAGGTCGCCGAGCATCTGCAACCACTCGCGCACGCCGAACGACGTGATGCGCTCGACGTCGGCGAGGTCGAACAGCACCTTCGTCGCCGACAGGGACGAGATGTCACGCCCCTGGAACGACTCGCTCAGGCGGCCCTTCACCCGCACCACGGTGACGGGGCTCGAGCGGTCGATCTCGACGAGGGCGTTCGGCGAGGCCGTGCGGTCGGACCCCAGGAGACGGGTGACACGTCGCTCGATGAGCCGTGGCGCAGGTCGAGGTGCCGAGGGCGCTGGCGCCGGCGACATCGACGGCCGGGGCGCGGGCGGGGGAACGCTGGGCTGAGGCGCCGGGGGCGCCATCGAAGGCCTGGGCACGGGCGCGGGCGCGGGTGCCTGCTTCGGGGCCGGCCGCACGATGGGGGTGGCCGACTCGGAGAAGGTCGTCAGCGTCATCGTCTGGTTGTGCAGGTCGCACCGGCCAGAGGCGTAGGGCGAGAGCTCTCCGTACGAATAGAAGCCCGTCACCTTCGTGCCCTTCGGCAGCACGTCCATCACCGCTTCCACTTCTTCTTCCGTGCGCTCTCCCAGCACC
>JALOQF010000436.1 GCA_025459425.1 Myxococcaceae bacterium | reverse complement strand
ATCTCGAACTTCTCGTGGAGCGCCGACACCGTACCGCTGCCCATCGCGGCGGGCCGGAGCGTGGACATCACCATCGAATACAAGGCGGCCATCACGGCCGATGCCGAGGTGCCTGCACGCTTCGTCGTGGAAGGCGCTGGAACCGAGTCTCCCATCGCGTTCCGGCTGCGCCGGCCGCGCACGCCTCCACGGACGGTGGTCATCGTCGCGAAGGTGCTCGCCGACGACCGGCTCGAGCGGGTGGCCGAAGCCACGGCCGCGGCTGACGGCTCCTTCCGGGTCGACGCGCCTGCTGGCCAGTACCTCGTCTTCGCCCTGGTCGACGAGAACGGCGATGGCACCTTCGCTGACGAAGAGGCGTGGGGCGTGTTCCCCAACAAGCAGACGCCGCGCCTGGTCGAGGTCACCGCAGGCCGCTTCACCGACGACGTCGACTTCAGCACGTCGCGTTGACCATCGACCCGCGCAACCCTCCAACGGCTGTCTCCATGACGCAATGAGGAAGGGGGACGGCACGCGTGGGCGGTCCCGCGCCCGGAGGGGCGGCAACCTGTGGTTGCACCTGCGTGTCATCTGGCGTGTCATGTTCGCATGCCTCGCGTCGTTGCCCCGAACTCGCTCGCCTCGCTTCGTTCTGCGCTCGCCCACGCCGCCCGTGACGGGAAGGTCGACGTCGCCGACGTGAAGCGCCTCACCGAGCGCGCCCGGAAAGACGGGGTGACGGCGGGCGAACTCGAGGTCTTCTCACGAGCGCTGGCTCGGCACGGCGACCGGTTCGAAGCCGACGCGAAGGCGATGACGTCGGTCTTCCTCGACTCGAAGGGCCTCGCGACGAAGGACCTCGACGACCCGGCCGTGCTGTCGGAGCACGTCGACCGCCTCGGCTGGACGTGGACCGACGGGACCCTGGCCGTCGACGGCATCAAGGCCACCGACATCACCCAGGGGTACATTGGCGACTGCTACCTGGTGTCGGCGCTCGCCTCGGTGGCGCACCTGCACCCCGACGCCATCGCGCGGGCCATGAAGGACCTCGGCGACGGCACGGTGGCGGTGACGTTCCAGACCGCGACCGGGCCGCACACGGTGGTGGTGGACAAGGAGCTGCCCACCGCTGACGGCAAGGCCTTCTACGCGCGCAGCACCGACGTGAAGGAGCTGTGGGGCCCGCTCCTCGAGAAGGCCTTCGCCGAGTTCACCAAGCGGGGCTACGCGGGCATCGACGGCATGAAGCCCGAGGTCGTCACGACGACGGGGCACGTGATGACGCTCCTCGTCGGCGGGCAGCCCGCGGGCATCGACCTGAAGAACGGCGGGCACGGTGACCAGCTCGTCTTCGACACGCTCAAGTCACTCGTCGACGAGAAGCTGCCCACCATTCTGGCGACCGGCTCGGAGCCCGACCGCTACGTCAACACCGGCCTCTACGGCAGCCATGGCTACTCGCTGCTGGGCGTGGTCGAGGAGAACGGCCAGCGGCTCGTCGAGCTGCGAAACCCGTGGGGCTTCGCCGAGCCCGCAGGCAACGGCGCCGACGATGGCGTGTTCCGGCTGCCCATCACCGAGGTGATGAAGCACTTCGACGGCCTGCTGACGGTCATGCCGGGCACGCTGGGCCAGCCGCCGCCCTTCACCGCGCCCAGCTGACCGTCCGTCAGCGGACCGGAGGCACGGGCTCGTCGGGGGCCTGCAGCATCGCAGCCTCGGCCGACCGCAGCGCCTGCGCGCCCTCGAAGCCACGAAACGCCACGGTGCGCTGCGGCCTCAGCTGCGAGAGTTCGTACAGCTCGAGGTAGGCCGCCAGCACGGGCGGCGTCTTCTTCACCTCGCCGAGCGCCGCGCCGACCTCGAGCGGGTACTGGGCGCGGGCCTGGGCCACCAGGGTGGCGACTTCCTTCGACGTGTCGGCCTCGAGCTGCGCCACCTCGAGGCGTCCGGTGGCTTCGATCTCGGCCGTCGCGCGCTCGAGCCGCGCCGCGATGGCCGTCGAGAGCTGCTGCGCCACCTCGGGCAACAGCTCGATCTGCTGAATGAAGGCCGAGTCGATGACGAGGCCCCAGCGCTCGGCCTCGCGAGCGATGTCGGCGCGCAGGCGCTCGCCGAGCTCCTGACGGTCCTGCAGCACCTGCTGGAAGTCGGACTTCCCGAGAATCGAGATGGCCGCGTGGGCCACCACGCTCTCGAGCGCCTCGTCCCAGTTCGTCACCGCGAACTGCGACTTCACCGAGTCGACGATGTGCAGCTCGACCCACAAGTCGACGAGCATGGTGGTGCCACGGCTGTCGTTGACGTGAATGCCCTTGTACGAGCGGTAGTCGCGCGCCTTCGAGACGTGCGTCACCTCGACCCACGGGAAGAGCTTCATCGGCAGCACGTGCAGACCGGGCCGCGACAACTTCTCGGTGAAGCGCCCGAAGACGGTGACGAGCGCCACCTGGCGGTCGTCGATGGAGACGGTCATCGCCTTGAACAGGCGGCTCGCGACCGAGACGAGCCCGGCGCCCAGCACCACGCCGCCGATGAGCTGCAGCCAGCCCTGGGTGTTCATCGCTGGCCCTCGTTCGAGTTGAGGTACACGAGCTTCGACTCTCCCAGCACCTCGCTGCGCCGCCGCCGCACGTAGTCCTCGAGCGTGCCCTGCTGGTGCAGGGTGGCGAGGGCGCGGGCGAGCGTCGCGAGTTCTTCGGCGGCCCCCTGGGCGCGCGCCTTCGCGATGGCGACGCCCTGCCGCGCTTCGAGCACGCGCTGGCGGCACTCGCTCTCGGCCCGGTAGTGGTGCGCCTCGGCCTCGCTGCGCACCTGCATCACCGCATTGAGCGCGTCTCGGAGTTCGTCCGGCGGGACGATGTCGGTCAAGTCGACGGCGTTGAACTCGATGCCGTGCTCGTCACCGATGCGCGCCTTGCAGAAGTCGGCGATGCGCATGGACAACAGGCCGCGCTCGCGCCGAATGAGGGCATAGCTGCCGGCCTCCTGGGGCAGGGCTTCGGCGACCGAGTGCGTCGCCGGCGCGCTCGCCGCCTGAACGTTGGCGAGCTCGTTTCGAATGAGGCACGTGAAGAGCGTCGAGACGTGCTCGATGGGCCGCTGCAGCCCGAAGAGGAACTGCTCCAGCATCGACAGCTTGGGCTGGTACCGGAGCGAGGCCTCGAGGCGCAGCACGGTGCCGTCGGCGGCCATGGTGCGAATCGCGCCTTCGCCCGACAGCTCGATGGTCTGCTCCATGAGCGACACGAGCACGATGCGCTCCCAGGGCCACTTGAAGTGGAGCCCGGGCGGCCGGGTCGCGAGCGCTCCGCCGGGCAGGCGCTCGGCGGCGCCGAAGCGGGTGATGACGCCGACGTGGCCCTCGGGCACCCGCGCGCCCGACGATCGGAAGGCCCAGACGACGGCGCCGAAGGCTCCGAGCGCGAGGCCCATCAAGAGTGGTGAGGCAGTGTCCATGTCGGGTCCCCGAGGGTGCTGCACGAAACGACGTCTCTCTAGAAGCGGTCTCCGGTGGCGGGCGCCCACGCCTCGTCCCATGGCCGGCGGCCTGGCTCCGACGAAGCCACCGGCAGCCTTCGCCCCGAAGCCACCGCCGCCCGGTAGGCCGCCGCGAGCCCCCGGTTCACGTCGACGACGTCTTCGTTGAAGTGGTGCTGGGCCTCGCTGACGAGCGGCAGGCCGTCGACCTTGTCGGCGGTGTCGACGATGTGACCGTGAGGCACGAAGCGCCCATCAGGCACGGTGACGCCGACCACCACCGCGCCGATGCCGATGAAGCAGCCCCGCCCCACCACCGCGTCGTGCACGACGGCCTTGAAGCCGATGAAGGTGTCGTCGCCGACGTAGCACGGCCCGTGCACCAGCGCGTCGTGGGCCATCGAGACGTTGCGGCCGACGTAGATGGCCCACTTCTCCTGGCCCACCTGCACGTGCTTCTCCTTCAGCGCGTGCAGCACCACGCCGTCCTGCACGTTCGAGTTGTCACCGATGAAGAACGGGGTGCCTTCGTCGGCGCGCACCGACGACCCGGCCGCGATGTGCACGTTGTCTCCCAGCACCACCTGGCCGATGACCGAAGCCTGCGGGTGCACGAACGCAGTGGCCGGAATGAGCGGGCGGTGCCGCACGTGCGACAACCAGGCGGCAGCCGACGCCGGTGCATCACCGTGCGGTCGACGGGCCCCATCAGCGGGCACCACGGCGCGAATGCCCGGCTTGAGCTCGTCTGCGATGAGGGCCTGTTCCACGTCGGCGTCGCGCCGCAGGTACCGGGCCACCGCGTGTACGGCGAGGCCAGCGCCCAGCCCGGCCATGAGGTGTCCGCTGACGGTGCCCGCCGCCGCGAGGAGAAACGCCACGGCCTCGAGCTTGTCCTCCTTGACGAGGTGCAGCAGCGTCGCCACCTCGATGAGGCGCACGCCGATGACACACAACAACCCGGCCAGCGCCGCGAGCGGCACCTGAGCGAGTTGGGTCGAAAGGAGCAGCACCGCGCCGCCGAGCGCGAGGCCATGCAGTGCCGCCGCGAGCCGGGTGCGCCCCCCGGCCTGCACGTTGACCCCCGAGCGCACCACCACGCCAGTCACCGGCATGCCCTGGAACAGGCCCACCGCGAGGTTCGCGAGGCCCTGGCCGAAGAGTTCGAGCGAGGGGTGGTGCTTCGGCCGGTCGGGCGCCATGCGGTCGATGGCGCTGGCCGACAGGAGCGACTCGACCGCGGCGAGCAGCGCGAGCGGGAGCGTGGCCAGGAACAGGTCGAGCCACTGGTCGTCCTTCAGCACCGGCACGGACAGCGGCGGCAGCGTGTGCGGCACCTCGCCCACCCGCGTCACGTCCCACTTCAAATAAATGGAGACGAAGGTGACGGTCGTCACGCCCACGATGGCAGCAGGGAAGCGCTTGAACTGCCGCATGCCCACGACGAAGAGCGCGACGGCGAGGCCCGAGACGGCAGCGAGCCACTCGACCTCCTTGAGCCACTCGGGCCGGTGCATCATCGCGGCGAGCTCGGACACCCGGTAGTCGAAGCCCAGGAGCTCGGGAATCTGCGCGTCGAGGAGCTTGAGCCCGACCCCGGTGGTGAAGCCAGCCAGCACGCTCTCGGGCACGAAGCGCGCGAGCCGACCCGCCCGCGACAGGCCCAGGAGCAACTGGAGGACTCCAATCATCAGCGTCGCCGCCGCCACGCCGGTGGCGCCGAACTGCGTCGAGATGGACAACACCAGCACCTGGAGCGCCGCCGCCGGGCCCGTCACCTGGAGCGCGGCGCCCCCGAAGATGGCCGCCACCACCCCGCCGATGGCGCCCGCGACGAGGCCCGCGCTGGCCGGCAGACCCGAGGCGATGGCGAGCGCCAGGTTGAGCGGAAGGGCCCAGGCCTGGCCCATGCCCCGCCACTCGTCCACCAGCACCGCGACGGACGGGGTGGGCCGGTCGACCTCTCGCTGAATCGCCATCGTGGCGCGAGACGGACTGCCAACACCCGCACCGGCCCCTCCAGCGGCCTCGACTCAGCGCGCGATGGCGCCGAGCCGGCCGGCCTCGAAGTCACGGAAGGCGTCGACGAGCTCCTGCTGGGTGTTCATGACGAACGGGCCGTAGCGTGCGACCGGCTCGCGGAGTGGCTGGCCCGCGAGCAGGAGCAGCTGCGCACCGCCCGTCGACGACAGCTCGATGGCGCCGCCGTCGGAGAGGATGGCGAGCTGGCCGTCCTTCACCTCACGGCCACCCACCAGCGCTGCGCCACCGAACACGTAGACGAAGCCGTTGAACGAGGGGTCGATGGGCTGGTGCACGCGCGCGCCCGGCTCGAGCGACCAGTGCTGGTAGAGAATCGGCGTTCGCGTCTCGATGCGGGCGCTCACGCCGAGCGCTTCTCCGGCGATGACGACGACCTTCGCGAGCCCATCGGGCGTGGATGCCTTCGGAATCTGCGCGGCCTTGAGCTCCTGGTAGCGCGGGGCCATGAACTTGTCGCGCCGGGGCAGGTTCACCCAGAGCTGGAACCCGTGCATGCGGCCCCCCTCGCGCTTGAGGGCGTCGGAGGGCTCCTCGGAGTGCACGATGCCCGCGCCCGCCGTCATCCACTGCACGTCGCCGGGCCCGATGGTGCCGCGGTGGCCGGCCGAGTCTTCGTGCTGCGCTTCACCCTCGAGCACGTACGTCACCGTCTCGAAGCCTCGGTGCGGGTGGTCGGGCGCGCCGACCGCCTCGCCGGGCCCGAAGGTGACGGGGCCCATCTCGTCGAGCATGAGGAACGGGTCGACCTGCTCGAG
>JALOQF010000098.1 GCA_025459425.1 Myxococcaceae bacterium | reverse complement strand
GCGCGCAGTGTCCGAGACGAACGGCACCGCTCGGCCGGGCTTGTGGGAGCCCGGGTCCCTGATCGGCCAGTACCTGCTGATGACACCGCTCGCGCAGGGCGGGATGGCCGAGATCTGGCTCGCGCGGCAGTCGGGGCCCAAGGGCTTCGAGCGCCTCGTCGTCATCAAACGAATGATCGACGCGCTCGAGTCGGACCCCGAGCACGTCGAGATGTTCCTCACCGAGGCGCGGCTGGCGGCGCAGCTCAACCACCCGCACGTGGTGCAGATCTTCGATCTCGGCGAGGTCGAACAGTCGCTGTACCTCGTGATGGAGTACCTCGACGGCGAGAACCTGTCGGTGGTGCGGCGCATGGGCCTCAAGCACCAGCTGCCGCTGCTCGACCACCACGCGGTGCGCTTGATCGCCTGGGCCGCCGATGGCCTCCACTACGCGCACGCGCGGGTCGGGGTCGACGGCAAGCCCCTGGGCATCGTGCACCGCGACATCTCGCCGCAGAACCTCTTCGCCACCTTCGACGGCGGGCTGAAGGTGCTCGACTTCGGCGTCGCCAAGCTCGCCAGCCAGCACACCCAGTCGGGCAAGCTGAAAGGCAAGCTCGGCTACATGTCGCCGGAGCAGGCGCGCGGCGAGCCGCTCGATGCGCGCAGCGACGTCTTCGCGCTCGGCATCGTGCTCTTCGAGCAGCTCACCCGCACGCGGCTGTTCCCCAACCTCGACGAGACGCAGGTGCTCGGCGCCATCGCCCACGGCTCGTTGCCCCGCCCCACCGAGCGACGGGCCGACCTCGACCACGAGCTCGAGCTGATCGTGCTCAAGTCCATGGCGCCCCGGCGCGAGGAGCGCTTCCAGAGCGCGAGAGAGCTGCAAGAAGCGCTCGAGGGCTGGCTGTCGCGCAAGGGGCACGTCGTCACCACCAGCGACCTCGCCGACTACCTGCGCACCCTCTTTGCGCGCCGCATTCACGACCGCCGTCAGCTCATCGAAGCGGCCATGCGCGCCGAGATGACGCCGTCGAGCGTCAAGAACGTGCAGCGGCTGGCGGCGCGAACCGCCACCACCTCGGCCATCACCTCGAAGAGCGGCGCGAACCCGGCGCCGGGCGCCAGACCACCGGCCGCACGCTCGTGGGTGCCCCTCGTCGTGGGCACGGCGCTCGCTGCCATCACCGTCGCCGGCATCACCGTCGGCCTGCTCGCCCAGCGCGACAAGGCGAACCAGCCGGTCCCGGGCCCCATCGCCGTCGCGCGGCCCCAGGTGGCAGGCCCACCCGTGCTCGTCGTCAGCACCAACCCGCCCGGCGCCGCGCTCTCCATCGACGGCGCGCCCGTCGGCGTCGCGCCCGTCACCGTCGACACGCTCCGGGTGGGCGAGCACGAGGTCGAGGCGACGCTCGAGGGGCACCAGCCGGTGAAGCGCACCGTCACGCTCCCGAAGCCCGGAGAGCGGGTGATGATCGAGCTGGCGTTGCTGCCAAGCGCCCCGCCGGCCTCACCCGAGCCAACGCCCACCGAGGCCAGGGCGAAGCCGCGGCCCGTCGCCATGGGCCGGCTGACCCTCAAGACGACGCCGTGGACGAGCGTCTTCCTCGGCGGCAAGAAGCTGGGCGACACGCCGCTCGTCGAGGTGCCCCTGCCCGCTGGCACCCACGTGCTCAAGCTCACCAACCCCGACTCGAACCTCGAGAGCAGCATCGAGGTCGAGGTGAAGCCCGGCCAGACGACGACGAAGAAGCTGCGGCTGTGACGCTCACTGCGCGAACGTGAGGTACGTCATGCACATCTCGTCGAAGCTGCCCTCGCCCCACGAGACGGCCCGCGGCGCCTGCTGCACGCCGCCCACCATCGGCTGGTTCGCCGCGCTGTTGTCGTAGACGCACGTGATGCGCAGCCGGTCTCCCGTCACCAGCTGCACCGGCGTCGTCAGCGTGTAGTCGCGCTGCCAGTTGAAGTCCCACTTCGGGTTGTCGAGCACGCAGCGGCTCGAGCCGTCGGGCTTCACCACCTCGAGCTTCACCTGGGTGGCGAGCTGGTGCGCGTGGGCCATCGCCCGGTACACCGTCGCGCCGCGGAACGCCGGCGGCAGCGCCACCTCGAGCGTCTGCACCGAGTTCGCGTCTCCAGCGGCGATCGCCAGGTTCGGCTTGAGCATCGGCAGAATCTGCCCGCGCCGGTACATGCCCGCGGGGGCCGTCTCGAGCGCGAGGCGGGTGCGGTCGAAGGGCGACACGGAAGGGTCGTTCAGCGCGGCGAGGTTGTAGTGAATCTGCACCACCAGGCGGCTGTTGGCGGGCAGCAGCAGCGCCGTGTCGGCGGGCATGCGCGAGGGGTACTGCCCCGGCACCCACCCGGCCACCTGGTTGCGGGTGGCGCCCTGAATGCCGACGCCGCCCGTCTGGCAGGCGTAGCCGAGCCTCGGGTCCTGCGCGTCGAGCGCCTCGAGTTGGGCCACCTGGTCGGCGGTGACGACGTACGCCAGCACGTGGTGCACGACGGCGAGGTTGCCGGGAATCACCTCGTAGCCGCGCACCATGAGGTCGCTCGTGTTGCCCGGGTTCATCACGAAGCACTGGTAGTTGTCGGTGTCGTTCATCTTGCGCACGTCGAACTCGCCCCCGATGGACAGCTCGACGTCGTGGCGCACCACCGGCAGCTGCGGCGTCGGGGCGTGACGGGCTTCGGCCGGGTCGCCCAGCGGCGAGCCCTCGTCGAGCCAGGTCTTGAAGAGCGCCTTCTCGGCGTCGGTGAGGCGCGGGTCGTTCTCATAGGTGTTGCAGGACGACGCGGCGAAGAACGGGGGCATGCGACCCGAGTCGATGGCGCTCCACAGCGCGGGCCCGAGCGCCGTCACCTGCTCCGGCGTGTCGAGGGCGAGCGGAGCGACGCCTCCAGCGGTGTGGCAGCTCTTGCACGAGCGCTCGACGAGCGGCTGCACGTCACGCAGGTACGACATCGTCTTCTTTGCCTCGGCCTCGGGCTCACCCGGGGTGGGAGTCGGAACGCCACAGGCACACAGCCCAACGACCAGCAGAACCAGGAAGGAGCGCATGGCCGCTCGAACCCGCGAGCCGCGCCCTGGTTGCGCGGCCCGACGAGCGGAACGACCGCGGCTACTTGCGAATCTGGAACTTCACCTTCTCGGTGCCGAAGGTGAACTCGTCGCCGTCCCGAATGGGGCGCCGGGTGACCTTCTCTTTGTTGGGCCCGAAGAAGGTGCCGTTCGACGAGTTGAGGTCCTCGAGCACGTAGCCGCCGGCCTCTCGAATGATGCGCGCGTGCTCGCGGCTGACGCGGTTCGACTCGATGACGAACTCGCACGACTTGCCGCGGCCGATGGTGACGACGTCGGTGACCATCTTGTAGGGCTCGCGGTTCGCCATCACGAGCGTGAGCGACTGCTTGCCAGCGGCGCGTGGCGGCGGCAGCGGCTCGGGCTCCTCTTCGGGTGGCAGCTCGTCTTCGGCCGGAGCCTCGTCTTCCGGCGGCAGCTCGTCATCTGCCGGCGCGTCGTCGCCGAAGTCCTCCTGCGGCGCCTCGTCTTCTGCTGGCTGCTCGTCGAAGGGGTTGCCCTCGTCCTCCATCGGCTCCGGCTCGGGCTCGGGCTCCGGCTCTGGCTCAGGTTCCGGGATGGGAGCCGGCTTCCGCCCCAGCGGTGCAGGCGCAGGCCTGGGCGGCGGCGCGGGCGCGGGCTTCGCGGCGGCCGGGGCGGGCTTGAGGCCGGGGGGCGCCGCGGGGGCGGCGGCGACGGCTGGCGGCGGCGCGACGGAAAGGCCCGACGGCGACGACGCGGCGGGCTGCAGGCCACGGCCAGGCACCACGTACCCGTTGAGGCGAGCGAGGGTGAAGACGGCCTGCGCGACGAGGGCGTCTCTACCCACCCCCATCTCGGCAGACATGGTGTCGAGCGCTTCCCACAGGTGCGCCGGGAGGGCCACGGGCTTGGAGTCGGACATTGCGGCGCACCAACTTACCTGCACGTCGAGCGCTGTCGAGCTTGTGTTTTCCCGCCCCGAGACGCATTCACCCGCCCATGTCGCTCCTCGATGCCGCCCGCCCCAACCCCGCTGGCTTCAGAGACCTCTCGCCCACCGAGCTGCCGGTGCCACTGCCCGAGGGTGTTCGCCTCATCGACGTGCGCGAGCCGCACGAGTTCGTGGGCGAGCTGGGGCACGTGCCCGGCGCGACGCTGGTGCCGCTGGCCACCGTTCCCGCGCAGGCTGCCTCGTGGGACCGCAACGCCGAGTACGTGATGGTGTGCCGCAGCGGAGGCCGCTCGGGGCAGGCGGCCCAGGCGCTGGTGAAGGCCGGCTTCGGCAAGGTGATGAACCTCGTCGGCGGCATGCTGGCGTGGAACCAGGCCGGGCTGAAGACCGAGAAGTGACCCGGCGGCTCGTGCGCCTCGCAGCCCGCGCGCTCGGCCTGGCGCTGGGGGTCCTCGTGCTGGTGGTGCTGACGCTCCGCTGGGTGAACCCGCCCACCACGGCCTTCATGCTCGAGCGGCGCCTCGAGGCGCGCGCTGCCAACGAGACGCGCTTCTCGCTCAAACACGAGTGGGTGTCGCTCGACGACATCTCGCCGTCGCTGCGCCTCGCGGTGGTGGCCTCGGAAGACCAGAAGTTCCCTCAGCACCACGGCTTCGACGTCGAGGCCATCGCCGACGCGGTGGAAGACCGGTTCGAGGGGCGCTCCACCCGCGGCGCCAGCACGCTGTCGCAGCAGGTGGCCAAGAACCTCTTCCTCTGGCCGGGGCAGTCCTTCGTGCGCAAGGGGCTCGAGGCCTTCCTCACGGTGCTGCTCGAGCTCTTCTGGCCCAAGGCCCGTATCCTCGAGGTGCACCTCAACGTGGCCGAGTTCGGCGACGGTGTGTACGGCGTCGAGGCGGCGAGCCGGGCGTACTTCGGAAAGAAGGCGAAGCACGAGACGGCCGACGAGGCGGCGTTGCTGGCGGCGGTGCTGCCGGCGCCGAAGCGCCGCAGCGTGAAGAAACCATCTGACGTGGTGAAGGCCCGCGCCGGGTGGACGCTCGAGCAGATGCGCGCGCTGGGGCCCGAGTGGCTGGCCGACGTCAGGTGAGCTGAGCGGTGAGGAGCCGCCGCGCCTGCGCCCAGCCGCCCCGATGGTGAGGCACCGGAGCGACGCGGGCCGGCCTTCCGGTCGAGCAGGGCTGGCGCCCCTCTTCACGACGCTCTGCGTGGGCGCGAGAACGAGTGGAACGAGAGGCCGACTCGATTCGGTCTGGTGTTCCACTCGTGAGGGCGGGGGTTCGCTCCCAGCTTCCGCCGCCTGGTGCCCCAGGCGAAGCGCGGCGCGGAAAAGGGGCGGCTCCGTCAGGAACCGCGCGCCCGCTTTCCCTTTTCCTGTGCGTGCGCCCAGCCGTCGTAGTGGCGAATCGCCGAATCGCCGACCTTCTGAATGTGCTGGTTGTTGAGGTACGCCGAGATGGGCGACGCCACCAGCGGCATCGCCCGCGCGAAGGCCTTGAGCCCGTACTTCTTGAGCACCATCGAAGCGAGGGTGCCCAGCACGCGGGGCCCGGCGCGCTCGAGGGGCCCGATGCCGTTCGCGTACCCGAAGACGTCGAGCACCTCTTTCGTGCCGCGCTCGGTGCGCAGGTCGGCCTTGAAGACGGTGGCGATCTCGACCAGCAGCGACAGCTGCAGGTACACCATGCCGACGAGGTCGACGGGCACGGTGACGACGCCAAAGGCACCCGAGACACCGCCCAGCATCGAGGCGAGCTGCTTCTTCGCGTCGATGTACCGCTGGGCCAGCTCCCGGGGCCCGGCCGACGGGTAGCGCTGCTGGAACTCGTCGAGCGAGGCCCGCGCGCGCACGGCCTCCTTCTCGATGAGGTCGGTCAGCTTCTCGTTCGCCAGCGACTTGAGGCGGGCGGGCGACAGCGCGTCGACGAGCGGTTCGTAGAAGGCCACGGTCGATGAGTATGGACACCTTGCGTCGCGCCCTCAACGGCCGACGCCAGCCCGAAGCGGTTGGGCGCTCGTCAGTACCCGTGCTCGGCGAGGTAGAGGTCGACGAGCGCGCCCTCTTCGAACCAGAACTGGTTGGCCTCTTTGCCGAACCAGCGCGACGAGGGCTGCGCGGTGCGCACCTCGATGAGCACCTTGCCGGGCCCCGCGTCGGACACCGAGGCGCGCGCCAGGCACCCGCGGCCGGGGCGCTCACCGAAGCCGCCCTCGAGGCAGACGTCGTCTGGAGACGACAGGCCGCGCACGTAGGCCTCGGCGAGGTAGCGCGCCTCTTCGCACGCCGCGCGCGCGCCGCCGCCCTTCTTGAACTTCTCGCAGCGGGACACCTCGGGGGCCTTGTAGAGCGGCACGTTGTCGAACAACCCGGTGCCGCGGTCGCGCGAGGCGCGGGTGTCGGTGAGGCACGACGTGGACAAGACGAGGGACGACAGGACGAGCAGACGACTCATCGGGAGCCTCCTTCGAGCAGCGCCTGGGCGAACGCTTCGATGCGCTGCTCGTCCGCCGGTGAGAGGTTGAGGAAGCGCAGGCCCATGCCGTAGCCCTTGCGGTCGGGCACGTTCACCACCTCGCCCTCACACCGAATGGTGCGGCCCTCGCCGGGCAGCGCGAACGACAGGGCGACGCGCGCGCCGACGGCGTGGGGAATGGCGCGGTCGAAGAAGCAGCCCGAGGCCGAGAGGTCGCGGGTCGAGTGGAACGAGAAGCCGCGCTCGTCGCGCACCTCGATGGGCACGGACACGTTGACGCGCACCTTGCGACGCCGCTCGAAGTCGCTCACGGGCGTCGGGTCTACCGTGAACCCGTCACGCAAGCAGCCGATGAATGCGGCGCACCGCCTCGACCGGCGGGTTGATGAACTTCATGCGCGCCCCGCCCTGTTCGCCGAAGGGCCCCAAGACCTCGGCCTTGAGCTCGATGGGCTCCGGGTCGTCTGGCAGGAAGAGGCGAATGACGATGCGGCTGCCCTTCTTCGGGGTGGGCCCGGTGGCGACACCGACGCCGAACGTCGACAGGTCGTGCGTGCGCATCATCACCGTCTCGCCGCCGTCTTCGGCTTCGATGTCGATGGAGACGGCCACACGCGGAGTGGCGCGGCGCTCGCGGAAGGCGCGGCGCTCCGGAGCCCCCGTCTGGATGCGCTGCATCAACTTGATGAGCGAGTCGCCGCCACCCCGGCGGTCCTTGATGCGCGGCAGCTTGGGCGTGAGGAGCGGCAGCGTGGTGTCGTCCACCCGCTTTTTCTCGGAGGCCATAATCCGAGGGAAACTAGCACAGCAGGGGCTGGACTTCGGTTGGCGAGGGGCGGGACGAAGGGGACATGCTGACGAACGTTCTGGTGTTGATGCTGGCGCAGGTGGGAAGCCCTCCAGCGGCGCCCCAGACGAGCCCGCCTCGTTCCGCGCAGGCGGAAAAGCCCGTGCCGGCCTTGCTGGTGGCTGGCCTCGCCGTGCTGGGCGCCGGAATCGCGGCCCAGACCGTCGACGTGCTGCTCGCGACGGGCCCCGCAAATCCGAGGGCCCAGGGCCTCCTGGGGCTTGCGGTCGTCCCCCTGGTGGGCTCGGCGCTCTTCGGTTTCTCGGGCTTCAGAGACCCTCCCCTCGCCGCGTTCAACGCGCGGGCCCTCGCCTGGCTGGGCGTTCAAGTGGTGGGCACGGTGCTGGCGCTCCTGTGGGGGTTCGTCGACGACGAATCAGAGAGCCCGACGCTGAGCCTCGGCCCCGTGAACGGTGGCTGGGTCGTCTCGGCGGGCCGACGCTTCTGACGACGCCGTCAGGCGCGTACGGACGACAGGTCAACGACGAGCGCGTCACCTTCGACGCGCGAAGCCGGCACCTTCAGGTTCTTCTTCGCAGGCCCGCCGGTGACCTTCCCCTCGAGGGTGAAGCGCGACTCGTGGCAGGGACAGGCCCAGTCGTTCTTCACCGGGTCGAAGTCGACGATGCAGCCGTTGTGCGGACAGGCCCCGGTGACGACGTTGACGCCGCCATCGGCACGCGGAGAGAGCAGCAGGTCCTTGTGGGAGGGGCCCAGCCGCACCTCGAGCACCTTGCCCGGCCCCACCGCGACGACGTCGGCCAGCGGCACGGTGAGGGTGTCTCCGACGAGCGAGGCTTGCGACGCCTTCCACTGCGGGTGCACCGCGCCGCCGCGCAAGATGGCGCAGCCCGACGCGCCCAGCGCGAACGCCGAGGCTCCAAAGACGAGAACGTCACGGCGGCTGGTGGACATGGAGCTCCTTCGAGGTCAGGCGGTGGTCGTCGCGGGGGCTTCGGCTGCGGGCGTCGGAGGCGTCTTCGTCTCCATCGACTCGGCCACCAGCTCGGCCACGTCGCGCACCTTCACGGTCTCGCCGCGCTCGGTGTCGTTGAGGCCGTCACGAATCATCGTGTGGCAGAACGGGCACGCCACCGCGACCGAGCCCTCGGCCTTGCCGGTGAAGTGGCCCACCTGCCCCGGCTTCTTCATGTCGGTGGCGAGCGGCAGCGGCACCGAGGCGTCCTTCGCGTGCGCGAGTGTGTTGGCGATCTCGTTGACGCGGTTGTGGTTGATGCGCTGGCCGGTGTGCTCCTCCATCCACATGCGGGCGCCGCCGGCGCCACAGCAGAACGACTCCCGCTGGCTGCGCTGCATCTCGATGACCTCGAGGCCGGGAATCGCCTTGAGCACCTCACGCGGCGCCTCGAAGACGCCGTTGTGGCGGCCGAGGTAGCAGGGGTCGTGGTAGGTGAGCTTCTCGTTCATCACCCGCGACAGCTTGATGCGCTTCTGCTGCAGTAGCTCGTTGATGAGCTCGGTGTGCGAGATGACGCGGTAGGTGCCGCCGAACTCGGGGTACTCGTTCTTGATGGTGTTGAAGCAGTGGGGGCACTGCGTGATGATCGCCTTCACGCCCTTGCCGTTCCACGCCTCGACGTTCATCTTCGCGAGCGTCTGGTAGAGGAACTCGTTGCCGCCGCGGCGGGCCGAGTCACCGGTGCACATCTCTTCCTGGCCGAGGGTGGCGAACTTGACCCCGGCCTCGGTGAGGATCTTCGCCATCGCGCGGCTGACCTTCTTCATGCGGTCGTCGTACGAGCCGGCGCAGCCGACGTAGAACAGGTACTCGTACTCGCCACCGTCGCCCCACTTCGGGAGCGGCATGTCGCCTTCCCAGTCGGCGCGCTTGTCCTGGCCGATGCCCCAGGGGTTGCCCTGGTTCTGCATGCCGTCGAACACGCGCTGCAGCTCGGTGGGGAAGTCGGCCTCGACCTGCACCTTGTAGCGGCGCATGTCGATGAGGCGCGGAACGTTCTCGATGAACACCGGGCAGGCCTGCTCGCACCAGCCACACGAGGTGCACGCCCACACCGTCTCGGCCGACAGCACGGGGCCGACGAGCGAGGGCACCTCGACCTCCTTGCCGTCGACGGTGGCCATCACCTTGCCGTCGTCGGTCTTCTTGGCGGTGGCCTGCCACTGCGGCAGCTGCGCCTCGTTCTGCCAGAGGAACTGCTTGATGGACTGGTTGACGCCCTTGTGGGTGAGCGGCTTGCCGGTGAGGTACGTCGGGCAGTGCGTCTGGCAGCGGCCGCACTCGGTGCAGGTGTTGACGTCGAGGCCCTGCTTCCACGACAGGTCGAGAATCGTCTTGGCGCCGTACTCTTCCTTCTCGAGGTTCGGCGTCGGCAGCTTCGCGCTCGACGAGATCTTCGGCTGCTCCGGCGGCGGGAGCGCCTTCAAGAAGACGTTCCCCAGGCCGACGACGACGTGGAAGTGTTTGCCGTGCGGCAGGAAGTTCAGGAACACCATGATGATGAGGCAGTGAATCCAGAAGCTGGCCACGCCGATGCCGTGGAGCGCCTCGGTGGGCACGCCCGCGACGAGCTTGCCGACGGCGCTGGTGACCGGTTCCCAGTTCGTCCACTCGACGCCCTGCTCGCGCAGGTGCGAGGCGCCGAAGAGGAACTCGGTCACCATGAGCGCGCCGATGAACCCGAGGATGAGGAGCGCCTCGTTCGACTTGGTGAGCCGGTCAGGCTTGGCGACCAGCCGCAGGTACATGAAGTACGCGACGCCCACGAGCGCGCCGGCGGCCACCACGTCCTTCGCGAAGAGGTACGCCGCCCAGGGAGTCTTCAGCGCGCTCCACTCGGTCCAGAACGGGTCGGCGAGGTTCGTCAGCACGGCGGTGGCCGACGACGAGAAGCCCATGACGAAGAGCGAGACGGTGCGCAGCGCCAGCACCGAGAAGGCCGCGAAGATGAGCACGTGCATGAAGCCGGGCACGAACTCTTCCGGGTCGACCATGCGCTTCTGGCCGAGGCCGAAGATGGCGAGGGCTTTGGCGCGCTCGGGTTTGCGATCGAGCCGGTTACCGGGCACCGCCTTCATCGCGGCCATGGCCTTGAGTCGGCCGAGCATCGTCTTCGTGAAGAACCCCACGCCAGCGGCGAGCAACAACCCCGTAAAAAGCGGATTCATGGAGCCACGAGGTAGCAGAACGGGCCCTCCAACGCTCGCCTCTTGGCGTGGGCTCACTCATGATTCCGTGAAGCTGCGACGGGTCGTCGGGGCGGAGGGGCCTCACACGATGGCCGGCTCGACGCGCACGTCGACCGGCAGCCCCGCCCGCACGCTCTGGGTGACGACGCAGAAGTCTTCGAACACCTCGATGGCCTCGTCGATGGCTGCCGCGCTGGCATCGGCGCCGACGGCGGGAGTCACCAGCACCTGCACGCGCTCGATGCGAAGGCGTTTGTCCGCGTTGCGCCCGAGCTCGACGTGCGCCGTCGCCGACAGCCCTTTCACCGCCACGCCCTTCTTGGTGAGCGCGAAGAGCAGCGACGCCGCCAGACAGTTCACCAGCGCCGCGGCGAGCAGCCGCGACGGGTTCGGGCCCTGGTTCTTGCCCAGCGGTGGTGGTTCGTCGGTGACGAGCGGCGCGACCTCGGTGCCCTCGAAGCGGATGGTGAAGCGGTAGCCCTCATCGCGAGTGGCGGTGAGGTCGAACGTCGAGGTGGGCATGGGTCATCCTTTCGGGGCCTGGCTGTGCAGGTCGCAAGCCGTCACATCGTGACAGTGATTGCAGACGAGCATCGGCTCTTTCTCGGCGCGCCCCTTGCGGGAAAACGCAACCCTTTCGTTCGACGGGCATGACCAGGGCGGCCCGAGGCTCGTCGGCGCCCACGCGCCAGCCCCATGGTTTCATCGAGTTGCCCGGCACCAACGTGCGCCCGGGCACGAAAGGGCTGCAGCCGACCCCCGACCGTCTCGCAAGGGTTGCGGTGGGGAGCCAACTCGCGAGCTGGCCTCGACGTTGCTTCGTGTCGAGGGCGCGCAGCTGCTGCCGGCGCGTTCCTTCGGAGGCCTCGCATGAAGCCAGACGTCCTCGTCGTCGAGCCCGACATCAGCGTCTTCGCCGTCTCGGACCGCCGCCTTCATGAGCGGTACAACCTGCTGTGGGCACCAACCCCCGAGGCCGCGACCGCCGCGCTGCGGAAGTTCAGCTTCGATGCAGTGTTGATCCGCGCCGAGGCGCTCGCGCTGATCAACCGCATCCGTGAAGAGCACCTCGGGCTGCCGGTCATCGCCATCGCACCGTGGGAGGTGCAGGGTGACCGCGCAGTCAGCTGTGGCGCCACCGAGTGGATCTCGGCGCCCATCAACTTCTCCCGGCTCGCTGCGGTGCTCGACGTGTCCATCGGGCATGCCCAGCGCGCCGGGCGCAGCGCCGACCTCGGTGCAGTGCCTGCGTAGCGGCGGAAAGACGACCTCTCGTGGCGCGCGCATCGAGTGCGCTGGAACGCACTGCTCGGGTTGACACTCGCTCCTTCCACCTCGGGCGGGCGGGCTGATGGGGAAGCTGCCCCGATCCGCGACCGCTGGACGGTACCGCGACCGCTCGACTGCACCGCCGCCGCTCGACGGCACCGTGACAGCTCGACGGCACCGTGACAGCTCGACGGCACCGTGACAGCTCGACGGCTCCGCCACCGCTCGACGGCACCGTGACCGCTCGACGGCTCCGCCACCGCCTCGACGGCACCGCCACCGCTCGACGGCTCCGCCACCGCTCGACGGCTCCGCCACCGCTCGACGGCTCCACCACCGCTCGACGGCTCCGCCACCGCTCGACGGCTCCGCCACCGCCTCGACGGCACCGCCACCGCTCGACGGCTCCGCCAGCGCTCGACGGCTCCGCCAGCGCTCGACGGCACCGTGACCGCCCGACGACCCAAGCCCGCCCGACTGCGTCGCCCCCGTTCGACGACTGCGGCCCGCGGAACGACGCGCCGGACCTCCAGCCGCACCGAGCGGGGTCTGCGTCAGCCAAGGTGACGCGGCCGATAGCCGAGCAGCCCTTGCACCTCGTCGTCGGTGAGCTCGCGCAGCGCGTCGAGCTCGACGTCGATGACGTACGTCCCCACCGCTTCCCGGTGCAGCTCGAGGGTGGCGAGGCCCACGGCGCCGAGCATGCGCTTGACCTGGTGAAACTTTCCCTCGGTCAAGGTGAGCACCACCTGCCGCTCGCCGCGCCGCTCGGCCTGCGCTGGCTGGGTCGTGAAGTCGTCGAGCTCGACGCCAGCGCGCAGCGTCTCGAGCTTCGCGTCACTCACCTTGCCGCTCACCGTGGCGACGTAGCGCTTGGGCAGCTTCGTCTCGGGGTCGGTCGCGTGCGCCACGAAGCGCTCGTCGTTCGTGAAGAAGAGCAGCCCCGTCGTGTCGCGGTCGAGCCGGCCCACCGCCAGCCAGCCGAAGCCTCGCAGGTCCGGCGGCACGAGCGCGTGGAGCCGCTCGAACACCGTGCCGATGCCCTCGGGGTCGCGCCCGTCGACCACCAGGCCCTTCGGTTTGTGGAAGGCCAGCACCCGCGTCGTCGGCCGCACGTCGACGCGCTCGCCGTCGACCACCACCACGTCTTCCGGCTCGAGCGGCGCCACCACCACCGTCGTCACCTTGCCGTTCACGGTGACGCGCCCGTCGCGAATGGCGCGCTCGGCCTCGATGGGCGGCAGCACTCCCGCCCGGGACAGCGCCCGCGAGAGGAAGTCGCCCTCGTCTGCCACCCCGCCCCGGGCCTTCGCCGCCTGGAGCCACTTCGGTTCCTTCCGCCGTCGCATCGAGTCCGCGCCTCTTTCAGGCGCCTCCTCGCACCGTCCAGCAGACCCGTAAAGCGGTGACGCGCACGACGTCGTGCTGATCAGCCCGACTTGCTTGAACCCGTGGAGCCCCAAGGCTACACCCCACGCGCCATGGAATTCCGCATCGCCGCCGATGAACTGAAGAAGGCCCTCTTCCGCGCTCAAGGCATCGTCGAGCGGAAGGCCACGATGCCCATTCTGTCGAACGTGCTGGTGAACGCCACCAAGGGCGGCGTCACCGTCACCGCCTTCGACCTCGACATCGGCATCGTCTCGGAGCACCCGGCCGAGGTGATGAAGCCCGGCTCGCTCACCGTGTCGGCCAAGACGCTCTTCGACATCGTCTCGTTCCTCCCCGAGGCGTCGCTCACCATCAAGAAGACGGCGAACAACTACGCCGAGATCACCTCTGGCGCCGCCCACTACAAGATCGTCGGCATGGCGCCCGAGGAGTTCCCCAAGCTCCCCAAGGAAGAGAACGCGCCGCTGGTGCAGGTGCCGGGCACGGCCCTGCTCGAGATGATCAAGCGCACCTCGTTCGCCATCTCGCACGACGAGACCCGCTACATCCTGAACGGCGTCTTCTTCGAGCCGCGCGAGGGCGGCAAGGTGCGCATGGTGGCCACCGATGGCCACCGCCTGGCGATGGTCGAGCGCGACCTCACCGGCGAGTTCAAGCTCAAGGGCGGCGTCATCATTCCGCGCAAGGGCCTGTTCGAGCTCAAGCGGCTGCTCGACGAAGCGCCCGAGGCCGAGTGCCAGCTGGGCTTCGCCGAGAACTCGGCCCTCTTCAAGAAGCCGGGCCTCTCGATGGTGATGCGCCTCATCGACGGCCAGTTCCCCGACTACCAGCGCGTCATCCCCAAGGAGAGCGACCGCCAGCTGCTCGTCAACCGCGGCCGCTTCCACGACGCGCTCAAGCGCATCGCGCTGCTGTCGAGCGACAAGTCGAACGCGGTGAAGCTCTCGTTGTCCGAGAACCTGCTGCGCATCACCGCCAACAACCCGGACCTCGGCGAAGCGAAGGACGACCTCGAGGTGGCGTACCGCGGCGGCTCGCTCACCGTGGGCTTCAACGCCCGCTACCTGATGGACGTGCTGTCGGTGATGGACACCGACGAAGTGGCGCTCGAGCTCGGCGACGAGCACAGCCCCGGCGTGGTGCACGCGCCCGGTGACCGCGCCTCGACGTCGGTCGTCATGCCCATGCGGGTGTGAGGCGACTTCGTTCGGGCCGACCCGCTTCGACTCGGGTCGGCGCGGCCCTGTCGGCCGAAGCCGGCGCGCTTCACACTCGCTCGACTCCAGTCAGCGCTCGCCGTCCAATCCCGCCGCATGCCGGACGGCGGAACGCCGCTGACGTCAGCGCGCACCACCAGAGGTGACGGCCTCGGTCGACTTGCGCCAGCCGAAGCCGTCGGCCAGGTCGGTGCGCCCCTGCCCCGACGCACGCGGCAACCCCAGCGGGCCCTCGACGGTGCCGTACGGGCGGCCGCGCTTGCGAATCGCCTCGGGGTGCTGCCGGAGGAACATGTCGAGCAGCTTGATGACGCCCGCCTCGTCCTGCGGGCCCACGTCGACGATGGCACTGTCGGCGCGCTCGAAGTCCACCGAGGCGTTGGCCACGTGCAGCCCGAAGCGCAGCTGGTCGGCCCAGCGGCTGGCGAAGGCTTCGACGAGCGCGGGCGCGGCCTCGTACGTCACCGGGACGAAGAGCTTCGCGTAGCCATGCGGCAGCACCGGCCCGCCCTGCCCGCCGTGCAGGGTGAAGCGGTGGGGGAACAGGTTCTCCCGCGCGCGCGGCAGGCGCACCGCCACCTGGTCTCCGGGCTTCGCGTCGTGCGGCACGAACTGGCCGGGCTCGTCGAGGAAGAGCGTCAGCTTCCCGTCCGAGACGAAGCTCCAGCCGACGCCCTGGCGAACGAGGCGAAAGCTCCAGTCCCACCCGGTGGCGCCGTGGGTGCTGACGGCGAGGTGCGCCACGAAGCCCGAGTCACCCGACGCGCGCGCCAGGGCAGGCGCCGTGCCTTCGCGCAGGCAGAACATGCGGTCGCGAAAGGCGCGCACCCGCTCGTCCGACACCACCGCGGCCATCAGCCGGCCCCCCACAACACGCGAGGCCAGTCGCCGGGGCGCCCCAACATGTCGAGCGCGTGCCGGGCCACGCCCAGGGCTCTCGCGTCGAGCACCTGCTCGTAGTGCGAGATGCCGTACACCGCGATGAGGAGCGCCGCGCCCACCCACCGCACCACCCGGTGCTCGAAGGCCTCGTCGAGCTTGAAGTCCTTGCCGCGCTCGGCCGCGTAGGCCTCGAGCATCGCGCTGGTGAACTGCGCCAGCGTCGGCCGCGCCAGCACCTCGCTGCGGTGCTCCGGCGCGAGCCACCCCAGCACGTAGTCGGACAAGAGGCTGCCGAGGTCACGCGCGGGGTCGCCCCAGAACGACAGCTCCCAGTCGAGGAACACCACCTGCGGCTTCTTGCCCGGCGGCGCCACGCGCAAGAGGTTCGCCTGCCGCAAATCTCCGTGCAGCAGCGCCGACTCGCCCTCCTTGAGCTGCTGCTCCGAGAGCGCCTGCAGGCCCTGCATCGCCGGGCCGTCGGCCTGCACCGACGCGAAGAAGTCGATGCCAACCTGCGAGAGCCGCGCGTAGAAGTCGGGGCGCATGCGCAAGAAGCACTCGAGCAGGTCGGACTCGTCGCGAAAGGCGTCGGCCAGCGCGTAGCGGCTGCGCGACTCGCGGCTCTCGCGGTGCAGGTAGCCGAGCGCGTTGCCCACCTCGGCCGCGAGCGACGCCGGGTACTCCTGCGAGCGCCGGTGGAAGTGGTGGAGCGTCTCGCCGTGATGGAGCCACTCGAGCCCGAGCAGCCCGTTGGCCGGGTCGAAGGCGTACACCGTGGGCAGGTGGAGCGGCGAGTTGCGGTTCTTCGACAGGGGCGAGACACGCTCGAGAATCGAGCCCTCGCGCAGCACGCCGACGTTGCCACCGCCGTCGGCCACCTTCACCAGCACGCGCTTCTTGCCGCTCTTGCAGACGACGGTGCGGTTCTTCGACGGTGGTGGCGAGACGATGGAGCTGTCGCGCACCAACGACAGGGCCGCCAGGCGGCTGTCCAACTCGGCCTCGGTCAGGGGCGCACGCACGACGGGGGCAGCGTCTGCCGCGAGTGACTCTCGGAGACAAGTGTCACGTCACCAGCGGCCCCCCAACGGCCCCAGTCGCGGCAGGGGTCGGCGCGGACCGCCCGACAGCCGTCGGCGCCCGTCGAGCCATCTTCCCGCTCGCCTCGGTGAATGACGGCGCGAGCCTGCTACCCTGTCGCACGCGTGATGCCTCAACCAACGCCCTGGCTCGAGCCCTTCGAGCGCGCGATGAGCCGCGACCGCTCCAACCCGCGCGTCCAGGTGGCGACGGTGTCACCCGATGGGCTGCCGACCCTGCGCACCGTGGTGTTGCGGGGACTGCTCGGTGACGGCACCCCGTGGTTCCACACCGACGCGCGCTCGCGCAAAGTCGACCACCTCGACTCGGAGCGGCCGCACCTGGCGATGCTGGCCTGGTTCGAGGCGACGCAGCAGCAGTTCCGGCTCACCGGGCGCGGGGTGGTGCACGGCGCAGGCGCGAAGGAGCCCTGGGGCGCCGTTCGCCTCTCGGCCTGGAGCCGCCTCTCACCCGACAATCGAGTCCCCTTCTTCGGGCCTCCGCCTGGCCGCCGCTACGTCGAGCCGGTCGAGCCTTCGTCTCTCGAGGTCCCGCCCGACAGCTTCGTCGTGGTGGCGCTCGAGGTCGACGAGGTGGACTGGCTGCGCCTGGGCCCGCCCCACCAGCGCGCCTCGTTCCGCAAGGTGGGCGCGACCTGGCTCGTTCAGCAGCTGACGCCCTGACGGCCTCACCTCGTCGCCAGGCGCTGCAGGCGAGGCACCGGGTCGACCGCCCGAATGCCCCGCCAGCCGATTCGGTACATGCCGAAGTGCAGGTGCGACGGCGTCGTGCGCGCGTTGCCGGTGTTGCCGACCAGCCCGAGCGTCGTGCCGCGGCGCACGCGCTGGCCCACCGCGAGCCCGTCGGCGAACTGGTCGAGGTGCGCGTAGTAGTAGAGCGTGTGGCCTTCGCCGAGCACCCACACCACGTTGCCGCCGAGGCGGTCTTCCCCGACGCGCCACACGTGCCCGTCGACGGCCGACACCACCGGGGTGCCCTTCTTCGCGAAGACATCGGCGCCCTCGTGCCGGCGGCCACCCGAGCGCGGCGCGTGCCAGGTGCTGGCGAGCTGCTTCGGCCCCACCCCCTCGACTGGCACCGTCATCGTCGCGGGCTCGCGACGGTACTCGAGCGCGCTCCACACCAGCCGCGCGTGGCGGAGCGGCCACGAGGCCCATGGCAGCAGCGCCGCGCATACGAGGAGCACCAGCCACGGCCATCGCCTCTTGCGGAGTCGTCGCATGTCGACTTCCCACGGAGCACCGGCCGTGCCTAAGCCGTCGCGCACCGTGTCCGACTTCCTCTTTCATCTGACGACGCAGACCGAGTGGGAGGCCGCGCGGCCGACCGGCGAGTACCGCGCAGGCTCGCTCGCCACCGAGGGCTTCATTCACCTCTCGACGTCGGCCCAGTGGCGGCGCTCGGCGGCGCGCTTCTTCCGCGGCCAGAAGGGCCTGGTGCTGCTCGAGCTGCGCCCCGAGGGCCTCGAGGTCCGCTTCGAGCCGGCCGACGGCGAGCACTTTCCCCACCTCTATGGGCCGCTCCCCGTGGCGGCCGTGCGCGACGTGTTCGAGCTCGAGGTGGGCGACGACGGCGCCCCGCACTTCCGCTCGATGCAGCCCCGCTGACCGTCAGCGCCCGAGCGACGCGAGCCAGTCGACGGCGCGGTGCTCGGCCCACCACCTCGGCCGCGCCACCGAGCCGCTGGCGAACCCGACGTGCCCACCGTGCCGGGTGCGCAGCACGTGGAGCGCCGGGTTGTGCGCCACCGTCGGTGGCAGCGCCCAGGCCGGCGCGATGGCGTCGTCGTCGGCCGTGATGAGCAGCGTCGGCGCGCGGACCTCTCCCAGCACCGGCCCGCTCGAGCACTTCGCGTAGTAGTCCTCGGCCGACGCGTACCCGAAGGCCGGCGCCGTGAGGTGGTGGTCGAAGTCACGAATGGTGCGCACCTGCGCGATGGCCTTCGCGTCGAGGACGTGGGGGAAGCGCCGCGCCGTCGCCAGGCCCTTGCGCTTGAGCGAGGGGAGGAAGTGCCGCAGGTACACGGGGCCGAAGTCGCCCCGCGCGTCGATGGCCTTCGCGCTGAGCGCGAGCTGAAACGGTGCGCTCACCGCCACCGCGCCGTCGAAGGGAACGTGGAGCCGCGCCAGCCCGTTGAGCAGCACGCTGGCGCCGAGCGAGAAGCCGATGGCGTAGCGCGGCCGGGGCAGCTGCTCGACGAGGAAGGCGAGGTCGCGGGTGTCTCCGGAGCAGTAGGCCGCGAGCGCGCGGTTCGGCTCGCCCGAGCACCCGCGGAAGTTGAGCGCCCACGCATTCCACCTTCGCGCTTCGAGGAGCCGCAGCACCTCGGCGACGTAGGTGGCCGACGACGAGCCCTCGAGGCCATGGAGCACCAGCACCGAGGGCTGCTGCGGGTCGCCCTCGAGCACGTCGACGTCGACGAAGTCCCCATCGGGCGTGTCGAAGCGCCGCCGCACCGTCATGGGCCGCGCCGGCCGGCGACGCAGGGCCGCGAAGAACGTCTGGGCGTGGCCGTTCGAGAGGCCCCACGCGGGGCGAAAGTCGTCGTGCACCACCGGCATCGCCGGGCGAGATAGCCACCGGGCTCGCCGAAAGAAACCTCGCGCTGGCGTCGTCGCGGCTTTCTGGCCAGCATCACGCCCATGGCAGCTTCGACGGAAGACAGGACCTGCGCGGCGTGCGGCGCCACCTTGAGCGCACGCGACCTCGACCGGGCCCTCGGCGTGGGCACCTGCCACGCCTGCGGCGCGGTCCTGGCGTTGGGCGACGAGGCGCCGGCGCGCGCTCCGAAAGCGAAGGCCCCGCGGCCGGTGAACGTCGTCGTCGACGACCGCGACGGCCGGCTCGAGGTGAGCTGGCCGATGGTGCCGCGTGGCCTCTCGACGTTCGCCGCCCTGCTGGCGGTCGTCTGCGCGGCGGGGCTCGTCCTCACCCTGGGCCTGCCCTCACTGCGGGAGC
>JALOQF010000097.1 GCA_025459425.1 Myxococcaceae bacterium | reverse complement strand
CAGAAGGTCGTCGGTTCGAATCCGGCCACCCCGATTACAGAAGGACAGAGGCGCCCGTAGCTCAGCTGGATAGAGCATCGGCCTTCTAAGCCGAGGGTCGTGGGTTCGAGTCCCGCCGGGCGCGCTGGAACGACACGCTGGATCGACACGGGGGCGGTCGCGACATGAGCGGGGGCGTGGTGCTGCTGGCCGACGATGAGCCCCTGGTGCGGCGCGCCACCAGCCGATTGCTGGAGGTGCTCGGCTACGAGGTGGTCGACGCCGAAGATGGCGCCCAGGCCGAGGCGCTGCTCGCGCAGACCCCCGCCGTCACGGTCGTGTTGCTCGATCTCATGATGCCCGGCCGGTCGGCCGAGGACACGGTGAGCGCGCTCCGGAGGCTCCGCCCCGAGGTGCCCATCGTGCTGTGCAGCGGGTACGCCGCCGACGACGTCGCCGCGGGGCTCCTGGCCCAACCGAACGTGGCGCACCTCCAGAAGCCCTTCAACCGCGCCCAGCTCGTCGAGCTGCTGACGCGGCTCATCCGGCCCGCCTCTCCCGGGTGAGGGCCCGCCCGCGCCTTGCAGCGTGGTGGGTCCATGCTGACCGCAACAAGTGTTGCATGGCGGGTGCGTCGGGCTCCTGTGACAGTTGTCGCTGAGATGGGGTTCTCACGGATTCTCGTGGTCGATGACGAGCCGATGATCCGGGTGACGGTGCGCCGGATCGTCGAGACGCTCGGCGCCGAGGTCGTCGACGTGGCGACCGAAGCCGAGGCGATCTCCGAGCTGCAGAAGGGTGGCATCGACCTCGTCATCACCGACGTCAAGCTCAAGGGTGGCAGTGGCGTGGCGGTCGCGCGCGCGGCGGCCAGCGTGCACCCGGCGCCACCGGTGATCGCCGTGAGCGGCTACGCCGAGGCGGCCGAAGGGCTCGCGCTCGGGAAGGCTGGCGTGGCGGCCTTCGTGTCGAAGCCCTTCTCGGCCGAAGATCTGCTCGAAGTCGTCGAGGGGTTGCAGGCGCCCCGCCACTTCGAGCTCGACGCAGTGGTGCGGCGCGTCGTCGGGGACTGGGCGATGCCCGAGGTGCTCGACGCCGTGCGCCGGTCGATGGTGTTCGAAGCGCTCGCCCGCGCCCACGGCAACAAGGCCCAGGCGGCGCAGATGCTCGGCATCAGCCGGCAGAACCTGCAGAACATCCTGTCGCGGGGGAAGGTCTAGGCGATCTCGACTCGAGGCCCCGCAGCGGCTCAACTCGAGCGGTGCGTGCTCGACGAGCCCGGCGCAGCCCCGATGCCAGGCGCCTTCCCATCGCAGGCCTCACGGTGAGCCGTTTCATCGCGGCCGTTCGACTGCGGGGCATGCCCTCACGCCTCCTGCTCGTCGCGCTGTGTGTCCTCCTCGCCGGGTGTCCCGCGAAGCTGCCGGTGCTCACCGAGCCGTCGTGCCAGGGCGTCGACTGCTCGGGGCAAGGCACGTGCGCGCTGATCCACGGCGCGGGCGCGACGTGCCTCTGCAACGCGGGCTTCCGGGCCGAGGGGACGAGCTGTGTCGCCGTGCAGCCTGGTCAGGAGTGCGCGGGCGTCACCTGCTCGGGTCACGGGCAGTGTCTGGTGTTGCAAGGGCCTCCGGCGACGCCGTTGTGCCGTTGTGAGAGCGGGTATCGCGAGGTGGGGGCCACCAGCTGCGTTCCGCTCGCGAACCCGTGCGAAGGGGTGACGTGTGGCGGCAATGGCACCTGCGCGGTGCGAGGCGCCGAGGCGGTCTGTGTCTGCAACGGCGGCTGGCGAACGTGACGGCGTCGTTCGAGCCGGGCGTCTTCGCGCGGTGGTGGTTCTCGCCTCATTGGGGCGCGACGCTCCGGGTCGGCGCCCGGTTCGACACGTCGCCGACGTTGGCCCAGGCCGGTGTGGTGGACGCGCTCGTGGCCGGGCTGCCGTCGGTGGGGGTGTCGGTGCAGCTCGACGTTCGGCCGTGACGGCGGCGCGCGCGCCCTGGCCGGCTGCTCTCAGCGCTCGTACAGCACGCGGACCTCGAAGATCTTGAGGTCCGAGTCCGCGGCCGAGATCTGCAGCTTGCCGCCCTTCACGCCGCGGCCCTCGAAGGTCTGCCACTCGGGGCTGCCGACGTGCTCTCCGGGGTTGCCGAGCGTCTGCCCATCGAGCGTCACCGTGCCCCGCGCCCACCGGCCAGGCTCGTCGAAGCCGACGGTGTCGGGCTTGTCGGACCACTGGATCTCGACCCGCGACACCTTGCGGTTGGGATCGACGTCGATGGTGAAGGGCTGGCCCTGGCGAATCCACTGGCCTTCCCATTCCTGGTTGGGGAGCGCGCGGCCGCGGTAGCTGAACGTCTTCGTCTCGACGTCACGCGGCTTGTAGTTGACGCGCACCCACTGCACCGTCATCGCGTCTTCGCCAGCGGGAATGTGATCGTTCTGGGCCTTGATGCGCACGGTGCGGCCGGCGGCGCCGAGCGAGCCGGTGTCCGACGAGTTCTCGGAGTGCACGTTGTCGATCTCGGGAATGTTGCCCGCGTCGGCGTTGGGGTCGACGAACTTGCGCATGAGCTGCCGGTCGTCGGTCGAGAAGGTGGCGTAGGTGGGCTTCTCTTCGCGCCTGGTGGTGTTGTTCCACTGGCGCACCGGGGCGTGGAACGAGACGTCGATGTTCTGAATCTCGAAGCCCTGCCGCTCGGGTGGAATGGGCAGCACGAGCTCGCCGCCGGGCTTGATGCCGTTCTTCCCCACCACGAGCGTGTACGTGTCCGACATGCCGTCGGCGGCGAAGCGGTGCTCCGGAACACCCGCGGTCGGAGTGGCCGGAGTGGTCGGCCGCGTGGGCGTCGTGGGCGTCGTCGGCCAGGGGTTGAAGGTGCCGGGCGTGGGCACCGTCGGGCCCGAGGGGTTGAGGGCTGGCCGGCCGGTGACGTGGGCGCGCAGCTGATCGAACGTGGCGCGGTCCTGCGGGCGAATCACCCCGAGGCGCTCGGCGCGCTGCAGCTCGGCGGTGGAGATCTGCCCATTGGGGCGCGTGGCGACGCGGCGGTCCGAGTCGAGGCGGCGGGCGAGATCACGAAGGGCGGGAGGCAGGGCGTCGATGCGTGGCATGGCGTCAGGGCTTCTTCGCAGGCGGGGTGGAGGGGGCGACCTTCGGCTTTCCGGTCGCGGGATCGATCTCGTTGAGCTCGCCGTCGTCCGAGAGGCCCGGCGCGAAGTCCGAGAAGCGCTCGGGGCGCACGGAGCCCTTCGCGGGCGGCTTCGCGGCGGCGGCCTTCTTGAGGTCGGCCTGCATGCGCTCGAGGGCGGCCTGCTCTTCGGGGGTGAGCATCACGGCACCTCGTCGAGGAAGATGGTGGTGAGGCCGGTGGCCTGATCGATCGCGTTGCTGAGCACCTTGAACTCGGTGCCGGGCCCGAAGAGCACTTCCTTCTCGTGGGCGAACGCGCTGAGCGCCTCGACGGACCGGCCGGCGCCCTTGCTGTTGATGACGAAGCGCACATTGCCGCTGAAGGCGACGTCCTGGGCCGTGGTGGTGCTCATGAAGCCCTTTTCGGCGATGACGGTGCCCGGGGCGTAGCGGGCGATGCGCTCGGCGTCGAGCGTGGTGCCGCGGAACGTAGTGCCCTGGAACTCGGGCAGATCGTTCAGCGCCGAGGCAGCCGTCTTGATGATGGCGGCCTGCTGCGCGATGTCGCCGCCGCGGCCCCGGAGCGCCTGGTTCATCGCGGTGTAGTAGCTGCCGGTGTACGCGCGCAGCGCGACGAGATCGTCGATGTGCACGTTGGCGAGCGACGGGTTGCTGGCCTTGAGGCTCTCGGCGGCGGTGCGCAGCGTCTGGTACTCGCTCTCGCCGAGGAACGACCGGAGCGCGGCGCGGGTGGCGTCGTCGGCGTCGTACCTCGACAAGTCGACGGGGCCTTCGGGCAGCTGGGTCGGCGCCACGCCGAGCTGGGTCGGCTGCGGGCGGGTGAGGGTGTCCTTGAGGAGGGATTGGGCCGCGCCGCTCGCGGCGCCCTGGGCCGCGGCGAGGCTGGCGCGGGCGGTGACGTTGAAGAGGCCCTCTCCCAGGCCGCTGTTCCACGTCTCGTCCTTGAGCGCCGTCGCGGTGGCCGAGTTGGCGAAGGCCGTCGCCGCGCCGCGGGTCGCGCCCTGCATCGCCCGCGCGCCCATCGTCGCAGCGGGCGCGACCTTGCCCGCGAGGCCTCCGGAGAGGGACTCGACGGCGCCGATGGTGGCGTCGGTGAGGGCGCTCTCCGTCGAGTACGCCCGCCCACTCATGGCGCCCTTCACGGCGACGCGGGTGGCAGCGCCGCCGGCGGCGGCCGCGAGGAGCGGAGCACCCGCTCCACCGGTCGCCACGGTGACGCCCACGGCAGCCACGGTGGCGGCGGCTTCGGTCGCCGAGTCCTTCGCGGAGCGGTAGGCGGCGGTGTCGCCGTCGGCGAGCGTGGTGAGCGCGGCGAGCTCGGCGGCCTCGGCGGTGCTGACGACGCCGTCGGCGCGGGCGGCGCGCAGGGTGCGCTCGGCCTCGGTCACGGTGCCATCGAGCCGGCTCCCGCTGTCCGACACCACGTCCATCACGAGGCGGCTGGCCGAGTTGAGGAACCCGGCGCGCTCGAAGTCCCGGCGGCGGCGAGCGACCTCGACGGCCTGCTCCGGCGTCTCGGGCCGGCCTTCGAGGGCGAGGAGCGCCTCGAACTGGTCGCGCCCGCCGAGCTGGGCGCGCAGGTCGCTCTCGAGGTGGCGGCCGGTCTTCACGAGGTAGTTCGACGCGAGCGTCTGCGCCTCGGCGCGGGTGCGGCCGGCCAGCACGCGCTGAATGGCCTCGGAGTCAGCGCCGAAGCCCTGCATGGCGATCTGCAGGCGATCGACGTCACCGAGGCGGCCGGCGAGGCTGCGGGTGAGACGCTCCTCGTCGCGGCCACCGAAGCGGGCGCGCAGGTCGGCGCCGAGCTCGACGCCATACTGGCGCTGGTAGGCGCTGGCGATGGCCGCGCGCTCGGAGACGGGACGGCCTTCGAGCACGGCGAGAGCGCCGGTCGCGTCCTTGCCGAAGCCGAGGAACTTGCCCTCGACGGCCTGGCGCAGGCGTACGGCGTCGGCCAGGGCGCGATCGCCGCGGAGGAGGGCGAGGCCTTGATCCTTCGCGTGACCGGCCGGCAGTTTGCCCACGTCGGCCTCGAGCGAGCGACCGACTCGCGCCTGGTACGTCTCGGCGAACTGACCGAGCTGCTCGGGAGCGATGCGCTGCAGCACCTCGATGGCCTCGGCGCCACGGCCTCCGGTGAGGGCGGCGGCGACGCGGTGGGCGTAGGCGTCGTTTCGGCGCCCGGAGGCGAAGGCCAGGGCTTCGGGCTCGCGCGCGGCGGGGAGCGCCTTGCGGAGGGCGGCCTCGAGCGAGGTGCCGTTCTGCGCCTGAAAGCGCGTGGCGGCCTGCTGGAGGACGTCGTGGGGCACGCCCTCGAGCGTCGCCATGATGTCGGCCGGGTCGTCGCTCATGAGGCCGAGCGTCTGATCGGCGAGGCGCTCGGCGGTGGCGGTGGCGTGATCGCCCGAGAGGAGCGCGGTGGCGCGGCGCTCGGAGCGGCCCGACAGATCGCTCTTCACGTCGGCGTCGAGGTCGCGGCGGAAGTGTTGCCGGTAGGCGTCCCGCGCGGCGGCGAGCTGCTCAGGCGAGCGCTGCTCGAGCACCGAGAACAGCTTGTCTTCGTCGGTGCCGAGGCCCGTGAGGCCGCCGCGGAGGGCCTCGTGGAGCGTCTGGGCATCACGCGCGGCCTGGGCGCGGGTGGCGGGCGAGGCCTCTCTCGGCGGTGGCGGAGCGACGACGGCCGGCGTGCTGGCCGTCGCGGGTGGCGCGGCCGTCGGCGCTGGCGGCGCTGCAGGCGCGGGTCTCACCGCTGGGCGGGCCGTGGGTCGCCACCCGGTGGGCGCGGGCGAGGCCGGTGCCGCGGGCCGAGGTGAAGCAGCGGAAGCGGCCGTCGCGCGGGGCTGAAGCGTCGGCGTGGGTTGGCGGGACCGGTTGACGGGAGCCATGAATGTCCCTCGTGGATAGCAGGGAGCCAGAGGGTGGTCGAGCGGCACGCCCTCGGGTTCTGGGCGCCGACGGGTGTCAGGACCGCGCGGCGTCGGCGGCGCGGCGGAGCAGCAGGGCCCGCTCACGCGCATTGGTGGCGAGGGTGGCGGCGCGGTGGAAGGCGCGCGAGGCCTCGGCGTGGCGGCCGAGGGTGAGCAGCAGGTCGCCCTCGACGGCCGGGACGAGGTGGAACCCCTCGAGGGCTGGCTCGCGCGCAAGCTCGCTGAGCTGTGCGAGCGCTGGAGCGGCTCCGTCGACGCGCGCGACCGCGACGAGCCGGTTGAGCGCGACGATCGGCGAGTCGGTGAGCGCGAGGAGCGCGTCGTACAGGGCGACGATGCGGGTCCAATCGGTGCGCTCGACGCTGGGCGCCCGCGCGTGGCAGGCGGCAATGGCGGCCTGGAGCGTGTACGGGCCAAGCGGCCCGCCGAGGGCTTCGGCGCGGGCGAGGGCCGAGAGCCCGTGGCGAATGAGGGCGTAGTCCCACAGGGCGCGGCGTTGGTCGGCGAGGAGCACGGGCTCGCCGGACGCGTCGACGCGGGCGCGGAAGCGCGAGGCCTGGAGCTCCATGAGCGCGACGAGGCCGTGCACCTCGGCCTGGTCGGGGAGCCGCGCCGCCAGCATTCGGCCCAGCCGCATGGCCTCGGCGCACAGCTCGGGGCGGAGGAGATCGTCTCCCCGCGAGGCGGCGTAGCCCTCGTTGAAGACAAGGTAGAGCACCTCGAGCACCGACGGCAGCCGCTCGACGAGGGCCGCGCCGGCGGGGAGCTCGAAGGGCACGCGGGCCTCGGCGAGGGTGCGCTTGGCGCGCACGAGGCGCTGGGCGATGGTGGCCTCTTCGGCGAGGAAGGCGCGGGCGAGCTCGTCGGTGCCGAGGCCCGCGACCAGCCGCAGCGTGAGCGCGACGCGGGCCTCGCGCGACAGCACCGGGTGACAGGCGATGAACATCAGGCGGAGCGTGTCGTCGCCCCCGTCTTCGGGCTCCGGCGCCTGCTTCAGGGCGGTCGGCGCGAGGTCGGCGTGCGTGCGTTCGACGAGCTGCTCGCGGCGCAGGCCATCGACGGCGCGGTGCCGGGCGGCGGCCATGAGCCACGCGCCCGGGTTGCGGGGAACGCCGTCGCGGGGCCACTGCTCGAGGGCCGCGACGAGGGCGTCCTGGGCGAGATCCTCGGCGCGCGAGAGATCGCGGACGACGCGGGCCAGCGCACCGATGAGGCGCGGGGCTTCGAGGCGCCACACCGTCTCGATGGCCGCCCGGGTGGGGCTCACGTCGCCTTCGCGGCGATGGCGGCCTTCTGCCGCTCCTCACGCTCGCGGATCTCCGGGGTGACGACGTCGCCGAAGTCGTCGAGGCCGACGAGCGGGCGCAGCTCGAGGTCGGACTCTTCACCGGGCATGGGCGGTGGGCAGCGGCGGGCCCACTCGAGCGCCTCGTCCATCGACTTGACCTCCCACAGCCAGTAGCCGGCGACGAGCTCGCGCGTCTCGGTGAAGGGCCCGTCGATGATCTGCCGCCGAGTGCCGTCGCTCGAGAAGCGCACGCGCTTGCCGAGGCGGCTGGGGGTGAGCCCGTCTCCGGCGAGCATGACCCCGGCCGCGACCAGCTCGTCGTTGAAGCGCGTCATCGCGTCGATGAGCTCGGCCGTCGGAGGCGCGCCGGCTTCACTGTTCTTCGTCGCCTTCACCATCACCATGACCTTCATGTTCGTTCCTCTCGTGTGGGAGCCGCGAGATGCGCTCCGAAGGCACGTCGAATGAGCGGAGCGGAAATCGACACGGCGCCCGATAATTCGCAAGGGCGTACGGGTTCCGAGGGGTTGGGCCTGTTCGTCGTTGCCCGGGGCGGCGCGGCGGGCTTGGGTTCGACGTCATGCGAGTCTGCTTCGTGGTGGGGGCGATGTGGCTGGTGGCGTGTACGCAGCGTCCGACGCGGCCGGTGCGGGAACTGCCTCTGGAGGCGAGCGCGCGCCTCGAGCGTCCCGTGGTGGACTACGGCACGGTGGCGAAGGCGAACGTGGGAGACACCAACGCGCCGGTGCGGGCGGCGTTCGAGGCGGCGCTGACGGCCGAGGCGCGGGCGAACCTGCGCTACGAGCCGCGGCTCGACGTGGTGGCCGAGGTGGTGGGCGAGACGTACCGCTTCACGGGGCAGTTCCCGGTGAGTGCGCTCTCGCAGTGGCTGTCGTGGAAGGCGGGCGTGCTCGGGGAAGGCCGGCTGACGTGGGTGCAGTCGGGCACGGGCAACGACGAGGCCTTCGACCAGGGGCTCCTGACGTGGGCGCGCAAGGTGAAAGCGACGGCGGGGGATCCGCTGGCGTACGGGCTGGTGCGGTTCGAGGGTGGGGGCGAGACGGTGCAGGCGCTGGTGATGGCGTCCGATCTGGTCGAGCTCGAGCCGTTGCCGAAGACGGTCGCGCCGGGCGGCACGTTCGAGGTGAAGGGCCGGCTGCGGAGCCGGTCGGCGTCAGCGACGCTCTTCGTGGACGAGGACGAGGCGCGGGTGCGCGAGGTGCCGGTGCGGTTGTCGCAGGGCGTGACGTTCTCGGTGCCGGTGGTGGCATCGACGGTGCCGGGGCGGCGCTTCATCGAGCTGAGCGTGGAGCCGGTGTCCGAGGTGGCGGGCGCGCGGGCGTGGCGGCGCACGGCGTTCATGGTGCCGCTGTACGTGGGGGTGCCGGAGCCGAAGGAGCCGGATGTGTCGATCAAGGCGCCGGCGCCGAACCCTCCGGACTCGTCGACGTGGGCGCAGGAGATCACAGCCCGGTACAACCAGCGGCGGTTGGAATTGAAGCTGGCTCCGCTGGAGCAGTCGGACCGGCTCGAGGCGCTCGCGCGGGAGTACGCGACGCAGCTGGTGAAGGTGCCCGAGACGCCGCCGGATCCGCAGTTGTTCGCGCGCATCGAGCAGGCCGGGGTGTTGGCGTTCGATGGGGCGCAGCACCGGGCGCGCTCGGAGTTCATCGACGAGCTGGAGCGGCGGAGCCTGATGCGGCCGGGCTTCCGGGCGGATCTGCTGGCGCCGGGGCGGGTGGTGTTCGGCGTGGGGCTGGCGCCGGCGGGGCAGGGTGACTGGGAAGCGGCGGCGGTGATGGCGCGGCCGGTGCCGGTGTTGGACTCGAAGCGCGAGAACGACGAGGTGTTGGGGGCGCTGCAGGCGGCGCGGGCGGAGGGCGGGAAGGCGGCGCTCCAGACGTTGCCGGCGTTGTCGTCGGCGCTGGAGCGCCTGGCGGTGACGGCGTGCGAGACGGGCGAGCCGCTGACGACGCTGGCGCCGGTGACGCAGGCGCTCGAGGCCGCGGGGTGGGGCGGCGCGGTGAAGGGAACGACGATGGTGTCGGTGTGGCTGAAGGCCGAGCGGGTGGCCGAGGCGTTCCCGACGGTGGTCGAGGCGAACGCGACGCACGTGGCGGTGGCGAGCTTTCAGTTAGCGAAGGGCGCGTCGGCGGGGCGGCAGTTGGTGCTGGTGGTAGAGGGGACCCAGGACCAGCGGAAGTACGGGCGGTGAGCAGGCGCGGTCAATCCTCGAGGTCGCCCAGCAGTCGGTGCCCCTCGAACGCGGTGAGCACCACGATGCCCTTGTGCAGGACCCGGTAGACGATGCGGTCACTGCGGACCAACACCTCACGCACGTCGCGTTCGCCCAACTTCGAGTTTCTCTCCGTCCGCGACCAGTTCCTGGGCCCCCTCGGCGGGTCGACACATTTCGCGAGTCGAGACCGATGGGAACCGGTAGAGCGTGTTCATGTTCCTGGCCCTCCTCGGGCTGGTGGCCGCCGCCAGCCCCCAATCTCCCGCGACCTTTGCGCGCCTCGAGTTCTACGACGAGGCGTCTGCAGCTGGTGTCGCCGACGAGCTGTTGGCCGAGCACGGGTGGCGAACCCTCGAGTTCCCCAGTCCTGGCGTCGTGGTGACCACCGACGCCGGTGAGGTGGAGCGCTTCACCTTCACGGCCCAGCCTCGCGACGGCGGCTTCCTGCTGGTCGCGAAGGCCGCTGACGGTTCCATTCGCACGCGGTTCTGGAAGTGGGTCGATGGCGACCGAGCGATGACGGACCTCTGGGGCGGGGAATTGCGGACGGCGAGTCGTCGTCGGCCCTCGCCGCAGGAGCGTCGTGACGCCTACGGAGAGTCGCTCGCGGCCCAATCGCTCAGCGGCTCGTTCTCGGCGAAGACCGGGCTGGTGTTCTCGATGAACGCCGATGGCGGGGTGCGATGGGGCGGAGGGACGCGGGGCACCTTCTTCCGGTGCCGGACCGAGTGTTCGACCTCGGCGGCAACCCACCTCTGTCTCCGGGTGGGCGCTTCACAGGAATACCTCTTCGAGTCCGGCGATGGCGGTGTCACGGCTCGACCGGTTCGCAGCTACGCGCTCTGCAGCGCGATCGACTTCGTCAGCCATGCCCGCGAGTTCGTGGGTGGCGAGTCGCTGGTGTGGAAGCCGCCCGAGCGATGAGTCGGGGCTCCTGACCAAGATCCTCCGCCGTCACCACCCAACCCAGCGTGGGAGCCAGTTCCGTGAAGCACATGTTGGTTTTGCAGTGGCGTCCGCCCCTCTCGCTGGACCAGCTAGCCTCTTTTGAGAACTTCGCGCAGGCGAGTATCGACGCATCGGGCGCCAATGCGGTGGTGGACGGCCATGACATCGGTCCGTCGGTGTCCAATATCTTCACTGTTGCATGAGACGGTTCAGACGACGCAGTTCCAGGCCATTCCTGCTCTGAGGCGGTACCGTGCCGAGAGCCACAGAACCATCCGAGCTTCTCGCGAAGCTCTTCGAGATCCCCGGGCCGGAGCGGCTCGACGTCGTGCGGCCCACGAAGGTCGCGTTGAACAACCTCGACCAGGAATGGTCACAGCTGCGGTCTGCCGACGATGTCGCGAGAGACTGGTGCTGGGCGACGGTCGCCGACGACCCCGACGTCTTCGCCGTTCGTGACGAGTTGGGCGGCGTTCTGGCCCTCTGGCGAGCCTGTCGACCCATCATCACCCTTCAAAAGCGGGTTTTCTATCGGCTTGATAACATTGAAGTGAAACCCGGTGAGCGGGGGCGGGCGCTCGGTCGTTTCGTCCTCGCGCTCGTCGCCTTTCGAGCCATCGAGCTCGCCGCGCAGCGCATCATCCTGGCCGCCCCACCTGAAAGGGTCGCATGGTACCAATCGGTTGGTGCAGTCGATGCCAGTGACTTACGCTGGAAGTACCCCGCCGAACTCAAGGCGCTGCAGTTCGAAGAGACGCTTGTGCTGAACATGAAGGAGGTCGCCAGTGCCCTCGAAGTCAAGAAGTGAAGCGGAGGCGTGGCTCTTGGCCGGCGAACCGGTCTCGGGCGTGTTGGCGTGGCACCGCAATTGGTCGGACACGGCTCGTCGGCCATCCTCCACGGCTCGCGCGGCGGCCGTCGCGCTGGTATCCAGGGTCCCTGTCGTTCAGGTCGCTCGCGTGCGGGCCGTTGAGCAACTGCTCACCAAACTCGAGGCCGCAGATGCCCCCGCTGTCGGCAAGCCCAAGCGCAAGCATGGCTGAGGACCCGATCCGTAATCTCAAGGCCTCCGACGAATCGAAAGAGATTCTGTCGAAGATCGCGGCTGAGGTGAACGCTGCATATCGTGAGAACTTCGAAGCGATGCTCGCGTCTCTTCAAGACATCGCCGAGGGACAGAAGCGTTTGCTCACGACTCTTGGGATTCTGGTGAAGGCGATCGAGCCGAAGCTGGCACACGACGTGGCGGCTGCCGTTTCGATCGCCATGCCGGGAAGCCGACCGGACATCGCTTCGGCCATGGTCCTCGCAGATCCCGGAGCGGCTGGGTACACGCTCTCTCAAGGGGAGCTGGCCAAACAAGTTGGGCTCACTCAAGCGGACGTGTCGATTCTGACCCGCGCGTTCGGTCTCGACGTCGATTCTGCGTATTCGGTCCGGATCCCTCAGGGGAAGAAAACCGTGGTGAAGTATCGCTCCATCACTGGTGCTCGCTTGAGGGAACTCATCGCCGCTCCTCCCGCGCCCCTCACCGACATTGCTCAAGGCTCCATCAAGCGCGCGCGAGCGACCCTGGCAAAGAAACAGGAGTCGCAGGCGGCGCTTGGTGCGGCAGGGACCGAGTAGCCGTCCTCGCGAGGGCCCCGTGATGAACCCCAGAAACACGAAAGCCCCCGGTTTCCCGAGGGCTTTCGTTCACTTCATGGAGCGGGAAAAGGGATTTGAACCCTCGACCCCCGCCTTGGCAAGGCGATGCTCTACCGCTGAGCTATTCCCGCATCTGGTCACTTCGGTGCAGCCGTGAAGTGGACGCGCGGAATACCCAGCGTCTGACGGTCCGTCAAGCGCCTTGTTGCAAGAACGTCGACTCGCCCTCGCGCGCCGCCTAGACGCCCCGGCCGTGCGGTGGCTCCGGCCCTTCCTCTTCGCCGTCTTCTTCGGCAGCGGCGCCTCGGCGCTCCTCTACCAAGCCCTGTGGCAGCGGCTGCTCTCGCTCCACGCCGGCATGGACCTCTTCTCGGTCACCGTCGTCGTCGCCGCCTTCATGGCCGGCCTCGGCCTCGGCAACCTCGCCGGCGGCACCCTGGCCGACCGCCTCACCCCCCGCGGCGCCGTGCGCGCCTACGGCCTCGCCGAGCTCGTCATCGGCCTCTTCGGCCTCTTGAGCCCCAGCCTCCTCTACACCTGGTACCCGACCCTCTCGCCGCACCTCGAGTCCACCGCCGCCGCCTTCGCCTTCCACTTCGCGCTCCTCTGCCTGCCCACCTTCCTCATGGGCGCGACGCTCCCGCTGTTGTCCCGCGCGCTCGTCCGTGACGCCTCGATCGCGCCCGACCTCGGCCGCCTCTATGGCGTCAACACCATCGGCGCCGCCACCGGCGCCATCGCCACTGCCGGCCCGTGGATTCTCTCGCGCACCGGCCTGGAGCCCCTCGTCCTCGGAGCCGCCGCTCTCAACGCCCTCGCCGGCCTCGCCGCGCTCGCGCTCTCGACCCGCGTCACCGCCACGCCCGTCACGCCGTCGACGCCAACCGCCACCACGCGCGCAGGGCTCCCCTGGGGCTGGCTGGTCGCCTACGGCCTCACCGGCTTCATCGCGCTCGGCCTCGAGGTCGTCTGGTTCCGGCTCCTCAACGTGGTGATGAGCTCGAACACGTACACCTTCAGCCGCCTGCTCGCGGTGTACCTCGTGGGCCTCGGCCTGGGCTCGGTGCTGGGCGCGCGGCTCCTCCGCCGCGTCACCTCGCCGGAGCGCACCTTCCTCTGGCTCCAGCTCGCCACCGGCCTCGCCGCGCTCGTCGGCCCCGTCGCCGTCACCCGCGCCATCGCCGCCTTCGGCTACCCCGAGTGGATCCCCGTGCGGAACGTGTGGATTCCCCTCGCCACGCTCCTCGTGCCCACGCTCCTCATGGGCGTGTCCTTCGCCGTCATTCAGGCCGTGGTGTCGAACAAGCTCGAGCGGGTGGGGCGCTCGACCGGCGCGCTCCTCTTCGCCAACACCTTAGGCTGCGTCGCCGGCACCCTCGTCACCGGCTTCGTGCTCCTCGCGCACCTCGGCACGCCCGCCACCTTGCGCCTCTTCGCCGGAGCCTCGGCCACCTTCGGCCTCGGCGCCGCGTTCCAGCTCCCCGGCGCCCGCCGCCTCCTCGGCCCGCTCGCCGTCTCCGCCGCCGCCGCCGCGCTCATGCTCGCGCTCCCCGACGCCACGCGCTTCTGGCAGCTCCTCCACGGCGCCGACGGAAAGGGCTTCGTCGCCGAAGAAGATCACTCGTGCGTCACCGCCCTCGTCGAAAAGTCCCAAGGCACCCACACGCTCTTCATCTCGGGCGAGATCCAGAACGGCGTGCCCTTCGACGACTTCCACGTACGCCTCGGGTGGGTTCCGCCGCTCTTCCACCCGCGGCCGCTGAAAGTGCTCGTCATCGGCTTCGGTGCCGGCTCCACCCCGTTCGGCCTCGCCGCCGATCCACGGGTCAGCCAGGTCGACACCGTCGAGATCTGCGGCAGCGAGTACCCGCTCGTGCGCGCGCTCGACGATCGGTTCGAACAGGTCCGCGTTCTCTTCGGTGACCCACGAATCCGCTTCGAGGTGCGCGACGGCCGCAAGTTCCTCGTCGACACCACCGAGCGCTACGACGTCATCATCACCGACACGCTGCTGGTGCGCTCCTCACACTCCGGGAGCCTCTACTCGGTCGAGTTCTACGAGCTCGTGAAGTCGCGCCTCGCGCCCGGCGGCCTGCTCGCCCAATGGGCCCCCACCGAGCGCACCTTGCGCAGCGTCGCCGCCGTCTTCCCCCACGTCGCGCGCATCGGAGGCCCGCAGATCACCCCCGCCGACAGCTTCTTCCTCGCCGGCGAAGCCCCCATCACCGTCGATCGGGCGCTCCTGCTCGAGCGCCTCAACGCCACGCGCCGCGCCGGCCTGCCAGAGCGCCAATGGGATGATCTCACTCGGTTCCTCGAGGGCGCCTTCGCCGAACCCGCCACGCCCACGCCACCCGACGGAGACGTCAACCGCGACCTCTTCCCGAAGGACGAGTACGGCCACTGGTGACTCGCCAGCTTGACGCGCCCCACCCAGTCCGTGTAGTGCCACCAGCCCAACGTCTTTTCAGGAGCTTGTCCCGATGGCCGTCGTTCTCCGTCTCGCCCGCGCTGGTGCCAAGAAGCGCCCGTATTACCACGTCGTTGCCGCCGACTCGCGCATGCCCCGCGATGGTCGTTTCATCGAGAACATCGGCATGTACGATCCCAACGAGTCGCCGGCGAAGTTCGCGGTGAACGAGGACCGCTGGGCCCACTGGACGAAGATGGGCGCGCAGCCCTCCGAGACGGTCGGCAACCTGTACAAGAAGGCCAAGAAGGCTCCCGCCGCCAAGGCGTGAAGAACGACTCCATGAAGGACCTCATCGTCTTCCTGGCGAAGGCCCTCGTGGACAAGCCCGACGTGGTCGAGCTGACGGTCACTCCGGCAGCCGACCACGCGCTGTACGAACTGAAGGTCGCGCCCGATGACGTCGGCAAGGTGATTGGCCGCGACGGGCGCACCATCAACGCGCTCCGAACCGTCGTGCAGCACGCCGCCCAGAAGAAGGGCGAGAAGATTCGCCTCGAGCTGATCGACGATCGCCGCGGCCCGCAGCAACCCGCCCCGTGAAGGACTGGCTGAGCGTCGGTTACGTCTCGCGCGCTCACGGCCTCAAGGGTGCCGTCATCGTCAAGACGTTCGATCCCGCGTCCACCGCGCTCGGTGAGGTCGACCGCGTGCACCTGGCTCCGAAGGAAGGCGCGGGGTTCGAGCGAGAGATCCTCGACGTGCGCGAAGGCCCGGGCGGCGATCTGCTGCTCCAGCTCGAAGGGCTCTCGACGCGCGAGGCGGCCGATGCGCTGGTGGGCTCGACCGTGTCCGTGCACCGCGACGAGGTCGACGAGCCGGACGACGGAGAGTTCTTCCAGGGCGACCTCGTGGGCCTCAAGGCCGTGACGCCCGAGGGGCGCTCGCTGGGTGTGGTGCACGAGGTGTGGAGCTCGGGCCCGGTGCCGAACCTGGTGCTGCGAAACGGCGAGGCGGAAGAGATGGTGCCCTTCGCCGAGGACTTCGTGCGGAAGGTCGATCTCGAGGCTGGGACGATCGTGATCGAGCCGCCGACGTATGAAGAGGCGTGAGACGAAGCGAGTGCGCCGAGCGGAGCGGGAGTCGAACTGGGGATCCGTGAGACGAACCGAACGCGACCACGCTGCGCGTGAAGCCGTGACGCTCGGCGGGCCGTACGGAGCGTGAGTCGAACTGAGGAAGCGATGCGTTTCGAGATCCTGACGTTGTTCCCGCCGATGATCGACGGCTACACGTCCGCCTCCATCCTCGGCAAGGCGCGCGAGAAGGGCCTGCTCGAGGTGCGCGCCACCGACATTCGCGACTTCGCGCACAACAAACACCGCGCCACCGACGACGCGCCCTACGGCGGAGGCGCCGGCATGGTGATGCGCGTCGAGTCCCTCGTGCTGGCCATCGAAGACGCGAAGACGCGCCTGCCGGGTGCTCCGGTCATTCTCATGAGCCCGCGCGGGCCCACCTTCACGCAGGCCAAAGCGCGAACGCTCGCGGGGCAGGGCGCGGCGATTCTCGTCTGCGGCCGCTACGAGGGCATCGACGAGCGCGCGCTGTCCGTCATCGACGAAGAGCTGTCGCTCGGTGACTTCGTGCTGACCGGCGGCGAGCTGGCAGCCCTGTGCGTCGTCGACGCCGTGGCGCGGCTGGTCCCCGGCGTCCTCGGGAACGCGGAGTCCGCCACCACCGAGTCCTTCGAGTCGAGCCTGCTCGAGCACCCGCAGTACACCCGCCCGCCCGAGTTCCGCGGCATGGAAGTGCCCGAGGTGCTGCAGGGCGGCGATCACCAGCGCATCGCCCGGTGGCGCCGCTGGCACGCGCTCCACCTCACGCGTGAGCGCCGCCCCGATCTCTTCGCTCGGCACGAGCTGACGAAGGAAGACAAGAAGCTCCTCGAGACCCCGCTGGAGAAGCTCTGACATGCCCGCGTTCCTGTGGCCGCTGGTGATGTACCTCGTGGTGTTCGCGCTCAACGCCGTCGTGCCAGGCCGCTGGGTCGACGGGTACGTGACGGATCCAGCCACCGGGAAGAAGCTGCGCTACCGGCTCAACGGCCTCTTCGTGCTGTTCCTGTGCGTCGGCCTGTGGGCGCTCGCGTGCTGGCAGGGCCTGCTCGCGTGGAACGCGTTCTACCTGCACCGGTGGGAGCTCGTGATCGGCGCCTGCGTCACCGGCCTCGTCGCCAGCGCGGCCATCGTCTTCCCCGCGAAGCCCGTCACCTCGAACGTCTTCAAGGACTACTTCCTCGGCCGCATCGAGCAGCCGCAGCTCTGGGGCGGGCGCGTCGACGCGAAGATGTACCTGTACCTCGTCGGAGCCGTGATCCTCGAGCTCAACCTCTTGTCCTTCGCGGCGCACCACCTGTCGCTGCACGAGGCCGATCCGAACCCGGGCGTCTTCCTCTACTGCGGGCTCTTCAGCTTCTTCCTCTGCGAGTACCTCTTCTTCGAGGAAGTGCACCTCTACACGTACGACTTCGTCGCCGAGCGCGTGGGCTTCAAGCTGACGTGGGGCTGCTTGGTGTTCTACCCGTACTTCTACGGCGTGGGCCTGTGGGCGCTGGCCGAGGTGCCGAACCCGCACCTGCCGGCGTTCGTCTGGCCGCTCTTCGCGCTCGTCTTCTTCTCAGGGTGGGTGTTCGCGCGCGGCGCCAACATGCAGAAGTACTGGTTCAAGCGCGACCCGACGAAGAAGGCCTTCGGCCGCATCGTGCCCGAGGCGCTCGAGGGCCGCGTGCTCGTCAACGGCTTCTGGGGCCTGTCGCGGCACGTCAACTACCTCGGCGAGCTGCTCATGGCGTCGGGCCTGGCGCTCTCGCTCGGGCACCTCACCGCGTGGCAGCCGTGGCTCTACCCGCTGTACTACGTGGCGCTCCTCTTCCCACGACAGGTCGACGACGATCGCCGCTGCGCGAAGAAGTACGGCCCGCTCTGGGACGCCTACGTGGCCCGCGTTCGCTGGCGAATCATTCCGTTCATTTATTGACTCATTCGCAGGACGAGCTTCGAAAATTCTGGGTGGCCGCCGGTCAACCGGAGCGCGGGCTGGTCGATACTCGGGCGCCCTATGCCCGTTCGCCCCACCTCGAACACGACGCCTGCCCGGCCCACCACGCCGGCCAACCGACCCACCACGCCGTCGACTCCGAGCGAGCCCGCGAGGCCGCAGGGGTGGACGCCAGCGGCTCCGCGCCGGCCCACGGGCCCATCGTCGGTGACCCTGAATCCCCCGCCGCCACCGGCTTCGACGCTCCGCACGCCCGCGCTGGCGGCCGACGCGACGCTCGCGCAGGTGGCTGCGGGTCGAACGGAGCTGGCGTCCGGCGCGAGGGGGCCTTCGGTCAAGCGCATGCAGGAAGCGCTCGTGCGGGCCGGCTACCAGCTCCCGCGGTTTGGCGCCGACGGCGACTTCGGCAACGAGACCACCACCGCGCTGCGCCGCTTCCAGCAGCAGAACAACCTGCCGACGACGGGGCGGCTCGACGCGAAGACGATTGCCGCGCTCGACGTGGCCCGGCCGAACTCGGCGCAGGACGTTCGGTTTCCCCGCTACGACGAGCTGTTCAAGGACGGCGTCATGCGCACCACCATCGCCGTCGGCTACGACGAGCACGGCGCGCACCTCGGGCCGCTCCGCGACACCGTCGATGGGCTCACGCAGCGCGGGTACAAGCAGGTCGACGTGCGCGGCATGAACGACGAGCAGCTGCGCGCGGCGGGGCTCGATCCTGCGCGCACCGATCGCGACGGCACCTACTTCGTGAAGGACTTCCAGCACGACGGGAAGGACGTGAAGGCCGTCGTGCGTCTCATCACGCCCGACACGCCCAACGCGAAGGACCGCTTCGCCAACGCCATGCGCGACGACGAGGTGGTGATCTACTCGGGCCATGGGCGGTACGGCTCGGGGCCTGACTTCGATCACAAGACGAGCTCGGCGGGGAACTACGTCATCGGCACGCCCACCTCGAACGCGGTCGCGCTCGGCCAGAACGACGTGCGCGCTCAAGGGGCGATGGGCAACCAGTACCAGCTCGTGTTCTTCGACGGCTGCAACACGTACCGTTACCTCGACGAGATGCGTTCGCTCCCGCGCAACAAGAACGCGGGCAACCTCGACATCATGGCGACGAACACCGAGCTGCCGTGGAGCACGAGCGGCCCCGACATCCTCGCGATGATGGACGGCCTCACCGGCGGCAAGAGCGTGAACCACATTCAGCAGGAGCTCGACCGCGTGAACGGCCACGTCGCCGGTCAGCCGAGCAAGTTCCGCCCCGACGGCTTCCAGGACAACTGAGTGAGCGCCGTGGAGCTGGTGCGAAACGACACGACGCCCCGAGCCGAGCGGCTCGCGGCGGTGAAGGCGTTGTCGACCTCGAAGGAGCCCGCCGCCCTCGACGCGCTGTGTTCGGTGCTCGACACGCGTGACGAGGAGCTGCGTACGGCGGCCCGCGCGTCGCTGGCCCAGCTCGGAGGCGCCCAGGTACTCGCCCGGCGCGCGACGGACGCGTCGGTCGCCGAAGGCTCGCGGGTCTTCGCGTTGACGGGGCTGCGGTACTTCCGCGACGACGTCGAGGTGGCCACGCTCGAGAAGCTCCTGAAGGACACGAGCGTCGCGGTGCGCGCGCAGGCCGCGATGGCGCTCGCGGTGATCGGGCCGGCGAAGGCCGAGGGTGCGCTGCTGACGGCGCTGAACGACGCCGACGCGAAGGTTCGGTTCTACGCGGCTGATGGGCTTGCGTCG
>JALOQF010000096.1 GCA_025459425.1 Myxococcaceae bacterium | reverse complement strand
GCCCAGCAACCCCAAGGGCTTCATCGCCTGGTTCAAGAAGAGGATGGAGGTCCTCGTGAAGGGGCGCATTCGGCTCGACGGTAGCGTCGAACCCCTGCCCGCCCTGCAGAAAGTCGACGACAAGACGCCGCTAGTGATCGCAGTGCAGCTCGTGAAGCGCGCACGCGACGAGATGTTCAAGACCCACGACGATGCTCCCCGGTCGATCGTCATCACCACCGTGGCGGGGCACGCCTACACGGGCCACCAGTCGGTCGCGACGGCGGTCTTGGAAATTGCTCGCGGCCTTCGGGCGATGACGGCCTTGGGCAGCGTGCTCGTCAACCCCACGGACCCGAACGAACATTTCTGCGATGGCCTCACTGCTGCGCGTCGCGAGAAGATCGCCGAGTTCGCCCTGCATCTCGAAAACAGCATGGCGCGGTTGGGCCAGACGGAGGGTATCGATGCGCTCCAGCGCGAGCTCGCACGGCTCTTCGGCGACTCGCCTACGAACGCTGCCCTGGCGCGTTTTGCTGAGCGAAATCGAGCACGACGTGACTTGGGTCGAATCAGCGCCGTCACCACCGGGTTGGGGGTCATCGCGCGCCCAAGTATCCAGCGCGTCAAGCCGAGCAACTTCTATGGTTCGTAACTGTGCGAGGCCCCTCAACCTTGCCGTTCAAGCGAACGCCATTCGCTCGGGCTGGCCGGGGTTCAACGTCGTCGCCACGCCGAGCAAACTCGTCGCCCGCGGGGAGATGAAGCCGTCCTCGCTCTCGCGCACGTACGCGGTGCGCGTTGAATACGCGCTCGCTGAGGCTCCCAAGACGTTCGTGGAAACACCAAAGCTGTCGCGCCGCGCCGCTTCGCCCGGTGAGGAGATCCCGCACACCTACGACGGGCTGCTCGTCGGTAGCGAGCGACCCTGCACTTTCTACCCACCCACCGACTGGAACAGCAGTTTGAAGCTCGCGAACACCGTGCTGCCGTGGCTGGCCTCGTGGCTCGTTGACTACGAGCTTTGGCACGCAAGCGGGCAATGGTCAGGCGGTGGGGTCTCTCATTCCCGCAGAGTCAACGACCGTTACGTCGGGGCCTCGCGCCGAGGAGCCCGCTGATGTCGCACACCACCGTTCCCGACCCGGTGAAGGTTCTGCTCTGGGGTAAGGCGGCCGGCCGCTGTCAGTACGCGGGATGCAACAAGCGCCTCGGCCGAGACGACGTCACTGCCTGGGAGTTCAACTTCGCCTACGTGGCGCACATCATCGCCGACAGCCCCGCGGGGCCTCGCGGCGACTCCAAGCTCTCCGAGCTGCTGAAAGCGCAGATCTCTAACCTGATGCTGCTCTGCGACGCCCACCATCGCCTGATCGACAAGGCGGAGGTTGCCGAGCACCCGCCTGAAGTCCTGCTGAGGATGAAGGCCGAACACGAAGACCGCATCGACCTGGTCACCGACCTTCAGCCCGAGCGTCAGACCACGCTCCTACTCTACGGGGCCAACATCGGCGCGAATGCCTCGCCCCTGACGCTCGCTGCGGCGCGAGGGGCTGTTCTTCCCCATCGCTACCCCTGCAGGCTTCCGATCCAACTGGGGCTGACGGGGAGCGAGTCGCGCGACCGGGAGGCCGCCTTCTGGACCAGCGAAGCAGAGAACCTGCGCCGTCAATTCGAGAAGCTCGTGCGCCCTCGACTGGACGAGCGGTCACTCGCGTCCATCTCGCTGTTCGCCATCGCGCCACAACCTCTGCTCATCCTCTTCGGTTCGATGCTCACCGACATTCCAGAGACCGACGTATTCCAGCTTCACCGGGAGCCACGCACGTGGGCCTGGCTTGAAGACCAGCGCGCCGTTGAATTCAAGTTGCGGGCGGCGAACACGAAGGGCACTGGCCCCGTTGCTCTGGTGTTGTCGTTGAGCGCAAAGGTGGCACGGGAGAGGGTCACCGCCGTCCTGGGCAAGTCGAGCCGCATCTGGGAGCTCACCATCGACACGCCCTCCAACGACTTCTTGAGGTCCCGCGAGCAACTCCGAGGTTTCCGGTCGGCGATGCGGGCGGCGTACGACAGAATAAAGGCGACCGTCGGCGATCGGGTGCCGCTGCACGTCTTCCCGGCGGCGCCGGTCGCGGTGGCCGTCGAGGTGGGCCGCGTGCGACAACCGAAGGCAGATCTTCCGCTGGTGGTCTACGACTCGCACGAGGGCGTTTTCTCGAGGGCGCTCGAGATTCTCTAGCTGACTACCCGGCCGTCGCTGCATGCGCCGGGGCCACTTGCCACTCAAGGGTGGCAACGCGCGACGCGATGAACGCGCGCTCGCCGTCTTCTGCGTCAGGCTCGCAAATCACGACCTTGCCACCGTCGCGTCCCTGGCGAACCTCCAGTACAAGGCGCACCCGTGGGTCCTCGCTGGCCTGCAGGATGACCAGATCGCCTGGCTCGACCTTGCGGCCAGTCTTCCCTGCTCCGTCAGGCGCTGCGCTCACGAGCGCGAAGGCCTCGAGCGCGGCGACGTGAACCTGGAGCCAACGATCGCCGTCGACCCCGAAGCGCGGCGTCCGCGCGACGCTCTCTTCCAGCACGGTCACGGCTTCGACGTCGTCGACGAGCCATGGGCCGAGGGTGGCAAGAAGTTGGAGCGCGTACCATCGATGGTCCTCGAGCCCTTCGAGCCCTCCCCTCTGGGAGGCAACCGTGATGTCGGTCTCGACGTCCCACGCGAGCCAGGCCAGAAGTCCGACGACCATCGACAGCTCCGCAAAGCCGTCACCTCCGGCCTCAGCGACGGCACGTGGCGCCAGTGCATCCTTGCCCCAAGAGACGGCGAAGACGGCTGACTGGAGCAGGTCCCACTCATCTGCGCGGTCCACGAGTTCGTGATGTACGCGCTTCCACTCGGGGCGCTGCTCAACGAACCGCAGCGTACGGATGACACCCAGGACCGCCGCGAGCTGCACGATGCCGCGTCGCGCCCTGTCTGGGGAGGCAGCGAGCTCGAACTGCCCCTCCATACGCTTGACGAGACGGCGGACCTTCCCGCGACACGCCTTGGCCAAGACCTCAAAGTCAGACGCTTGTCGTTCCAGCTCGCCCCCCTCCTCGTCGTCGGCGCCGATCTCCTCCTCCTCGCTTCGCGGTCTCGGCGGAGCATTGGCGGGAAGACCTTCACCGAGCCTGCGCATGAGCGCGTCGAGCAACACCACGATGTCGCCGCTCGCAAGACTGCGTGTGCGTCGAGAAGACGCGGGTTTCCTCCCCGCCGCAACGAGCGCCAGGGAGGCGGGCGCCGCTGCAGCTTCCTCGTCTGCGTCAGCAGCGCTGCTCGGGCGCAACGGAGTCGTGCGAACCACGTCGTCGGAGTCGAAGATCACCTTCTCGGTGAGCTTGAGCAGCGCCTCGAGCTGCATCGGATCTTCTTCGAGCGCACCGAGCGCCTGACGCAACGCCTTCCTCGTGTCACCCCCGAGATTCTTCGCGATGTCCTCGGCGCGGTGGATGACGACCAGCGTGTGTAGCTTCGGACCGCGAGCCTCCAGGTACCGGGCCGCATCGCGGATGGCGTCGGTGGCCTCGATGATGCCGCCCTCTCGGGCGACTGCCTCGCCAAGCGGAGCATCGACGTCGCCCACGCCCTGGAGCACGAGCCCAGCTTCGAGCGGCTCTTGGGTAGCAAACCCTGTCGATGTCGGCGTGGCGACGATGATGCGTCGAGCCGCCTCGGTGCTCGGAGGTGCCGCCTTTCGCCGGTCGACGACCGCTGTCCACTCGGTCGACGTGACCGCGGGGGCAGCGAGGAGCGCGTCGATGCCGAGTTTCTCAGCAGCGCCCTTGGTGCGGTCAGCAACCACCGCCTCGGCGTTACGGTTCTCGGGCTGCGCAAAGAAGGCTGCGACGCTTGGGTTCGCGCTGCCGGTGACCAGAAGTTCGTGCTGCTTGCCGCTGAACCAGAGCACCTTCGCGTGCAGGTAGCGGGGCGCGCCCTCTCGTCGCTGTGGGATTTGAGCGATGCCAGCGATGTTCACCCACTCGACGCCCTTGAGCTTGGCGGCCTCTGCAGGATCGACCTCGACCGACTCTGGGTCGATCCCGATGACAAGCCGCTTGGGCTGCACCTCTCGTTGGAGGCGGCGCACCATGGCAAGCGCTGGGTCGAAGAACGGGCCACCGACGAACGCGGTGGTGACGTCCTTCGGGATGACCGGGGCGACCTGCGACCAGAGGTCGGTGCTCGCTCCAGACTGCACGAGGAGCTGGCGGTCCTGAGACCCAGTTCCGAGGGGGCCGTCGAGCCAGGGCACACCGAGCTTCACTCCTTCGAAGGCCTCGACGACCTCCGGCAGCTGAGTCGGCACGAACTGGGCGAGGTAGTCGAACGCCAGTCGGAACGTGGCGCCCCCTCCACGCAGCGCTGCGCCTTCAAGCCGCAGTACGTTGGTGACCTCATCGTTGAGCCCGAAGCCCGAGAGCGTGACGTTGTGGCTCCCGACGAGAAGCGAGCCCTTGGACTTGCCCAAGCGCAAGAACAGCTTCGGGTGGAAGGCGCCGCCGACCTTCACGGGGATGAGCGTGTAGTCGCGGCCCGCGCGACGGGGCCGAAGTTCCTCGACCGCAAAGGCCTCAGCGCACCTCGTGGCGTCGACCATCAGCACGTTGTGCGTGCAGCCCGCCGCCATCAGGCGCCGAAGAACGACCTCTTCGTAGAACGGGAAGTAGCAACTGTAGGTCGTGAAGACCGACGCTCGAAAGCCGCTCTCGGCGATGTGCTCGAGCAACGACGTGGATTCGATCTCACCCGGCACGGCAGGCCTCCAGCTCAGTTCGGCCTCGGGCCGTGACAACCATCACCCCCTCGGCGTCGTATTCAACCAGCCCGAGGTCGCGGAGGATCTGCTGCGCCCTGCTGACGCGCGGCTGGGTGAACACGGGCTCGGGCGCCTCGACCACGCGAAGCTCGCCCTCAAGAGGCCGGATTCGAAAGGTGTCGCGCCGCTCGCCCCGCAGTTTGCGGAGCGCAACGCGAAGGTGCCGCGTGACGCCCCAATGAACCGCGAGCCAGCGCACCCATGCCTCGACGGTCAAACCGGCCCACGTGGTCTTCGCTGCGTGCCTGAGCGAGAGAAGGTGGACCTCGCGGGGATCGAAGTACTCCGCATCGAGCTCGAAGTCGCCGTAGGGGTACTCGTCGACACCTCGCGCGAGAAGAGCCAAGAGGATCGCGATGCTCTCCTCGGCGATCGCTTCGAGCTTCGTGTCATCGTTGAGCGGCAGGCCCTGCAGACGCCATCCGCGTTGAAGCTCGTGGCCTTCGCTCTGCCAGTCGGCGAGCCCGGGCAGTTCACCGCGAACGCGCGCCACGAGGTCATTGAGCGAGAGCTTCAGATCTGCGCCGCGGGACGCAAGCAGTCGTACGGCGACATCAGCCGCGTCGCTGGCTTGGCGGATACTGCGCCCCTCATCGCGCTCGATGGCGCGAAGAACCGCCGCGAACAGCCCCTGTACCGCCAGCGAGAGCAGTTCGTTGCGCTGGTAGGTGCCCCAGCCACGAAGCACGCGTTCAAGCGGCTTGGCCACCTTCCACTCCGAGCCATCGACAAGGGCTCCCGTGTAAGCCCCGCCGCGAAGCAGACCCTCGAAGGCGTAGTCGGTGTCACGCGCCGCCTGGCTGGAGAGGTCGAGCATCAGACCGAGCGTGGCCCGGCGCATCGTTCCGCGGTCGCCCCGGAAGAGTTCTGTGCGTGCGAGGAACAGGTCGAGCAGCAGCTCGTGTTCAACCGTGTTCGCCAGCAACGAGCAGGGGCAGAACGCGGCCAGGCCGTCGAGCTCTTGCCAGGTGGTCGTTGACTGCTCGAGCACACGAAAGAACTCGTCCTCTGGGACCGCGCTCGCGAACGCCTCAGCCAGCAGACCGCCGCGCTCCTCGTCGTAGCCGGGGTATCCAGCTTCCTCGTGATGGTCGAGCACGCGAAGGTCGCGCAGCGGGCCGAAGTAGTACTGGCCGAGCCCGCCGAGCTTGTTCTTGAAGTAGCGGTTCGGCCCTTCGAGTGCCGCGTAGTCCTCGAGCGAGAAGGTGCTGCTCTCGTCGATGCGCAGCAGCTTGTCGCGGCCAACCATCGCCCGGCCGTGGCGACCGTCATCATCGTCACCGGCCTTCCGAGCATGGCGAATTGCGATGAGCGCGAAGAGGCATTCTGCACGGCGCAGGACCCGACGAAACTCATCGACGGAGTGGTTGGGGTATCGGCGCTCGAAGGACCAGAGGACCCATGGGTGGAACGAGTAGTAACGCGCCCGGTCGGTCACGTTCGTGATTCCCGGCAAGAGCTGGCCGTAGAGCGCGATGCAGGGCGCCTGCACACCGAGGTGATCGAGGCCTCGAATCGGTTCGGGGGGCGTCACCCACGCCACTGTGTCGGTCATTGCCATGGCGTTCCGCAGCCTACCTCCGGGGGGTCGAACGATCTCGCAACACCCCGACGTCTCGACACCTTTCCGATCCGGTAGCGCCCTCCGCAGGTAGATTGCGCTCGTGCAAGCCGACGCCACACCACGCCCCGGAGACATCGCCCAGGTCCGTCACCGCCAGTACCTGGTCGACGAGGTCATCAAGCCGACGGGCGGCATCCACGATGAGCACACCCTCGTGCGGTTGACCTGCCTCGACGACGACTCGCAGGGCCGCCCGATGTCGGTGCTGTGGGAGCGCGAGCTCGGGGCCAAGGTCATTCGCCCCGCCCAGTCCGGCCTCGGCACCCCCTCCGCCCTCGACGAGCCCCGCCGGTTCGCCGCCTACCTCCATGCCCTCAAGTGGAGCTCGGTCACAGCAACCGACGCCCGGCTCTTCCAAGCGCCCTTTCGTGCAGGCATTCACCTGCTCGACCACCAGCTCTCTCCGCTCAAGAAGGCGCTCGAGCTCCCGCGCGTGAACCTGTTCATCGCCGACGACGTCGGGCTCGGAAAGACCATCGAGGCCGGGCTCGTGATGCAGGAGCTGATGCTCCGCCAGCGCGTCGACCGCGTGCTCATCGTCTGTCCCGCCTCAGTCACGCTGCAGTGGCGCGACGAGATGCAGAAGCGCTTCGGTCTCAACTTCGAGATCTTCAACCGCGACTTCGTCTCGCGCCGCCGCCAGGAGCGCGGCTTCCAGGTGCCGGTGTGGGGCACCCACTCGCGCTTCATCGTCTCGTACCAGACGCTCCGGCGCAGCGAGTACTTCGAGCCGCTGAAGACCCTGCTCGAAGAGAAGGGCCGCCACAAGTCGATGCTCGTGCTCGACGAGGCGCACGTCGTGGCGCCAGCCTCATCGAGCCGCTACGCCATCGACACCGACACCACGCGCAGCATCCGTTCCCTCGCCGATCACTTCGAGCACCGGCTCTTCCTCTCTGCCACACCGCACAACGGGCACTCGAACAGCTTCTCGGCGCTCCTCGAGATGCTCGACCCCCAGCGGTTCACCCGCGGCACCCGAGTGCGCGAGTCGCAGCTGGCGCCGGTCATGGTGAGGCGACTCAAGAGCGACCTTCGCGAGCTCGGGAGCGCCCAGAACTACCCCGAGCGCCAAGTCATCGGTGTTCGCCTCACCCACGACGGGAAGCGCTGGGCCGCGGAGTGGTTGAAGCCTGACGGCAAGTCGGTCGAGCGCCGCGTCGACCTTGGTGAGGGCAGCCCGGCCGAGCTCGAGCTCTCCACCAAGCTCGCCAGGTACACGAAGCTCATGTCCCCCGGCTCGAAGAAGGGCCGCCTGGTCTTCATCAACCTGCAGAAACGCCTGCTCTCCTCCATCGAGGCCTTTCACCGCACGCTCTCAGTGCACGGGGCAACGTTCGGAGCTGGCGCACTCGCACCCGGCGCCCGCGAAGAACCCGCGGAGCAGCTCGCCGAAGAATACGGCGAGACCGATGAGGCCCTTGAACTCGAACTCGACGAGTACGTGCGGGAGGCAAGCGCCGGTCTGCCGGTCGACATCCAGGCGCGGCAGCTGCTCGACGAGATGTTGCACCTTAGCGGCAAGCACCGCGCGGGCCGTGACGCCAAGCTGTTGGCGCTGCTCCAGTGGATCCGCGAGAACCTCTGCCCGCTCACGCGCGGCGCCGCCTGGAAGCCCCGCCGTGTCATCATCTTCACCGAATACGGCGACACGCTCCGCTACCTCAAGGAACAGCTCACCGCGGCATTCGAGGGCACCGACCGCGGCGACGAGCGCATCCTCACGATGACGGGCGGCCTCGGCGACGCGAAGCGGGCCGAGGTGCAGGAGGCCTTCAACGGCGCGCTCGACGAGTTTCCGGTGCGCGTACTGCTCGCCACCGACGCCGCCCGCGAAGGCATCAACCTGCAGGGCCACTGCGCCGACCTGTTCCACTACGACGTGCCGTGGAACCCCTCGCGCCTCGAGCAGCGCAACGGCCGCATCGACCGCACGCTGCAGCCGCAGCCCATCGTGCGGTGCGGCTACTTCGTCTACGCCCAGCGCCCGGAAGACGCGGTGCTCGACACCCTGGCGCGCAAGGTCGAGACCATCGCCCGCGAGCTCGGCAGCCTTGGCAGCGTGCTCATGGAGCAGATGACGGACGCGCTCGCCTCCGGCATCACCGAGGGGACTCTGGCGAAGGTAGAAGAGGCCGCCACCTCGACCCGCACCGAGGTGACGAAGAAAGAGCTCGAAGCTCAGCGGTCGCTGCAGTCGTTGCGCAAAGAGCTCGACGCCATCGGCGAAATCCGCGAGCGCAGCCGCAAGGTGATGGACTTTGACTCCGCTCTGCTCCGCGACGCGCTCGATGTCGGGTTCGAGCTGTCGGGGTCGACGCGGCTCGAGCGCCAGGCCGTTACGGAAGAAGGCAAGCCAGTCGACGCCTGGAAGGTTCCGCCGCTGCCCGAGTCGTGGAGCAAGACGCTCGACAGCATCCGCCCACGTCGCGAGAAGGAAGAGGCTCTCTGGGACTGGCGGAAGCGCCCACTGTTGCCCGTCGTCTTCGACGCTCCGTCGGGCATCGCCAGCAAGCTGGCCCACCTGCATCTCTCGCACCCAGTGGTGCAGCGCGTGCTGCAGCGGTACCTGGCGCAGGGCTTTTCGGCGAGCGACCTCAGCCGCGTCACGGTGGTGAAGAGCAAGCGCGACGCCGTGGCGCGCGTCATCGTCTTCGGGCGACTCTCCCTCTTCGGCACCGGCGCCGCCCGTCTGCACGACGAGGTGGTGTCGGTCTCCGCGAAGTGGCTCGACGGCGGCGGCAAGGGCCACCTCAAACCGTTCGGCGAAGAAGCCGACCGCAAGGCCATCGAGCAGCTCGAGGTCACCCTGGCCGAGGCTCCCGAGCTCTCCGCAACCCCCGCCGCCACTCGCAACCGGCTGCTCGCGAGCGCGTCGGCCGACTTCGCGGCCCTTTGGCCCTCCGTCGAAGCAGAAGCTGCCCTGCGAGAGAAAGACGCGCTGAAGAAGCTGGCCCAACGCGGCGCCTCCGAAGCGAAGGCACTGACTCAGATTCTCGAGACCCAGCGCGAGACCATCGACGAAGCCCTCGGCGACCAGCTCGAACTCAAGCTCACCGCGAAGGACGAGCTCGACCAGTGGCGGCGCGACAAGAGCCACCTCGAGAAGCGCCTCAGCGCGTTGGAGAAGGAGCTGGAAGAACAGCCCGAAGCCCTGAAGGCCACCTACGACGTCCGACTCACCAGGCTCACTCCCGTGGGCATGGTCTACCTCTGGCCGAGTTCGCGATGAGCGACATCGAACGGCGGTACCACGAGATGTGGCTTGGCATGGCGCAGCCCATCGAGGGCCTCGTCGTGTCAGTGCCGGTGCTGGTCGACGCGCAGTGCATGCAGCGGCTGCCGGTCACCGAGCAGCACAAGCTCACCGCGCTCGCGGGCGAGGAAGAGCCCAAAGTCACCGACGTGCCGCGCTTCCTGCGGGAGGTGCTCGGCTACCCCGACGACGCGTGGTCGACGACGTTCCCCGAAGACCTGCGCCTCGACGTCGCGGAAGGACATCAGACCATCGTGCCCACGCGCGGGCTCCTCCGCCGTGGAGCACCACCACCGAAGACTGAGGGGCTCCCCGACGACTCGACGCCCACCAGTCGAGCCGCCTCGAACTACGTGATGCTGACCTGGGAGTTGCCGGTCGGCCTCGACCTCGACACCAAGGAGAACACCACCGGTCAGTGGTTCTACGAGCCGACGGCCAAATTCGAGCGATTGCTCCGTGCGGCGAGAGTGCCTGTGGGCTTGCTGTTCAACGGCAGCTCGGTGCGCCTCGTCTACGCGCCGCACGGCGAATCCACCGGTCACCTCACCTTCCGCTTCGCCGACCTCGTCACCGCGAGCGGTCGACCGCTCTTCGACGCGATGGTGATGCTGCTGCACGCCCGTCGGCTGTACGGCGTGCTCCCCGAGCATCAACTCCCGGCCCTGCTGGAGCAGTCACGGCGCCGCCAGGCCAATGTCACCGAGGCCCTCGCGGAGCAGGTGTTCGAGGCGCTCACCATTCTGCTCGCCGGGTTCGAGGGCGCCGCGGAGCGCGACGGTCGCAAGACGCTCGACGACGCCTTCGCCCGAGGCGAAGACCACGTGTACGGCGGGCTGCTCTCCACCTTGCTGCGGCTCGTCTTCGTGCTCTACGCCGAAGACCGCGGGCTGCTTCCCGTCGATCAGGAGCCCTACGCCGAAGACCTCTCGGTGAAGGCGCTCTACGAGCAGCTCCTCGAAGACGCAGGGCGCTTCCCCGACGCGATGAACCGTCGGTTCGGCGCGTGGCCGAGATTGCTCGCCCTCTTCCGTTCGGTCTTCTTCGGTGCGTCGCACGGCAAGCTGCACATGCCGCCGCGTCGCGGTCAGCTCTTCGACCCCGAGGCGTTTCCGTTTCTCGAAGGCTGGAGCTTCGGAGGAGCGCCGCTCGAAGCGACCGCCCGCGCCGAGGTGAAGCCGCCCTCGATCGATGACGAGACCATGTACCGCGTGCTGGAGAAGCTCATCGTCCTCGAGGGCCAGCGCCTCAGCTACCAGTCGCTCGACGTCGAGCAGATCGGCTCCGTCTACGAAGCGCTGATGGGCTACCACGTGAAGCGCCTCACGGGCGCCGGGGTGTGCCTGAAACCGTCGAAGGTGTGGATCTCTGCCGACGAGGTGTTGGCGCAGCCTGCAAACCGTCGCGGAGCCTGGCTTGAAGACCAAGGGGCACTCGAGCCGAAGGGCGTCAAAGCCGTCGCCAAGGGTGTCGAACAGGCGAAGACCGAGGCCGAAGTTCTATCCGCGTTGGAGCCGTTCAGGGTGAAGGGCGTCGACACGCGACGCATGGGCCAGCTCGTGATGCAACCCGGCGCCGAGCGACGCCGCACCAGCAGCCACTACACACCGCGCAGTCTCTCGGCGCCCATCGTTCGTCGCGCCCTCGAGCCGCTGCTCAAGGCGATGGGCGAGTCGCCCTCGTCCGAACGCCTGCTCAACTTGAAGATCTGCGACCCAGCGATGGGCTCGGGCGCGTTCCTCGTTGAGGCGTGTCGATTCCTCGCCGACCAGGTCGTGGCAGCGTGGACGCGCGAGGGGGTGCTCGCCCACGCGCCAAGGGACGAAGACGTCGTGATGCGGGCGCGCCGTCTCGTCGCGCAGCGCTGCCTCTACGGCGTTGACAAGAACCCCTGGGCCGTGAACCTGGCCAAGCTCTCGCTGTGGTTGGTCACGCTGGCGAAGGCCGAGCCCTTCACCTTTCTCGACCACGCGCTGAAGTGCGGCGACTCACTCGTCGGCCTCGACCTGGACCAGATCCGGGCGTTCCATTGGAACACTGAGAAACAGAAGCAGCTCGACTTGGCGCAAGAGGTCTTCAAGAAAGCGCTCGCGGTCGCGTTGGAGAAGAGGCAGGCCATTCTCCAGCTCGCGCTCGATCTGGAGCGCCCCAACGTTCAGAAGCCGAAGCAACTGAAGCTGGACCCAGCGAAGCAGAAGGAAGAGTTGCTGCGGGACGCCAACGAAGCGCTGAATCCCGTGAAGCAGATCGCCGACGCGTGCGTGGGCGCGTTCTTCGCGACGGACTCCGATAAGGCGCGTGAGAAGGAGCGGACCCGGCGGCTCGACATGCTCGGGGCCTGGCTGTCGAAGGCGGAGAACGGTGTGCCGCCGCCGAGACCAGCGGAGGTGCGCGCTCTGACACGACCTGCACACGCGTTTCACTGGGCGCTGGAGTTCCCCGAAATCTTTCATGGCAGGCGCCCTGACCCACTCGACGCCGACCAGGAGAGTAAGGCGGCCTGGATGGACGGCTTCGTGGGCAACCCACCGTTCTCGGGGAAGAACGGCATCATCGAAGCTGGTGGCGAGAACTACCTGCCGTGGTTGCTCGCTCTGCACGACGGCGCTCACGGCAACGCCGACCTCGCCGCCCACTTCTTTCGCCGTGCGTACCATCTGTTGGGAGAGCACGGCACCATAGGGTTCATCGCGACCAACACGATTGCGCAGGGTGACACGCGAACTACGGCGCTGAAGTACCTCGTTGACGATGGGGCCAAACTTTACGACGCAGTTCGTTCGATGAAGTGGCCCGTACCTGGCGCGAACGTCGCGGTGTCAGTGGTGCACGTCGCCAAAGGCCACGTCTCGGACTTTCCACTTGAGCCGCGCCTCGACGGGCGCCGCACCGATCACCTGAACTCGCGCTTGCGAGGGAAGCCTGAACGCGCTGACCCGATCTCACTGCAAGCGAACCTGGGGCGAGCTTTTCAGGGGAGCACGCTTCTCGGCATGGGATTCTCTCTGACCCCGGAGCAACGTGAGAAGTTGATTGCGAAGAACCGCCGAAACGCGGAGCGCATCTTTCGCTACGTTGGCGGCGAGGAGATCAACTCGGACCCGGACCCGGCCCTGGAGCGGTTCGTGATCAACTTCGGTCAAATGTCTCTCGAGGAGGCGGGCCAGTGGGGCGACCTGCTTGAGATCGTTCGAGAAACAGTCAAGCCAGAGCGCGATCGCCAAAAGGACACCAGGGCCAAGGAGCTGTGGTGGCAGTTCACGAGGCCCAGACCCGAACTGTACGAGGCGCTCGCCCCTCTCTCCCGCTGCCTTGCGACGTCGCGTGTCAGCAAACACCTAATGGTCTCTTGGCAGCCCTCCCGCCAAGTGCTCAGCATGGAAACGCTCGTCTTCCCCACGGACCTGGACCGCTGGCTCGCCGTGCTGCAGTCGCGGGTGCACGAGGTTTGGGCGCGCCTGCTCTCGTCGTCACTCGAAGATCGGCTGAGGTATGCCCCCAGTGACTGTTTCGAGACGTTCCCTTTCCCCGCTCCCGAGAAGTTCGCAGCCCTCGATGCGGTGGGAGGCAGGATCGATCAGCATCGGAGCGAGTACATGACCGCCAACTCGGTAGGCCTTACGACGACCTACAACCGACTGAAGGACGACTCGGTGACCGAGCCCGCGGTGCGGGCGCTTCGAGCGCTCCATGAAGCGCTCGACCGCGCCGTGCTCGACGCGTACGGCTGGGCCGACATCACCGTTCCCCCGTACTGCGGGGCGACGCCAGCCCAGCTCGAGATCTTCGAAGACGATGTGCTCGACCGACTCTTCGACCTAAACGAACGCCGCGCGAAGGAAGAAGCGCTTCTCGCCGCACCAGCCCCCAAGAAGGCACGCGCGAAGAAGAAGGTCGCCGGATCGGCCTGACGATCAACTATCGCCGGTCGCTGAGCGGCGACGTACATTCGTCGCCATGACGAAGGTGAGTGGGGGATCAGCCGCGGTTCGCGAGCACCTAGCCGAAGCGCTCGAAGCCGATCTGGTCGGCCCGTTCGGAAGGAAGCCCGGAGAAGTCGTTTCTGCGGCCCCCGAGGTGCTCCGCATCTCGCCGTCACGCTGGTACCTGACCGGGTTCCTGGTGCCGCGAGACCAAGGCGAGATCGACGAGCCCGACGACGAAGACGACGACCTCGGCGCGGGCAACGACGAAGACGACGAGGAGTCGGCCAAGCCCGACCCCACCGTAAAAAAGGTCCGACGACTTTCAGCCTCCATGGGGCTCTCGGTCTTCGTGCCATCGACCGTCACCCACCTCGCGGCAACCGTCTCCTGGGCCGACTACCAGCGCATTGAGATCGGTGACCGCAAGCAGTGGAGCCGCACGTTCGCCCAGCGCAAGGTCGACGTGCCCATCAGCGACGTCCAACTCCGAAGCGGCATGTCGATCCCAGGGAGCAATGGCCTGCGGTTCGAGGGGCGCGTCGAGAAGACGCCCGCTGGAAACCTCGCCGTCGCCATCTTCTTGGTGAACGCTCGGAAGCCTGAGGGCACGGCCGTTGGGCGCGACGAGGCCTACGTCTTCCAGACTCACCTGGCGCTCGAGTGCGTCGAGGGCTTCGATGGGCGACCCGACTCAAGCGACGAACTGAGCGACGACTTCGACGACCGGGTGAATGACCTTCAGTTCCGCGGTCGCCGCGAATGGGCGGTCGGTCACGGCGTTTCGGTGCGCGTCGACGCGTCGAAGCTCCCGGTGACGCGCATTGAGACCACCTGGCTGCCAACCACCGAAGTGCTCCCGGTCGTCGCACGCAAATTGCCCGAGGTCGTCGTGCAGATGGAGCGCCTCGCCGCGCTCTCGTCACCGGCCGACGCCGAGACCGCGCTTCAGCCCCTGGTGAGGGCCTACCGCGAGTGGGTCGCCGAGCAGGCCAAGGTGAACGTCGGCGGCCCCGCGCGCCAGGAAACACGCGACGAGCTCGTTCACCGTGCCCACCGCGCGGCGACTCGCATCGAGGACGGCATCGCGCTCCTGAAGAAGGACGCGCTCGCCTTCGACGCCTTCCGGTGGATGAACGGCGTGATGGCGCAGGCCGAGCGCCGTGAGCGACCCGACGACGCGCCGGAATGGCGGCTCTTCCAGCTCGCCTTCATCTTGTTGAACCTGCCCTCGGTTCAGGACGAGAGCCACACCGACCGGGAGCTGGTGGAGCTCATCTTCTTCCCCACCGGCGGCGGCAAGACGCAGGCGTACCTGGGCCTGATCGCGTTCACGCTCCTCCTTCGCCGCCTGCGCGGGCAGGAGCGCCCTGACAAAGGCCTCGGCGTCGCGGTGTTGCTCCGGTACACGCTACGGCTCCTCACCCTCGACCAACTCGGCCGCGCATCGACGCTCATTTGCGCCCTCGAGGTACTGAGGCAGAAGGAAGTAAGGCGGCTCGGCGACGTGCGCTTCTCGATTGGCCTGTGGGTCGGCCGCTCGGCGACCGCGAACACGCTCGAGCAGGTCGCCAAGCAGGTGACCGAGTACAAGAACGACAACAGCCAGCGCGCTCAGTCACCGTTCCCGTTGGCCACCTGCCCATGGTGCGCCACTGAGTTCACCCGCGACTGCTTCATCCTCAGGCCCAACAGGACACACCCCGAAGAGGTGCTCGTCGGCTGCGCCAACATCAACTGCGACTTCAACCTCGGGAAGAACAACGAGGGCCTTCCGGTGCTGTTCGTCGACGAACAGATCTACCGCGAGCTGCCGTGCTTCTTGGTGGCGACCGTCGACAAGTTCGCGCTGTTGCCCTGGCGCGGCGAGACCGGGCTGCTGTTCGGTCGCGCTCTCGGCCGCACGGGCAAGCACTTCGTTGGGCCCTGCAACGACGCCGCGTCCATCAAGGCCGCCGCGGTGAAGCTGCCGCAGGGGCTGCCACCGCCCGAGCTGATCGTGCAGGACGAGCTCCATCTCATCTCAGGGCCACTTGGAACTATGGTCGGGCTGTACGAGGCCGCGGTGATGACGCTCGCCCCCAAGGCGAAGCTGGTGGCGTCGACAGCGACGGTGCGCCGGTCGCAGCAACAGGTGCTTCGGCTCTACGGTCGAGCTGTCGCGCTCTTCCCGCCGCCGGGCGTCGATGCCTCGGAGACCTTCTTCGCCAGCGTGGGCACGACCGGAGCGCGCCAATACCTCGGCGTCGCAGCGCCCGGCCGCCCAATGAAGTCGATCCTGCTGCGCACGTACGTGAGTCTGCTGGCGGCTGCAGCGCATGGGCAGGAGCAACTCAAGGATCTCGCCGACCCGTACTTGTCGCTCGTCGGCTACTTCAACAGCTTGCGCGAGCTAGGCGGCATGCGCCGCCTCGTGGAAGACGAAGTTCGGCGGCTGGTGATGGACCGCGCACGGCGCCGCCCGGAAGACTTCGACCAGAACGCAGACCATCCCTGGTATCGAAACCGCACCATCCGCGGTGAGCCCATCGAACTGACCAGCCGCGAGAAGACCTCCGACATCAAGGCTGCGAAGAATCGGCTCAAGCTTGCCCACGGCAACCCACTGGCCGTCGACGTGGTGCTCGCCAGCAACATGATCTCCGTCGGCGTCGACATCGACCGGCTCGGCCTCATGGTGGTCGCGGGTCAGCCGAAGACCACGAGTGAGTACATTCAGGCCTCAAGCCGCGTCGGGCGCAACGCGAAGAAGCCGGGGCTCGTCGTCACCTGCCTCAACGTTGCGAAGCCGCGCGACCGAAGTCACTTCGAGCGCTTCGGCGCGTACCACGACTCTTTCTACCGTTTCGTCGAGGCGACCTCCGTCACGCCGTTCTCAGCCCCCGCACTCGACCGTGGCCTCGCGGGTGTGGTGGTGGCCCTCGGTCGCCTGCTGAACACTGCAATGACGGCGGCGCTCGACGTGAAGTCGCTCGATGCTCACCGGCAGGCCCTCGAGGAGCAGCTCGCACTTCTAGTGAAGCGCGCGGGGCTTGGTCTTCCGAAGGAAGAGGCGGAGCGTGCCAGCGCCATCGTGCTGCAGCGGGCGAAGAGCCTCCTCGACTCGTGGCACACCGTCATCGAGCAGGCGAAGAAGGACGCCGCCCAGCGGGCCTACTCGCCGTACGACCCCGACGGGAAGGGCTTCAAGCCGTTGCTTCGTACGGTGCTCGATCCGAGCGAGAACCTCACCCAAGACGAGCTCAAGTTCGAGGCGCCGCTGTCGATGCGCGACGTCGAGGCGGGCGTTCACCTGTGGATTCAGCGCCAGCCACTCGGAGGCTACAAGGCACCAAAGGTCGCGGAAGCGGCGCCACCGGCCGCTGCGACGGAAGGTGAGGTGACCAGTGGCGAGTAAGAAGAAGTGGGCCAAGGGCAAGCAGATGAAGCCGCCCGATGGTCGCGTCCGACAGAGTCAGGTCGTCTCCACGTTCGGCCCCGGCAGCATGCTCGACCTGGTCGACGACGCAGTGCTGGTGGGCGGCCTCGACTTCTGGCGCCTCCAGGGCACTGGCGAAGTTGTCAACGAGCCTCGCCTGCTCGAGGTCGTCGAGCCGCTTTTCCACAAGAACAAGTGGGCTCTCAGCAAGGAGGCGCCGTTCCGCAAGCCACCCGCGGGTGACGAGCGCGACCCGACCGAGACGAACGGAATTCAGGTCTACGAGTTCCCGCGTTGGTTCGTCTGCCAGAACCCGAAATGCCGGGCGCTGGTGCGGGCCAACAGCCTCGAGCGCGTCAACCGCGAGTACCGGCATCGGTGCTCGGGCGCCAACGCGACCCAGGAGCGCTGTGTACCGGTGCGCTTCGTCGCCGCCTGCCGCCGCGGGCACCTGGCCGACATCGACTGGTCGTGGTGGTTGCACGACAAAGCTCCGTGCAACGCGCCGCAGTTGAAGCTCGAGGAAGGCGTGACCGGCGACTTCAGTGAAATCGACGTCTCGTGCACGTCGTGCGGCAAGCGGCGGCGGCTCATCGAGATGACCGTCGAAGATCGGCAGCATCGGTGTGAAGGCGAGCGGCCTTGGCTCGGCCTCGAGGCGAAGGAAAAGTGCGATGAGCGCCAGCGCCTGCTCATTCGGACGGCCAGCAACGGCTACTTCGCCCAGACGACCAGCGTCATCACGATCCCCGAGCCCGAGACGCTGAGGCGCCGGGTGCAGGCAGCGTGGAAGACGTTGGAGCACGCCACCGCGGCGACGCTGCCCGCGTTTCGCACGCTCCCCGACGTGGCCAAGGCGCTGGGCAACGCGACCGACGAAGAGGTGCTCAAGGCGATCGCCGACGAGCGGGAGCGGAAGCCCGAAGGCGTGCCGGAGATCCGCACCGCCGAGTGGCTCACGTTTCTGTCTCAGCCCGTCGAAAAGCCCGGTGAGATGCCGCGCGACAGGTCGGAGGTCTTCTGGGCACGCCGCATCGCGAGACCGCCTCGACTGCCGCCCCAGGTGAACGACGTCATTCTCGCCCGGCGCCTGCGTGAGGTTCAGGCGCAGGTAGGCTTCACGCGCCTCGAACCGCTCTCGAAGGACCTGCAGGGGCGGTACGACCTCGAGGTCGAGCTCGCGCCGCTGAGCCTGCAGCGTGATTGGGTGCCCGTCACCGAGGTGCAGGGCGAGGGCGTGCTGATGATCCTCGACGAGGCCCAGCTGCATGCATGGGAGACGTCACCTCCCGTGATGGAGCGCGCCGAGGTGCTTTTCAAGGCGTGGGAGCGCTGGAAGGCCTTCTCGAAGTCGAAGCTGTCCTTCCCCGGCATTCGCCTCTACCTGCTCCACTCGATGGCTCACCTGCTGATGACCGAGGTGGCGCTCGAGTGCGGCTACCCTGCGAGCTCGATTCACGAGCGCATCTACTGCGAGCCGCACGGAGCCGAGCACCCCATGGCGGGCATCTTGCTGATGACCGGCACCACCGGCGCCGAGGGCACCTTGGGTGGCCTCGTCGAAGAGGGCCGCCGTCTCGGGAAGCACCTGTCGCGGGCGTGGGAGAACGCGAAGCTCTGCTCCAACGACCCGGTGTGCGCCCACCACGAGCCGGTCGGGCTCGATGACCGCAACCTCGAGGGAGCCGCCTGTCACAGCTGCCTGTTCGTGCCCGAGTGCTCGTGCGAGCGCTTCAACCAGTTCCTCGATCGCGCCCTGGTGGTGCCCACGCTGGGCCACGAAGAGGTCGCCTTCCTGAAGAAGCCGTGGACCTGAGCGGCATCTCCACGTCGGATCTCGAACGGCTCCAAGCTGCGCTGGTCGGCGCGCGGCTCGCGTACCCGCTATCGCGCTTCGGCCTTCAGGGCGAAGGGTTGGAAGCAGTATTCGATGCCATGGCCGCGCTGAATGTTGTCGGCCGCGAAGGCGCGCTCGGGGTCATCGGCGCGGTGCTGGCAGAGCGTCGCGGCCGGTCGACGCCGCCCGAGCTCGTGTGGACCGGCCCAGAGTCGCGCCGCAGCGGCGCCCGCGACACCGCAGTCGTGCTTGCCGACCTGTTCGGCAAGGCCACGAGTTCGGTGCTGCTGGCGGGCTTCGTGTTCGACCACGGCGCCGAGGTGCTTCGACCGCTCCACGAGGCCATGAAACGTGGGGTCACCTGCCGCCTCTTTGCCGACGCCGATGCGGCCAGCGGGTTCGTGCGCGACAACTGGCCCTTTGGCCCGCCCTTCCCCGAGGTTTACGGCTTCAAGCCAGAGGAGGGGGTCTTCGCCAGCCTGCACGCGAAGTGCGTCGTGGTCGACGGGCGCTGGGTCTTCGTGACTTCGGCGAACTTCACCGACCGCGGGCAGACC
>JALOQF010000095.1 GCA_025459425.1 Myxococcaceae bacterium | reverse complement strand
CGGAGTCCTCGAGCGTGGCTCGGTCGCCGGCGTCCCGTCGGGCCTCGACCGGGTGGGCTACCTGACGCCGAGCGGACACGGTGGGCGGGCACAGCCTGCGCCTGCCACCACCGGGGGCCATGGCTTGCTCCTCATCGGCTGGTAGCCCACGCGCCTCGCTCGTCTTGCCAGCCCCCGCCGCCCGGCCCGCATTCGAGCCGCGGTTCGGTCGGGGCGTGAGTCATTCGCCGTGTGCGTCGGCGTCGAGCGCCTGGCGCAACGGGTCTCCAGCCGGCAGACGGTCGAGCTGGGCGAGAGCCCGGAAGGCGCTCACCTCGAAGTGCTGGTCGAGGTACCCGTAGAAGCCGATGGTCAGCTTCACCTTGCGGAGCACCGCAGGGTATTTGGCCGCCGCCGCCCAGACGTTGCGGTCGCCAGACAGAAGTGCGGCCGCATACGAGTTGAAGTCCTCTTCCTGTGACGCCGTGCCGTACAGATGAAGGAACCCAAGCTCAAGGAGCTCGTCGTCACTCTTCTGCGAGTGCAACCCGCTCCGCACGGCGTCGGTACCACCGCGGCCGTACCTGAACACCGCCGGATTCGCAGCGAGCCACTCGTCGAGCGGGAGCCGGGAACGGTAGTTGCGCAGCAAGATGCTCGAGAGTTCGGCGTGCAGCACCTTCTCCATCCGGTCCGGCGTGGAGCCAGCCGCGATGCTGCCCACGGACACGTAGACCCGCGAGCGTCCGTTCGTGCCCCCCATGCTGATGCCGCGGACTCGGAGGCGACGCACCAGAAAGACGCCCGTGAGGTTCTCGCTCAGGAGCCTGCTGGGGTACTTGCGCAAGCCCGCCTCGACGGCGCGGAGCGCCCACGCCCTGTCCTCGAGCGGAACAGGCTCTGCCGTCGCGTCGGCCCAGCTGGAAGGGAAGATATCCGGGCTCGCGTTGAAGGAGATGAGGCTCGCGGTCGAATCGTTCGACGCGACCGCGGCGGTCGAAACCGTCGACGACGGTGGTGCCGGCTTCGCCGTGGCGCACGCCACACCACAGCACAGCAACACGAGGGCTCGAGCAGCGCTGCTCATGATCACACAACTCCTCTTGCCAGGTGGCTCGTCGTGGAAGTCTTGCACCATCACATCCGGTCCGTCTCGCGTCGGCCCCGCCCACCAATCGTGAAGCGCGACGCGCAGGGAACGCCAGGGTTCGCGCGCGGAGCCAGTCTCGATTCATGCGGATCACAAAACGCAAGGTGGTGGGCTCCCAGATCATCGTCGAGGGTGATCCACTCCCCGTGGGAAGCACCGACGTGCTGGTGGTACCGCCTGCCGCTGCTGCACGAAACCGCTCGGGGCCCTTCCGGTATCGGGCGGCATGCATGACAGCCTCTGCTGCGCCGCCGACGTCTCCTGCGCTGCGCCCCTCACGCCCTTTCAACAGCTGCGGCCAGGCAACGTCGAAGAGTGTGTCTGCGTCGACAGCGCCGGCCTCGCCCAGGGCCTGGGCGTATTCCGGGCGCACGGGGTCGACCTGCCGATGACCTACGTCGACGGGCTTCGGCTGCCATCCGACGCCGCGGGACCCATGCAGTTCATCGACTCCGTCTGGGCGCTCGTCGGGTCGACCTTCGTGGTGATGGGGCTCGTCGCGCTGCTGGGTGGGCGGGCCGGGCTGCAAACGCTGGGAGCGCTCCTCGTGAGCGTGCTCGGCGCCTTCGCGGGCCTGCTCCCGTCGTTCTTCATCGGCGTCGCGGTGGCCAGCGCGGTGACCTCGAACCCATTCGAAGGCGCCGACGTGACGTTCCTCGTGACACTCACGGGCGCCGCGCTCGTCTTCGTCCTCACCCTGGCCTCATTCCTTCGCACTCGCCGGGCCCAGTGGGGCGTCGCGCTGCTCCTCATGGCCTCAGCCGCCGCGACGGTGGCCGTCGTCGCTGAACTTCGCGGACTGGCCGTGGTGCGCGCGCACGCCGAGCTTCGAATGGCACCCGACCTCGTGCGAGCCCCCCAAACGGGAGCGCCGTGAGTCAACGACGCTTCCCCGCCCGGGGGCCTCGCTCAACCAGCCGCCAACCATCGACCCGGCGCGACGGCCTCACGAACGCCACGCAGCACGTCACGCGCGTGCACGAGCGCGAAGCCGAGCAGGTTCTGTCCGCGCCAGCGGGCCGGCTGCTGCACCAGGGGGTTGTCGCGGCCGAGCCCGATGCCCCACACGCGGTCGCGCGGGCTGGCCTCGACGAGCACCGCGTCGCCGGTCGACAGCAGGTGCGCCCGGAGCGCCTCGTCCTGCGAGAACTTCGCGAACGAGCCGAACGCCACCACCTCGAAGCGATGCCGCGCCCAGACGCCGTCATCGAAGCGGCGCACGCTTCGGCCCAGCGCCTTCTGCGCAGCGGGCGAGGCCTCGGCGAGGATTCGTTCGAGCGCCTCGGCGTCTCCGAACAGCCGCGCCTTGCTGGCCATCATGAACTGCTCGGCGGTGACGTAGGTGACGCCGTTCACCACGAAGCGGCTCGGCCACCACTGCGAGAAACAGGCATCGCTCACCCGGCCGTCGGCGCGGGGCTGGTGGCCGTAGAACGGGCGATAGGTGAACGTGGAGGACGAGGCGCGGAGTGTCTCGAGGTCGAGTGGGAGCATGGCGGGTCGACGGTCGAATCAAGTCATTCTGACTTGATTTCTCATGTCAGGGCCGGCTCAGAACGAAACCTCGAGCTCGAACTCGCCGCGCGTCACGTTCTCTCCGTCGACGATGACGAAGAGGGTCTCGTTCGAGGCGATGGAGAAGGTGAGCGACTCGGGGTCTCCCGGCCCATTGAGCACCGTGCCTGCGACGCACGCGCTGGCGCCACACGTGCGCTGCACCAGGAGCATCGGGTCGAACCGGTTGCTGCCTCCGTCCGGCAACGTCGCCGGCACCGGCGTCACCCGCACCGTGTACGTGCGCGCCGTGGGTGCGGTGATGCGGTACGCGACGTCGCGCCCCGAGGCGAGTCCACCCGACGGGCACCCCGCGCCCGCGATGCTGTAGTCGTCGACGAAGCCGTTGGTCGTGCCCGAGAAGCGCCCACCGGCCGTCACGTCGGGAGCGACGTCGCAGGTGTCTCCGCCAGGAAGCGCGGTGACGCCACCATCTGCCGACGCCTCTCCACCAGCAAAGCCTCCACCGCCAGCCCCACCGCCACTCGAGCCCCCAGCCACGCCTCCGCCCGTCGACCCACCGCCGCTCGAGCCGCCCGCCACGCCGCCGCTGGAACCACCAGCCGCTCCGCCAGCGACGGAGGCACCACCAGCGGTGCCTCCCGCGCTGCCCTGTCCAGCGTCCGACACGGACACGGACGACGACCCACACCCGACCAGCATCAGCGCAGCGACGAAGACGAAGCGGCTCGACATGGCTCCCGTCATCGCACTCGCGTGAACGGCTGTCACCGCGATGCCGCGTGCTTCAGCTCGGCTTCACCACGCGCCCGGCGAACAGGACGAGGCCCGTCTTCACGTCCCGGATGAAGAAGAGAAACGGCCGGTCGATGATGACCTCGGTGGGCTGCGGCGCCGCCGACGTCGGGAAGGCGCCGAAGCCCGTCGCGGCGGCCGCCTCGGTGCCGCTCTCGTCGAGGATGATGACGGCCTGGTGCACCGCGACGCCGATGAAGAGCTCGGGCTGGCCCGTCATGCCCGAGAAGTCGGCCTTCGTCGGGTCGAAGGCGTTCGTCATGCCCAGCGCCTTCAAGTCCTCGGCGAGCTCGAGGCTGGTGTCGAACTTGAACTTCGGCAGGCGCACGTCGAACCTGCCACCGCGCCCCTGCTTGACGAGGGCGTTCAGCGTCGCCGCGTCGAGCCCAGCCGCGACGGCGGCGAAGCGACCCACGGGCGGAGCCACCACGACCAGCGACACGTCCTGCCCGTCGTACAGCAGCTCGAGCACCTGGGTGCCGTCGACGACCGCCGCCTTCGCGCCCCTGAGCTTCGTGTTGCGCATCATCGGCACCTGCACCTCGGTGCCGTCGACGAGGGTGAAGGGGTGGCTCTTCGTCGACGTGCGGTCGAACACCTCGTCCCACGCGGCGTTGAAGTAGAGCGTGTTGACGACCGCGAGCCGCGCGCCGACCAGCGAGTTGGGCGCGAAGAGCGCGGGAATCTTGCCCTCGGTGCGCTGGCCGACCCACTGGTTGATGGTCACCCGCGCCGCGTCGGTCGAGAAGTCGAGGAGCCGCAGCCCCGCGCCGTACTCCTGCGCCAGGGTGTCGAGGTAGGCCGGCTCGAAGCGCTGCCCCTTCTGGCCGAAGAGCTGGTTCGTGTTGATCAACCTGAAGGGCTTGCCATCCTTTCCCTTCGCCGTGGCCCCCCGCGACTCGATGGCCGCCTCGAGCGTGTTCATCGCCCGGTGGTGCTGCGCTTCCGGGAGCGTCTGCTGCAGCGCCTTGACGATGCCGGTCCGGGTGTCTCCGCGCGCGCCGGCCTGGAGCATCGAGGTGGCCGCGGTGATGCTGGCGGGCGAGACGATGAAGTTCCCCTCGGGGTGTCGCGCCAGGAGGGCAAGCCCCAGGGCGGTGTTGGCCGTCGTCGCCGCCTCGAGGTCGGCCTCCGGCGCGCTCTGGGTGATGCGCTGCGCTTTCGAGGAAACCTCCTCGCCCGGCGGAGCGACGTCACGCAAGTCGGTACAACCAGCCATCACCACCACCACGAGCGGAGCGAGTCGGTTCATGCCCGGCCGGTTTGCAAAGCTGCGACCAGCGAAAGCCCCGTCGGTTCGCGCAGATGGCGCCTCGTCAGCGCTCGGGCCCCGGCAGATTCCTGAGGGCGCTGGTGCCCATGTCCTGCTTCGGGGAGGGCACGAATGTCAGGGGCCGCGGTGCGCGCGAACGCACCCTTGCGACAGACGTCGCGGGGCCTCGTCGTTCCAGTGACGTCAACCACGCACCACCCGAGGCACTCCATGGGACTCACGCTCATCACCCGCGAATCGCTGACCTCTCACGGCCAGGCACGCCCCAGCGCGCGCCCGTCCAGCGGCACCCAGACGCTCTCGCGCTCGACGAGCGGCTCGAAGAACACCTCGAGTTCGAATCGTTCGGTGCTGGAGCGCGCGGCCGACTCGTTCGACCGCTCCGGCTCGCGACCGTCGGGCTCGTCGGGCAGCCGGCCGTCGTCGAACGGCAGCAACCGGAGCAGCGGCAGCCGGCCTGCTGGGCGGTGATCAGCCTCGCGCCTCGGGCTCGCCGCGGCGAACAACCCCGCGTCGTCACGTCTGCGCCTGCGCACGCAGGTGCGCAGCAAGCACGATGGAATGGAGCCGGTCCGAGTGGGGTTCTGCGCCCCTCTCCCTCTTCTCTCGAGGCCCATGCGCCGCGTGTCCCGACGAAACGTCCTGTCTGCCGTGTCCGCAGCCGTCCTGGCTCCCTCTGCCGTGCGCGCCGAGCGCCGCCAGGAGCGCCGCGAGTCGTTCGAGGTCGCCCGCGTCGAGGTCTTCCTCGAGCACCTCGACCCCGCGCACGACGGCCTCACCATCGCCCAGTTGTCCGACCTGCACATCGGCTCGGGCGTACCCGACGGGCGCATCATCGCGGCGGTGAACGCCCTCAACGCCGAGCGGCCCGACCTCACCGTGTTGACGGGCGACTTCGTCACCAACCGCTTCGACCCGGTCGAGCGCGTGCCCCAGCTCCTCGAGCGCATCGAGTCGCAGGCCTGGGCGGTGCTCGGCAACCACGACCATTGGAGTGACGCGAAGACGGTGGCCGGTGGCCTCGCCCGGGCCGACATCGGCGTGCTGCAGAACCAGCACACGCGGCTCCGCCTGAGAGGCGCCGACTTCACGCTCATCGGCGTCGACGACAGCACGACGAAGAACGACGACGTCGAGGCGGCGTTTCGCGGCACGACGACGGCGAGCTCGCGGCTCGCCCTCACCCACACGCCGGCCTGCGCGGGAAAGCTGCCCGCGTGGGAAGACGTGTTGTGCCTGTCGGGGCACACCCACGGCGGCCAGTGGGACGTGCCGAAGCTCACCGAGGGCGTGTTCCGCCGCGCGGGTCAGCCCTGGTACCGCGGGCACTACCGGGTGCGGGGCAACCAGCTCTACGTCAACCGGGGCCTCGGCTTCGGGCGTGGCACGAGGCTGCCACGACTCAACTCGGAGCCCGAGTTGACGCTGCTGACGCTGCGACGCGCCGAGGGACGGGAGCCGGGCCCGCCGTGACGGCACGGGTTGAAAGCGACAGGCGCGCGTGGCTCACTCCGCGCCATGGCCCGCTGCAGCCGCTGCACCGACGAGCACGCCGAGCTGGAGCCCGCGTTCCGCCGCCCCGACGCCTTCTTCGCGGTGCCCGAGGCCGAACGGAAGCAGCGCATCAGGGAAAGCGATGACCTCGTCAGCATCGACGACGAGGCGTTCTTCGTTCGGGGCGTGGTGGACCTGCCGGTGCTCGGCCGGGCGGCGGGCTACGCGTGGGGGTTCTGGGTGAAGGTCGCCCGGGCCCACTTCGACATGGCCCTCCGGTACTTCGACGAAGACCCGCCGCTCGACCACCCCGGCTTCCCCGGAACGCTCGCCAACCAGACGCGGTGGTTGCCGCCCACGCTCGGCGTGGCGGTGCATGTCCACCTGGGACGCGGTTCGTCGCGGCCGCGCCTGATGGTGCTCGACGACTCGCACGTGCTGGCCCAGCACCAGGTGCGCGGCGTCTCGCTCCAGCTCGTGCACGACTGGAGCGACCTCATCTCGGGCCACCACCCGCCAGAGCCGCTCCCACCCCGCCTCGAGCCTTCACTGTCGGTCGAGGGCTGGCTCGTCGCCCGGCCCGAAGCCGTCGGTCGCCCGCTGCACCGACTCACGACGGCCCCCGTCGCCGGCGACCTCGCCAAGGTGCCCTTCGTCTTCCGCGCCGCCGACGCGGCGGGCGACGTCGTCGAGCGCGTCGAGTTCATGTGGGTGCAGCTGTCCCAGGTGCGCGGCGACGGCTGGTGGCTCGGCACGCTCGACAACCACCCCTTCGTGCCGGGCCCCATCGACGCGGGCTCGACGGTGTGGCTCCGCGCGGAGCACCTGCTCGCGTTCGAGCGCGGCTGAAGGCCGCCCGTCAGCGGAGCGCCGCCGACAACCCCAGCGCCAGCAGCGTGAACGTCGTGAAGTACGTCACCCGAATCGACGCCGGCACGCCGAGCAGCAGCGGCGCGCGTCGCTCGAGCGGGCAGCAGAGACACTCCCGGCCGCGAGGCCCCGAGCAGTAGGTATTCAAAGGAAGGCGAAGTACCATCGTCGGGTCATGTATGTGCTCGACCTCGACGTCCGACGCATCAAGCGGCTCGCGCACCTCGAGCTATCCTTTCGGCAAGACGATGGCAGCCCACGGATGTGGACCGTCTTCGTCGGCGAGAACGGCACGTGCAAGACCACGCTCCTTCAGGCAATCGGAATGGCCGCCGTTGGCGCCGAGCGCAGCAATCAACTCGCAGACGTGCCGGGACTGAAGGACCTTCGCGCAGACCTCAACGAGCGGTCGTCCATCACCGCTGAGTTCACCCTCGGCTCGCGTGGGCACGGCTCGCGCGAGTACCCAGAGCACTCGAAAGCAGCCCGTCCGCCCCTCATTCACTCCGAGCTGAACCTCGCCCGCGACGAGAGCACGGTGACCGGTTTCTCGGCGTATGGGCACCGGCCGAAGCCCAGCCAGTTCGACCTGCTGCGCACCGTTCGCGCGCGCAACACCCCAGACTGGTTCGTCGCTGGCTACGGCGTCGACCGGTTCCTGCCCAGACCCATGTCCGTTGAGAAGTTCGACGACCCGATTCTGGCGCGCATGGGGCCCCTGTTCGGCAAGAACCGTCTCGTCGGCACCGGGTTCGCTGACCTCCTCGACGACCCGCTGCACTTCGTGAAGCTCCTCAACGAGGCACTCATCCGGTCGACCCTTCTTCCAGGCGTCGCGAACCTCGAGCTCCGCGGACGAGGAGGGGTGTCGAGCTCGAGCAAGTTGCTCGAGAGCCATCGCTTCGACTTCAAGTTCGGTGACTCGTGGCTTCGACTGCCCGCAACCTGGCTCTCGCAGGGCTACCAGAGCACCATCGCGTGGATTGCAGACATTCTGGGTCACTTCATGCTCGAGCGGCCGGGCGAGACCGACCTTGCACTCGAGGATCTCGAAGGGCTGGTCCTCATCGACGAGCTCGACCTTCACCTTCATCCGCGCTGGCAGTCGAGCCTGGTGGCCTCGCTCAAGAGGGTCTTCCCCAACGTCCAGTTCGTCGCCACGACTCACTCACCACTCGTGTTGACTGGGCTTCGCGCCGACGAGGTCATCATCCTCCGCTCGGCAGAGAATGGCGACATCCACGCGATGCCAGCGCCTGATGAGCCAGCGCAGCTGACCGGAAGCGAGCTGCTGTACGACTTCTTCGATGCCGGCGCTTCCCAGAGCCCCGCGAACGAGAAGCTCCAACAGTATGGCTTTCTGGTCGGAAACCCGTACCGCTCGGACGAGGATGAGGTGCAGATGGAAGCGCTCCGGCGAGAGCTCGAACAAGCGGGCATCAACCCGGGATGGACACCGGTCGAGCGACTCAAGAGGCACGTGTCAGGTTCATGATTCGAGTCGACCGTGGAGCTGCACCAGCCAGCCTCGAGTCCACACGGGTCGCTGAGTTGAGCCGCGTGCGGGGACTGGCGCAGCGAGACTCGAAGGCCCTCGGGAACCAGTATCGCGTCGTCGCAGACGAACTGTGGCGAAGACAGTTCTTCAAGTGCGCGTACTGCGAGTCATGCGAACAGCTCAAACGCAACGACGTCGAACACTTCCGTCCGAAGGCTCGAGCCGATCGGCGCCCGGGTTCTTCTGAAACGCACGGCTACTGGTGGCTCACCTGGTCGTGGGAAAACCTTCTGTTCGCCTGCCGCAACTGCAACCAGAGCCCGGCCAAGCGCGACCAGTTTCCGCTCGCTGAGGGCAGTGCGGCACTGACACCGGAGCAGTCGCCACCTGGCCTGGAGCAACCACTCCTCATCGACCCCGCGACAGAGTCGGGGGTGGCCCACATTCAGTTCCGACCGGTGTCCAGCCCGGGGGAACATCGATGGAAGCCGTTCCCACGCAACGGCTCCGCGAAAGGGCGCGCGACCATCAAGGTCTGCAAGCTCGACCGTGACGACCTCGTCGAGTTGTACTCCCGTCACGTGAGAGAGGACGTCGAGCGCCGGCACCTTGCGCGGATCCGCCAGGCCCATCCCGCGTCACTCCGCACCTTGTGGGATGAAGCAGCCCGAGAGCTCCTGGCGCGCACCATGCCGTTCGTGGGTCTCTCGTATGACGTGCTCGACTCCGTCTTCCCGCCTGCGGAGCGCGAGCGCCTCAGGCTGGCGCTGCCAGCGCTCGACGAACTCTAGAGCCCCTCGCGCGGTGCCGTCAGCGGAGCGCGACAGACAAGCCCAGCGCGAGCAGCGTGAACGTCGTGAAGTACGTCACCCGAATCGACGCCGGCACGCCGAGCAGCAGCGGCGCGCGTCGAAAGGGGAACGCCAGCACCGGGTGGTCGACGCGGTAGGTGAGCGCTCCCGTCCACGCGAAGACGCTCTCGATGGCGTTGCCCAGCACGCCCATCACCACCGCCAGCACCAGCAGCGGCGGCGCTGGCACCACCGCGCCCAGCTTCGTCGCCAGCGCGAGGCCTCCGCTGATCAACCCCGCCCACGCGATGCCGATGAAGAGGCTCACGCCCCGCACCGTCCACGCGCTGTTCGCGAGCGCCGGGTGAAACGCCCACAGCGGCCGCGAGGCGAGCTCACACACGAGCCCCACGGCCATGCACACCAGGAAGAACGCCACGCCCCGGTGGCCCCACGCGGCGTCGGCGGCCAGCCCCGCCAGGCCCACGCCCAACTGCATCACCTCGTGCGTCGTCGGCTTCCATCGCGTCATGAGGCCGACGCGGGCTGCATGCGTCATTCCCGTCACGCACCTGACGCCAGACGCCGCACGACTGGCGGCGCGCGTTCGGCAGGAACCGCCGCGTCCGCTGAAGTCGACCCGGCGAGACATGCCGGGCACGGCGGCGGCGCGGTTTGCACGGGCGCCGACGTCATGACGACGCGACGACCCGACGTGGACGAGATGCAGCGCATGGGCTTCTTCGGCAAGGCCTGGCTCGCGCTGCGGGCGATGTACGCGCTGGCGAAGAACATCGTCGACCCCTGGGGCCAGCAGGCCTTCCAGTGGGCGCTCGACGGCTGGGGCATCGGGCGCGTCGCGCGCCGGGCGAAGCACTCGGAGCTCGGCCGCCACCTGCTCGAGACGCGGCCGCTCCTGGCCATCGACCTCGAGCGCTATGCGCAGTACCCCGAGGGCACGCTGGGCCACTTCCTCGCGCAGTGGTTCCGCGCGTGGAAGCTCGAGCCCTTCCCGGCCCGCCGCGTGCCGCAGAGCGACCTCGAGTACTTCGTCGACCGGCTCTACTTCACGCACGACGTGTGGCACGCGCTGTGTGGCCTCGGCACCGACCTGCGCAACGAGCTGCGCTTCCTCGCGGTGCTGCTGTCGCAGTACGCCTCGGGCTCGGGCCTGATGGCGCTCGTGCTGGGGTGGCTGCGGGTGCCCTTCAACGACGGCGTCGTGGCCTTCCTCACCATGCCGTACGAGGCCTTCCGCTTCTACCGCTGGGGCCAGCGCTCGATGGACCTGTGCTTCGTGCCCTGGGAGGCGCTCCTCGACCAACCGCTCGAGGCCGTGCGCGCGCAGTTCCTCGCGGCCGACCGGCCCCGCATCGGTGAATGGCAGACGTGGCCCACCCCGCGCATCGTGTTGCCGCCGAAGCTCGAGGCCGAGGCCGGCGTGATGGGCGACACGGCCGTGTCGACGTCGTGACGGTGCGCGACACTCCGGCGCCGCCGACGTGGTTCTGGAGCTGGCGCCGGTTCGTTTCTGCTGTGCCCTCGGGCCGCAGCACGGCGCCCGCCGACTTCACCGTCCAGTCGATACCCACGAAACCTGGCCGAGGGGCGGTGCCTCGGGAGCCGTGAGTGCGATGACCTGCGCTATCGTGCGGAGCGCATGAAGGTTCGACTCGCTGACTACCCACAGCTCCGGCTCATCGCGTGGTCTCGGCGGCACGTCGAGGAGATCGACGAAGCAGAGGCGTTCGCGCTCTACGAGGCGAACTGGCGCTTCGTCGACCAGCAGAGCCTGTCCGATGAAGAGCGAGCCCTCATTCGTCGCTTGACCGACGTGTGGGGGGCAGGGGTGCTCAATGTTTAGGCGAGCGCATCATCAGCGCATCGAGCGCCTCCTTCGTGGCCTCGACGCGCGCTTGTTCGAGCGGGCGAGATGCTTTTTCGGTGGCGGTACCGCCATCACGATGCTGCTCGACGAGTTCCGCGAGTCGGTCGACGTCGACTTCTTGTGCTCGGACGCCGACGGGTACCGAGCGCTGCGGCTCGCTGTGTTCAACGAGGGCTTCGACGGGCTCTGCGCCGGCCGGCTCGAGACCGTGAGAGACGTTCGAACCGACCAGTACGGCATCAGAACGTTCGTCGACGTCGATGGCACGCCGGTGAAGTTCGAGATTGTCCGTGAGGCGCGCGTCACGCTGACAGGGCAGGCCGTCGAGGGGCTCCCGGTGCCGGTGCTTTCCAGAGACGACCTCATGGTCGAGAAGCTCCTCGCCAACGTCGACCGGCAGGCCGATCGCTCGACGTGGAGCCGCGACGCGCTGGACCTCGGCATGATGGTGTCAGCCTGGGGTGGCCCTTCGCGCGACGCGGTGGATCGAGCGAGAGCGGCGTACGGGCCGACAGTGGATGCGGCGATGAAGGCGGCGCTGCATCGACTGGACGATGACTCGTGGTTGAACGACTGCCTCGACGCGCTCGGAATGTCGCCTGACGCTGGGCTGGTCGCTCGGAGCGGGCTGACCCAGGCCGTCAGCCGAACAAGCCCAACCGCGCCGGCGTGAAGCCAGGGACCACTTCGGTGCGGCGCAGGCCCACCGACCCGAGGCATCGCTCATCACGCTCCGCACGTCGGTCGTGACGGACAGGCGCCGGACGCGCGGGAGCCGCGGTTCGGGGGGCGGTCTCCATGCGTGCAACCGTCGCGGTCGCACCATGAGACAGGCCGAGGCCCACGGCGTGGTGTCGCGGTGAGACGACGAGACTGTTCGTCGGCGAAGGGATGGCCGGGCTGTCGGTGGCGGGCGGGAGTCTGCGGCGCGCGGGCGGCTGAGCTCTCCGACTCTGGGCTCGGCGGGGGCGCCGGTGGAGTGCACCGCGTGGATGGTGTGGCGTCCGCTGCAGCGTGGTGGACCAGCCGGCCGTGCCGACGTCGGCACGTCGTGACGGTGCGCGACACTCCGGGGCCGCTCTGCTACGGCGCCGCCGCATGCGCTTCCTCGTCACGGGCCTGGTGCTCATTCTCGTCGGCATCGGAGTGACCGAGTACGTCCGCCGGCACCCGTCCGAGGCGAGCAAGGCCGCGAAGAGTGGCGCGAAGAAGGTGGCGAACGCCCCCGTCGCGCCGCCCACCATGAAGGCCCTCATCGAGACCGCCGCGCCGCCCGCCGACAGCGCCGGAGACGCGCAGGCCTTCGCGCCCACCGTCGAGGCGCTGGTGGCCTCGGGCGGTGACGCGGTGGCGGGCTTTTCTCCCGTGCTGCGCGGCCAGGTGAAGGCGCGCGAGCTGAAGCCGGCCGGTGACGGCGCCGTGCTGGTGCTCGAGAAGAATGGCTCGTCGGCGCTGGTGAAGGTGCCTGCCTCGGGCGCGCCCGTGGTGCTGACGGTGCGCACCACCAACGTCGCCACCGTCATCGTCGACGGCGAGCAAGTGGTGTGGGCCGAGGGCGGCCAGGTGAAGTCGCTGCCGCTGGCGGGCGGCGAGGTGAAGACGCACGTCTCGTTCACCCGCGCGCTCGTCACCAGCCTGGCGGCCCGCGGCTCGAAGCTCGTGGTGTCGCTGGTGCCGAAAGACGGAGACCCCTTCTCGTCCGAGCCCAACGGCGCGGTGGCCTTCGTCGACGGCGACGACGTGACCCTCATCGCCACCGAGCAGATTCGCCCGCGCGAGGTGCTGTTCGATGGGAAAGACGAGGCCTTCTTCGTGGCGGGCTACCCATCGGGCCTCACCCGCGCGGCGCTCGATGGCTCGTTCACCGCGCGCATCGCCGAGCGCGCCGATGGGCCCGTCGCGCTCGAGCCCGACGGCATCACCTGGCGCTACCCGCAGGCGAGCGCGCCCGAGCTCAAGCGTGGGGCCCGGGCCGGCGGCGCGGTGAAGTCCATCGCGCGCGTCGATGCCGAGTGGCTCGCCGTGCACCAGGGAACGGCGCGCTACACCACCACGGGCATCGCGCCGCGGCTGTACGAGGGCAAACCCGACGCGGAGCCGACCGAACTGGCCTCCATCAAGGGCGTGGTGAAGGGCCTGGCGTGGAACGGCACGAAGACGTGGCTCCTCACGGCCGACGACGATGGCGTGGTGACGCTGCAGGTGCAGTGAGGCGTGCGGCTCGAGCGGGCCAGCGACGCGGACCAGGTGGCGCGTGACCGGCTCACCGCCTCGGCGTGGGGCCGACACCTGACGAGCGACCAGTTCCTCGCGCGCGAAGCCACGCTGCGGTCGCACCCCTTCGCCGTCGACGCGATGGACACCTGGCTGTGGCGAGACGAGCGCGGCGCGGTGCTGTCGTCGTGCGAGACGTTCCGCGTGCCGTGCGTGCGGGACGGGCGGCCCGGCCACGGCATCATCATCGCGTCGGTCTTCACCGAGGAGCGACTGCGGGGCCGCGGCGCCGCCAGCGCGATGCTCGAGGCCGTGTGCGCGCAGGCGGACGCGAAGGGCGCCCGGGTGGCGGCGCTCTTCTCCGAGGTGGGCGCGGCGCTGTACGCGCGGGTCGGCTTCGTGGCGCAGCCCTCGTTCGACGTCGTATTTCCGGCGCGCACGGATTCGAACCGCGCGTGCGTGACGTGGGACACGGCGGTGTCGGTCGACGGCGCGCCACCAGGGACGCTCGAGCTGACGGCGCTCCAGGCCGACTGGCACGTCGCGCGCGAGCGGTTCTACGCCCAGGCGCTGCGTCGGCCAGCGCCCACCACCCACGGCGCGCGACTGGGCGGGTCAGCCTGCGCGTGGGCCGCGTCATTCCAGACGAACGAGCTGCACGTGCTGTGGTACCGCTTCGCGCGCGACGACGAGGCCGAGGCACTGGTGGCAGCCGCGCGGCACGTCGCCCACGCGTGCGGCCTCGACGCCGTGCGGTTCTGGGAAACGAGTCCACTGCCAGCGAGCGACGGCGCCCGCGTGGAGCGCACCGACGAGCTGCCGATGCTGCGCGCACTGGATGGCGGGCCCGCGGCGTGGGCGGTGATTCACCGCGGCCTGTGGGCGTGACGTCGGTGCGGCCAAAGCCGCGCTGCAGAGCTCAACCATCGGCTCGGCGCCATCCGCAACACGACGCTCGAGACGTCGGGCGCGAAGTTTCCAGAGGAGACAGTGGGCTGACCGCCTTGGCAGGAACATGAGGAGGAACAGCCGCCCGTCGATGCTCGCGCACACGCCCAGCAGCGCCAGCGTCTGCGGCGTGTCCTTCAGCCACGAGGACAACGAGGTGCCCACGTCGAGCTCTCATGCGAGAGCGGCGTCGGCCGACAGCTGGCGCAGTCTCGCCTCCCGGACGAGAGCCCGCGCGTCAGCCTGCGTGCTGTTCTGTCATTCGTGACGTGGTGTCACGGCGTGAACGAGGCGAGGGCCGTGCCCGGCAACGGGCCGCTGTGCGCGAAGACGAGCTGGTCGACGGGCTCGTCCCTCAAGGTGACGCCGAGCCGCTGAATCGAGGTCGCGCACTGGCCGAGGTCGTCGCTGAACATCCAGGGCGCAAGGCGCACCTTCCCGTCGGCCTGGCCTGCGAGCGAATCACCGAGGAAGAGCGCACGATTGACGAGGAACGCGGCGCTGCCTGCGGTGTGGCCGGGAATGAGAAAGGCCCGGACCCGCAGGGTGCCGACCTCGACGGTTTGCCCGTCTACGAGGGTGTTCGTCACCGGGTGCGCCTTCGCCGGGTCGAGCTTCGCGAACTTCGTCACCGGGCCGTTCGCCGAGGCCGTTCCCTCGATGAGGCCCTTGTCGCCATCGAAGGCGTAGAGCGCGGCGTCGGGGAACGCACGGCAGCCCCCGACGTGGTCGCCATGGCCGTGCGTGATGAAGATGGCCTTCACCGTGCGCTTCTGCGCGGCGAGCGCGGCCTTGAGCGACTTCGCATCAGGGTCCTGCCCGCAGTCGATGAGCACGGCCTCGCTGTCGCCCGACGCAAGCACGAAGGCGCTGACGTAGCCGTCCTTCACCACCGTCGCGCCACCCGACAGCGTTACGCCGTCCGCGATGGGCACCAGGCCCCCAAAGGTCCGGGCCATGAAACCGCCGAGCAGGAGCGCGAGCACCACGATGACTCCACCCACCACCAGCAGGACGCGTTTCATGACGGGCCCCTTTACCGGGCCCGCACCCAGGAGCCCATCGGCGCTTTCACCTTCGCCCCAGCTCGAGACGTCGGTGCGGACCGGAACCGCGCGTCAGTCGAGGCAGCTCGAGCGGACCCCGACGATGCGGTCACCGTCGAGGTAGACCGAGCACCGGCCCTGGCCTCCTGGAGGCACGAATGGTGAGGCGCGAAAGCCGCAGGGCTCGTTGAAGAAGGGCCCGCCCACCGTGGCGACCGACAGCCGGCTGCGCAGCGCCTCACAGTCGACGGCCTCGCACGCGACGGGCTGTGCAGGGGTGAAGGCCGCGTGCGCGACACAGCAGTGGAGCTCGCCGGTGCCCTCGATGAAGGGCTCCAGCAGGCTGAAGGACACCGTCGACAGCCGGCCGGCACGGCCGAGGGGTAACGAGGAAGGGGGCGTGTCGAGGGTGATGGCGTTGCAGCGCTCGCCACCATGCGCGACACCACCGCCACAGCCCAGGTGCGACACCGTTGCCAGACCGATTGCGGCGATACGAAGCAACTGGCCGAGAGATTCGAGCGAGGCGTGCACAGTGACGCCGCGTCAGCACGGCCCGTGCCGCGCGACGACCGACCACGACGGCGAACCTGCCGGACGTCGCGCGCCTGACGTCAGACCGCTGACGGACCTCGCCCAGGCCCCCGAGACGACGGCGCTTTTGGAGCGGCGACGGGCTTGCACAGCCCCCGCGCGCCATGCTGACTGACTCTGCGACTGATGCTCTGGGTTCTCTCGTCGTCACCGAGCCTGCGCCGGGTGTGCTCGAGGTCGTCGTCCACGGCCGGCTCTCGCCCGAGGTCGGCGCGGTGTTTCCGCGCTACGCGAAGGCCGCGTCGCTTCGCCGCGACCGCTGCGCCGTGTTCCTCGACGTGCGCGGGCTCAAGGCCTTCGATGGCGCCGTGCGCGCGGCGTGGATCAACACCGTGCTCGAGCACAAGGAGCGCATCGACGAGGTGGTGGTGCTGTCGAGCGACCTGCTCGTGACGCTGTCGGCGCGCGCGGCCTCGGTGGCGCTGGCGCCGCTGGGCGTTCGGTTCGACGTCTTCACCGACGAGCGCCGCTACCTCGCCCGCCGCGCCCGCCGGGTCGACGCCTTCCCCTCGTGTGCCGAGCCACGGTCGGTGGCCCCGCGGACCGCCGTCGCCTGAAACGGCGCTGCTCGGGGCGCGACCTGCTCCTCGCGAGGGCCTGCGGACAGGTCGTCGGCGACGTCGACCGACACCTGCACGCCTGGGCGGCGAACCAGCCCGACCTCGTCGACTCGCGTGCGCAGGTCACTCGACGTCAGCGCCGGCCTCGATGACCGTGGAGCCACTCGCCCTTCGAGGCCGACCACCTCAAGGCGCCCCAAGCACGCCAGGAACCGCCTCCACGTCCCTGGGAGTCGGTCGATCAGCCATCGAGCCGCCGACCGCTGCACCGCTCACGGCGACCACCACCGGGTCGCGTCGACTGCCCCTCAGTCGAACGCGTCACATCGCCTCTCGCGGCCTCAACCCGGGTGGGGCCGGTGGCGATGGTGCCAGCGCTGGCTGATCAGCGCCCGGGTCGACTCTGACCCGCTGGAAAACCCAGCCCATTGCCTTGACTGGCACGCCGTCGGCCGTGAGTTTTTCTCGATGCGTGCCTTCACCTTCTTCGGTCCGATGGAGCCCACGGCCCGAGCGCGTGAAGTGCACCGGGCGCTCGCGACCGAGCCCCTGGCCGTCGTCTTCGTCTTCGGTGCGCCGGCGTTGATCCGCGCCGAGGGGCTGGCGCAGGCGCTCCAGCAGGCCTTCGGCGACGTTCCCGTCGTGGGCTGCAGCACCGCAGGTGAAGTGGCCCCCAGCGGCTACGTGGCCGACAGCCTCACCGTCGTCGGCCTCTCCGCGGAGAACTTCGTGGCCTCGGTGGTGCGGCTCGACGCCGTCGACCAGGCCACGTTCGCCGACGCGCAGCACGCGGCGCGCCTCGCCGAAGACGGCCTGCGACGCCAGGGCCAGCCGCTGTCGAACGACCGCTCCTTCGCCGTGCTCCTGACCGACGGCGTGAGCCTGGTCGAGGAGCGCCTCGCGATGTGGCTCCAGCGCGCCCTGGGTGAGGTGCCGCTGGTGGGCGGCTCGGCGGGAGACGCGCTGTCCTTCAAGTCGACCCACGTGCTCGCCGACGGCCGCCTGTGGGCGTCGGCGGCCCTGCTCGTCTGCGTCCGCAGCCAGGTGCCGTTCCGCATCATCCGCACGCAGCACTTCCGCCCGACGGAGCGCAAGCTGGTGGTGACGGCCGCGCGCCCGAGGGAGCGCCTGCTCCTCGAGCTCGATGGGCTGCCCGCCGCGCAGGCCTTCGCGCAGGCCATCGACGTGCCCGTCGAGCGCCTCACCCCGGCCGTCTTCGCGCGCCACGCGCTGTTGTTGCGCATGGGCGGCGAGTACTTCGCGCGCGCGATTCGGCGCCTCGAGCCGAACGACGCGTTGAGCACCTACTGCGCCATCGAAGAGGGGCTCGTGCTGACGCTGGGCACCGGCGAGCAGCTCGTCGAAGGGCTCGAGGCTGCGCTCGACGAGGCCTCCCGGGACATCGGCCCGCTCGCCGGCGTGCTCACGTTCGACTGCATTCTCCGGCGCCTCGAGGTCGAGGCGAACGACCTCGGTGCCCCACTGGGCGTCGTGTGCCGCCGCTTCAACCTGGTCGGCTTCTCGACCTACGGCGAGCAGACCGGCGCGGTGCACGTCAACCAGACGTTCACGGGGGTGGCCCTTGGCCGACGAAGCTGAGCTCGAGCGGCTGCGCGCGCGCGTGGGCCAGCTCGAGAAGATCAACCGCGCGCTGATGAACCGCGTCGAGCGCAGCCTCGAGGAGGACTACGAGTCGTTCCGCACCTTCCAGCAGGCGAGCACGCTCGAGCGGCTGGTGCGGGAGCGCACGTCGGCCCTCGAACAGACCCAGCGCGAGCTCGAGCAGACCAACGCGTCGCTCCGCACGGCCCGCGACGCCGCCGAGCAGGCCGCCGAGGCCAAGTCACGCTTTCTGGCGAACATGAGCCACGAGATTCGGACACCGCTCAATGGCCTCATCGGGCTGCTGCGGCTCATCGACGGAGAGGCCCTGCCTCCAGAGCCACGCAACGACATGCGCGCGGCGACGCGGTCGGCCGAGTACCTGCTGACGCTGCTCAACGACGTGCTCGACTTGAGTCGCCTCGAGGCCGGCTGCGCCACCACCGACCCGCGGCCCTTCGAGCTGGCCGAGGTGGGCGACGCCCTCACCGAGCTCTTCGCGAGCCAGGCGGCAGGCCACGGCCTCACCTTCGAGGTGTCGTACCCCGAGGTGCGCGCCACCGCCGTCGTCGGAGACGCGCGCCTCATTCGCCAGGCCCTGGTGAACCTGCTCGGCAACGCCTTCAAGTTCACCACCCAGGGGCGCGTCACGCTCGCCTTGTCCACCGAGCAGCGCGAGGGCGGGCTGTGGGCGCGCTTCGTCGTCGAAGACACCGGCGTCGGCATCGCCCCCGACGTGCTCGCGCGGCTCTTCAAGCCCTTCTCGCAGGCCGACGCGTCGACGACGCGCGTCTATGGCGGGAGCGGCCTGGGCCTGGCCATCACGAGAGACCTCGCGCAGCTCCTCGGCGGGGCGGTGCACGTCGAGAGCGAGCCCAGGCGGGGCAGCCGCTTCACGCTCGAGGTCCCCGTCACGGCGTGGCTGCTCCCGGCGCCACCCGAGGCGCACGTGCTGCTCGACCTCGACGAGACCGACGCCACCCGGCGGGTGCGCGACTCGCTCCAGCAGCTGGGCATCGACTGCCTCTTCGCCACCGACGCCGAGCCGGGCTCGAGCTGGAACGTCGTCTTCACCCGCGCCAGGCGCTTCGAAGCGAGCGGGCTGACCATCGAGCGCAGCGTGCGCGTCGTCGACGAGATGGAGCCAGGCGACGTGGTGAAGGGCCCCCTGACGGTGGCCTGCGTGCGCAGGGTGCTCGAGCGCCGCACGGACCCATCGCGCGCCGAAACCACGACGCACCGCCGCGTGCTGGTGGCCGACGACAACGCCATCAACCGCAACGTCGCCCGGCGGCTGCTCGAGCGCCTGGGCTGTACGGTGACGCTCGCGGCCAACGGCGCCGAGGCGGTCGAAGCGGCCCGCGCCCACGACTTCGACGTCATCTTCATGGACTGCCAGATGCCGGTGCTCGACGGCTACGACGCCACGCGCGCCATTCGCGCCTTCGACGGGCCCAGAAGCCGGGTGGCCAACGCGCTCCCGGGCGACCGCGACAGCTGTCTCGGGGCCGGCATGGACGACTACCTCGCCAAGCCGGTGCGCTACGAGGACCTCGCCCACCAGCTCCACGGGCTCGCGCGCCTCCGCACGGACCGACGCAGCACTGGCTGACGTCGCTCGGCCACCCTCCACGAGGACGATGGCCCACCTGGACTGTCGCACGGGCGGCCCACCGAAGGGACGGGCCGGGCTGCGACGCGCTCGGCTCCATTTGCCCCCCTGCCCGCATCGCGCTAGCCATGGCGCCTCCCATTCACCGGGCGAGGACCATGCGGCGCGCCACCCTTCTCTCCACGACGCTCATCGCGACGCTGGCCTTCGCAGGCCCTGCCGAAGACACCGCCAGGGCGCGCGAGGCCTTCGTCGCCGGCCAGGGGTTCTACGCGAGCGGCAAGTACGCCGACGCCCTCAAGCAGTTCGAGGCCTCGTACGCGCTCAAGCCGCACCCGGCGACGGTGTTCAACATCGCCCGCTGCCTCGACAAGACGAACGAGCTCGTGCGCGCGATGACGTCGTACAAGGAATACCTGCGGCTCGCGCCCACGGCCACCGACGCCGACGAGGTGTCGAAGGCCATCGCCTCCATCGAGCAGCGGCTCCAGGCGAAGGGCACCCAGCACGTGCTGGTGTACACCGAGCCCGCCGACGCCACCGTCACCATCGACGGCAGGGACATCGGCAGCACGTCTCCTGCGGCCGCCGTGCTGGCCCCCGGGCAGCACACCGTCGTCATCACCGCGCCCGGCTACGAGCCGTACGAGCGCAGCTTCGCCCTGGGCGCCACCCGCAGCCTCGAGCTCACCGTCTCGTTGTCCACCGCGGTCACGCCGCCCGTCGGCACCACCGCGCGACCGAACGACCCGAAGGCGACCCCGACGACGAGCCGGCCCACCACGCCAGCGCCGAAGGACGCGGTGGCCACGACGGGCGTCTCGGCCACCGCGAGCGCCGCACCACGAGGCCGGGTCTTCACGTGGGTGGCCGGCGGCGTGGCCGTCGCGGCGGCGGGGGCCAGCCTCGGCACCTTCCTGGCCATGCGCGGCAACGAGGCGCAGCTCGCGAGCGTCATTCCGTCGCGCACCCGCGAGACGGCCACCCAGCTGTACGACGGCGCCTACACCTTCGGCACCCTG
>JALOQF010000094.1 GCA_025459425.1 Myxococcaceae bacterium | reverse complement strand
CCTCTCGAGGCCGCGCAGCTCTGCGCCAGCCGGTTGGAGTCCGGAGGCAGCACGCCGCCGATGATGGACGCGAGCGCTGCACCCACGACGAGCCCCCGCAGCGCGCGTTCGAGGCCCGGCCGGGCCGTGGGCAGGTCTCCCGCGAGGCCCCGGTGAAGCGTGACGGCCAGGTTCGCCAGGAGCGTCAGCTGCACGAGCGCCGACGCCGCGAGCGCGAGCCCGAGCCCCGTCGGCAGGCTCCACGCGTCGCCACCCATCAGCCCCACCGCGGCGAGGCCCACGTTGCCGCCCGCGCTCAGCACCAGCCCGGCGAGGCGCTGCCGCGACAGCAGCACCATGCCCGCGAGCAGCACGAGCGCCACGCCCACCAGCCGGCCTCCACCACCATCGTTCGCCGCTGCCACGAAGGTGAGCGTCAAGGCGTCGGCGATGGCCAGCACCCCGCACACGAGGAGCGTCGTGGTGTGGCGCCGCCACGGCGTCGTCCCCGGCAGGGTGAAGGGCTCGAAGCCCCGCCTGCCCAGGAGCAGCAGGGCGACGCCCGCCGCCGCGCCCGCCACGGGAAACGCGAGCGGGAGAAGCCCGGGCCTCGTCCACGTCAGGAGCGCCCCTGCGACGTGCAGCGACCACCACACCCCGCGCACCACCACCTGCGCCCACGGGCGCTCGACGAACGGGAGCGGCGCTGCGACGAGCAGCACCAAGGCCGGCAGCGCGCCCAGTCGCAGGAGCACCTCGCGGTCCATCACGTCACACAGCGTCTGGCTGACGGGGTGCGCGACGACGCTCACCACCCACGCGACGACGGGGAGCAGCGAGAGCGCCATCGCGCCCACCTGCCGCCGTCTCCACGACGCCTCCCGACGCCGAAGGGCCTCGGGCGCAGGCAACGGCACGGCCGGTGGCTCCGTCGCCCGGGCACGCGCGAGGAGTTCATCGAGGGGCTCAGGGGAGGGCATCGGCGTCTCCAAGGGCAGCACGAACGAGGGCGTGGGCCCGCGTCGCGCGATGGTGCAGCGTCGACACGGGCACGCCGAGAATGCCGGCCGCCTCGGCCAGCGTGTGTTGCTCGACGTGCACGAGGACGAAGGCCTCGCGGAGCGGGTCGGCCAGCCCGTCGAGCACCTCGGACAGCCGGGCGAGCTCCTGCGCGGCGCCGGTCACCTCGGCGCTCGTCGTGCGGGCGAGGAAGGGCGCGACGAGGCGGTCGACGAGGCTGCCACGTCGCCGCCGTCGGGCGCGGTGCTGGCGGGCGATGAGCGTGGCCACCCCGAGGAGGAACTGCCGGGTCCGCGCTTCCGGGCCGTGGCGCGCGAAGGCGTGAAACGTGGCGAGGAGCGTCTCCTGCACGAGGTCGTCGAGCCCTGCGGGTCCAACGGGACCCACGAGGGACTGCAGGTGGTGGCGCAGCACCCCCGCCTCGCTCGAGGCGAGCGCCAGCACGTCGTTCCACCGGCTCTGCTCGGAAGCGCCACTCACGACGGGTGGACATGTCGCGAGCCGCGCCGATTTCCAATCAGCCTCGGCGGACGGCGGGCGACCGTGCGAGGCCTGATGCAACTGGCCTTGCCGGCGCTACGGTGTGGCCTCGATGGGTGGTGCTCTTCTTCTTCGACTGACACGCCACGAGGCGCCATGACGCTCCAGCTCGTGCACCTCGAGGTCTCGGCCTTCCGGGCCATCGCGCGCGCCGAGGTCGGCTTCGGGCCGGGCCTCACCGTGCTGCATGGCCCCAACGACCTCGGCAAGTCCACCCTCGTGCTCGCCGTGCGCGCGGCGCTGTTGCTCCCCGCCGCGTCGAGCGAAGGCGACACGTTTCTTCCCTGGTACTCGGACCAGTCGCCGCGCGTCGTGCTCACGCTGCGCGACGACCAGGGCTTCTGGCGCGTCAGCAAGTCCTTCGGGCGTGACGACGTGGCGGAGCTCCACACCTCGAAGGACGAGTCGAGCTGGGCGCTGAAGGCGAAGGGCCGGCAGGTCGACGAGGCGGTGCGCGCGCGGCTCGGGTGGGGCACGCCGGAGTTCAAGGGCAAGAGCGGCCCGCGGGGCATGCCGAGCTCGTTCCTCGCCAACGCGCTGCTCGGCGCGCAGTCGGGCGTCGACGAGCTGCTCTCGCAGAGCCTCAAGAGCGACCCCAGCGAGTCGGGCCGGCAGACGCTCACCCGCGCGCTGTCGGTGCTGGCGCAGGACCCGCTCTTCAAGGCCGTGCTCGACCAGGCGCAGGCCGAGGTGAAGACGTACTTCTCCGAGACCGGCCAGCGCCGGCGCGGCGCCACGTCACCCTTCAAGAAGGTGAGCGACGAGGTGAAGGCCTTGAGCGACGAGCTCGACCGCGTCACCCGCGACCTCGACGAGGCGAAGGCGAGCGAGCGACGGTTGGACGAGCTCCAGCGCGCGCATGCACTCGCCGTCGCGAAGGAGCAGCAGGCCAGGCAGGCGCTGGCCCAGGTGCACGAGGCGATGCGCCTGTCCGAGCGTCGCGCGGCGCTCGAAGCGGCGGTCGTCGACGCGCGCGCCCGGCTGGACACCCTCGACGGGCACCAGGCAAAGGCCCGAACGCTCGACGCCGAGGCCCGCGCGGCCGAGGAGCGTCGCGCCACCGCCGAAGGCCGGGCCCGGGCCGCCACGGAGGCGACCGACGCGGCCGTGCGCGCGCACACCCAGGCTGAGACGAACCTCGCCGCGGCCCAGAGCGGTGACGCCGAGCGCGCCGCGGCGCTCGAAGTCGCGAAGCGCAGCGCCACCCGTGCGCAGCTCGAGGCCGAGTGCACGCGGCTCGAGTCGACGAAGGCCGACCTCACCCGCGCGCTGGCGCTCGAGCGCGATCGCCAGCAGAAGCAGACGGCCCTCGAGGCCGCGCAGGCCGACGTCCTCACCCTCGAGTCCACGCGCGAGAAGGCCTCGCAGCGGCTGGCGTCGGCGGCCGAGCAGGTGAGACTGGCGCAGTGGCTGCTCGACTACGGACAGTGGAAGCTCGCCGAGCAGGCGCTCGCCTCGCAAGAGACGGCCGCGGAGCGCTCGAGTGAGCTCGCAAGACAGCTCGTCGACGGGAAGGCCACGCTCGACGCACAGGAGGCCGCGCTCTCCAGCCAGCGCTCGGAGGTCGAGGCGAACGTGCTGCCGGGGCCCGACGTCGTCGCCGCCGTCCGCGAGCTGTGGGCGAAGAAGACCGAAGCCGACGCGCACGCGGGCGGTGGGCTGTCGGTGGTGGTGAAGCCGAAGGAGCCGCTGCGCCTGCACGTCGAGGCCGATGATGACGCGCCCATCGACGAAGCGCGGCTGTCGGCCGAGCGCCTCATCGACGCCGAGCGGCGCGTGACGCTCTCCATCGGCCATCTGGTGGACATCGAGGTGACCGCCGGGCGCAAGGAGCAGCGCGCCATGGCCGACCTCCTCTCGAAGCGGTGGAAGAAGGAAGGCCTGCCGGTGCTGGTGGCGGCGGGCGTGTCGTCGGTGAAGGAGCTCGAGGCGGCGGTCGAGCGCCGGCGCGCGCAGCTCGAGGCGCTGGAGCGGCAGGCCCTCGCGCTCGAGGCGAGTCGGCAGAAGCTGTCGATGCTCGAGGCGCAGGCGGCGATGGTGAAGTCGCAGGGGCCGGTGGTGACGCGTGACGAGCTCGCCCGCCGCCGCGACCGCATTCCCCCGGAGCAGCTCAGCGTCATCGCCACCATGTTCCCGGGCCTCGGGAAGGACTGGGAGTCGGAGGCCACGAAGCTCATCGAGCAGGCGCGCCTCCAGGAGTCGAAGGCGCGGGACGACGTGTCGCGCACCGATGCGTCGCTCGCCGCCGAGCGCGCGCGGGTGACGGCGATGTCCGAGGCGCTCGCGGCGCTGCCACCACCCCCGAAAGAGGCGCCTGCGCGGCAGCTCGAGGTGCTCGAGAAGACGCTGGGCCAGCGCCGCGCGGCGCTCCAGCAGCTCGAGTCGGAGCTGTCGACGCTCGCGCAGACGCAGGGCGCGCAGGTGAAGTCGGCCGAGGCCGCGCTCGCGAAGGCTGCCACCGCCCTCGAGGCCGCCCGTGCAGCCCAGGTCGAAGCCGACGACGCGCTCCTCGGGGCGCAGACCCAGGCCGTCGAGGCGCGCACGCGCGCGACGAGTCAGGCCGAGCTGGCGGCGAGTCTCGACCGTGCGGCGGCCGAGGCGGCGCTGAAGGCGGCCGAGGTAGCCTTCGCGCCGGTGAAGGGCCTCGCGGTGCCGACGACCGAGCAGCTCGCCCAGGCCGAAGCGAACGTCGCCGCCGCCGAGCAGGAGCAGCACGCAGCGTTCGCGCGGGTGTCGCAGGAGCAGGGCGTGCTCGGCCGCATCGCCGGGCCGTCGGTGAAGGAGCGCCACGCGCAGCTCACCGAGGCGCTCGCCGTGGCGAAGCAGAAGGAGCAGCAGGTCGAGCTCGACGCGAGGGCCTGGCAGGTGCTGCGCGACACCCTGCGCGAGGCCGAGAATGCACAGACGGCGCACCTCGGCCAGGCGCTGACGGGCCCCGTGAGCACGCGCTTCTCGGAGCTGACGGGCGGGCGCTACGGCTCGGTGCGAATCGACCCGCACCTGCAGGTCGAGGGCCTGTCGGTGCGCGCGGCGGCGACGGGTGAAGACGACGTGGTGGCCGCGCTGTCGGTGGGCACGAAGGACCAGCTGGCGACGCTGTTGCGGCTGGTGCTCGCGAAGCAGCTCGGCATGCCGCTGGTGCTCGACGACCACCTCGTGCACACCGACACGACGCGGCTGAAGTGGTTTCGCACGCTCCTCAACGAGACGGCGCTCGACACGCAGGTGCTCGTCTTCACCTGCCGAGAGCAGGACTACCTGGCGCCCGGCGCGTCGGGTGGGCCCGGCGGCCAGCTCACCGTGGTGGACCTGGCGAAGGCCATCACCCCGTGGCCGGCGCGGTTGTCATCGGCGTCGTGAGTGCTCCGAGGTGCCGCTCCCCTCGAGGCGGTCGGCGTGAGGACTTTCGACGAAGACACGAGCGGGTGTCAGTTGGTCGGTCGAGTTGGGTTCGGGTGAATGACCGCTCGACCTGTCAGCGGCCACCATGCCGTGGCTCGAGCGACCGTCCTGGTGTCAGGCCTGAGCGCTGGTGGCGAGCTCTCGACGACGGGCCGCGCGTCGACGATTTGGTCGTCGTGGGCCCACGCATCACGAAGGCGCCGGTGCCGCGCGTCGGCAGCCCCGTAGAGCCCCCGCCCCGCGCAGGTGCGGCCAGCGCTGCGCCCGACGTCAGGGAGCGGCGCGCTCGAGAATCGCGCCTCCGAACGAGCCTACGAAGAGCCTGCCGCGCCACGTGGTGCCCGTCAGCAGCTGCCGCCTCATCGGGAGCGGCTCGTTTGCGAGCGGAGCGACCGGCCGGACCGTCGAGACGATTGCCATGTCTTCAGCGCAGAGGGCCACGCCGCCGTCGACCTCGACGAGCGCCTCGAGCGTGCCAGTGAGCGTCGGAACCCGCACGTCGACGGCCGGGCTCCCTTCGATGACGAGGTGAAGGACGTCCTGGGCGCCGCGGCTGCCGTAGGCCCAGCGACCGTCCGAGAGCGCCACCAACGCGCGGCAGTCGGTGACGAAGACGCCCGGAACCGGCCTGCGCGTCGCGCTCGGGTCGGCGAGGTCGAGCTCGCTCACCGTGTTGGTGCTGGGGTCGCACAGCCGCACGAGCTCGCCGCGGCCGGTGATGCCGAAGGCCGGCTCCGGCGACACCAGCCGGAACTCGCCACCCGGCGCGGCCCGCACGAAGACGCCCTGGCGGCTCGTCACCACGAGCGCGTTCGCCGGCGTCTGCCAGAGCCGCCGCACGTCAGGCGCCAACGAACCCGTCTGGGCGCTCACGCCGAAGGACGCGGTGGCGTCGAGCGTCACCACCGAGCCATCGGTGACGAGGAACTCGAGGAACGTGCCGCGCGCCACGGCGCCAAGGCAGCCCGAGTTCGGCCGGCCAGCGACGCGGCGCCACCGGTCTGGTCCTCGCCGCAGCACGTCGCAGGAGCCAGTGACGGCGTGCAGCGCGCCCTCGAGCTCGACGAAGGCGACGATGGGCGAGGTCTCGCGCACGCCCGCATCGAGCCACTGGCTTCCGTCGAACTCGACGAGGAGCCCGTCGTCACCGACGGCGACGGCCCGCGCTCCCGACGTGGCGATGGCGCGCACATCACGCGCGGGCGCTCGCCCGACGAAGCGGCCCTGCTCCGTGAGCACGCCCACCCGGGTCGCATCGGCTGCGAGCACGAGCCCGGTCGCCGTCTCGGCCACCACCTGGACCGGGTCGACGCTCGTCTCGTTCAGCGCGGCATCGAGCCGTCGCGTCGGCGTCCCGGCAAGGTACAGCGCCGAACGGGTGCCGTAGAGCAGACCCGTGAAGCCGGCCGGCCAGGTCTTCGCGGGGCTGCCGTCGAGCGTGGCGACGGTCATCGTCATGTCGATGCTGCGGCGCACCAGGGCGTAGACGCCGCCGTCGAATGCGATGGTGAGCGCCACCACGTCCGGGCCGCCGTCTCGAAACGACTGGCGCTCGTCCCACCGCTCACCCAGCTCGTTCCACCCGTAAGCTGTGTCAGCGACGCCCACGTAGACGTCGTTTGGCGTGCCCACGAGCGCGCCGGGGTTGGCTGCAAAGAACGGTTCCCCGGCCGTCTGCCACTGGCTCTGCCGGCGGCGCCACACTCGTGTATCTCCAGTGAGCCAGAGGTCTTCGAGCGATCGTCCCCACAGCGTCACCCAGTTCACGGTGGGCACGAGGGTGTTGAACGAGCGCCACTCGCCAGCCCGACGCTCGAGCAGCACACCGTCTTCTCCAGCGACGACGAGGTCGGTCCCTTGCAGAAAGGCGGTGTTCAGCCGCGAGCCGTGGGGGAAAGGATTCTCCCAGCACCACCCATCACGGCACACGAAGCCCGCATCGAAGGGCGCGGCGGTATCGCGAGTCACCCGGCCGGCGTCGTCGGCCGGGACCCCGACGGTGCAGACCCCGCCGTCGAAGCAGGCCGCCACGCGTCGGTCGAAGCCGAAGCAGCCGAAGGCTCCACATGACAGCAGCACCGCCAGCGCCAGCCGCGTCACCACACACCCCGCAGGGCCACGCTGCCACCATTCATCGACGGCGCGAGGCCCACCGTCACGGCCGCGGGTGACGGCGCCAACGCGAGCAGCAGCACGCCGGTGATGGCCGAGGCCGCCGCCAATCCAGCGCCCGTCCACGCGAGGACCTCGAAGGTGGTTCCAGCGCGTGCGATGGCTTCGACGGCCTCGCGGGTGGCGCCGGGAACGAGCGCCCGGTCGAGCGCGGCGGAGCGGTCGAAGGCGAGGCCCAGGCTCACGCCCGCGCCGACGGCGAACACCCCTGCCGCGACGAAGGAGACCCAGGTGAACGTGCGCCCGCTGGCCGCCGCGGGCTTCGAGCCGAGCTGGGCGGCGAGCGAGCGCGCGGCGTCGTCGAGCGAGCGGAGGAGCTCCTCCTGCGAAGCGCCGTCGGCCAGCGCCTGCGCCACCGCCTGGCCGTCGGAGCTGCGCAGCACCCGCACCGTCACCTGGTACGTCGCGTCGAGCCGCGCGATGGAGCCCATCAACACCAGCTCGGCGCCCAGCGCGTTCGCCAGCTCGAGGTTGCACGACGAGGCCGAGTCCGAGCAGCCAAGGAGCTGCCGCTGGCGCTCGACGCCCAACAGCATCGCGATGTCCTGGGACGAGATGACCTGCACGCCGCGGTCGTTCAACGTCGCGACGAACCGCCCACTGAAGAACTCGGCCTTCTCCGGGGTGACGTCGACGGCGCTCCACGGTGGGGCTGCGACCCGGGGCGCTGCGAGCGTGGCGGCGAGCACGAACGAGAGCATCGAGCGACCAGCCTAGCCGCGAAGTCGTGCCGCGCCGCGCGTCGGTCGTCGCGCTCGGACGAGGCGTGGTGTCCACGCACCTGGGAGGCCTCGGCAACTCCAGCCAGCCCTGGGCGCTTCGAGCGCTCGTCAGCGCTCCATGCGGAGCCAGAACTGGAGCGCGAAGATTGCCACGACCACGCCGAACAGCAGCGCGCTCTTGAAGAAGCGCGCCCTGGCTTCACGGCGCGCGGGCGCGACCGCCGCATCGGCGAAGGGAATCGAGTCGGCCAGCGAAACCCACTGCCCGTCGAAGTGAACGAGGTCGGTCGACCGAATCGTCCCATCCCCAAGCCCACGCTCGACCTCCTCGGTCGTCAGGGCGCGCTGGTCGGCGGCTACGTCTCCGACCTGCTCGGCGAGGCCCCGCGCGAGGTTCAGGTGAACGGCGGCCCCGGTGGCGTTGCCCACGGAGGGCGCACTGAAGGAGAACTTCCGGCTGAGCAGGCGAATGGTCCACGTCGTCATGGCGGCAATCCTTGAAGGAGGGAAGCACCGGGCCGTGCAGGCCATGCGCCACGGAAAGCCCTGCAATCTGGCCGTCTCCAACAGGCCGGTCCCGCGCCTTCGACGGTCCAACGCTGGAATGGCCGGGTTCGTCGTCGCTGTTGGCGCGGCAAGGCGCCCTCTACACTGTCGTCATGGGTCGCTCTCTGGTTCGCGTCATTCTCTTCGTGCCCGGGTCGCCCCCGTCGCTCTCTGGCTGGAAACTCGCGTTGCGCGGGCTCTCCATCGACGGTGAACGGCTCGAAGGCGTGGGCCCGCGCGTCGACCTCGAATGGGTCGCCAATGACGGACACTTCGGTGAGGCGTTCTCGTTCGGCACCGTGCCCGCCCGTGAGGTGAAGCGCATCGACCAGGCGCCAGGCGCGTTGGTCCTGTCGTGCCACGTCGACCTGCTCGAGGGGCGCGCAGCGCTGGTGGCCATGGTGGAGAGGCTGCGCGACGCGGGCGCACTCGCGGTTCGGCTTGAACAGTCGAAGCTGGGCTGGCTGGTCGACGACTGGCTCGCGCACTTCCAGGCTGACGACGCGTGGAGCTGGCACCGCGGTGCAGTGACGTTCCTTCGTGGGGACGACGCGTTGCAGTCCATCGGCATGCATGCCTTCTCGCGGCCCGATGTCTGGCTCCCACTCGACGAGCCAAACGAAGCGCTGCAGCAGCTCGGCTCGACGCTGAACGTCTACCAACTCGAGGAGGACCCGACGCTGCTCTCGGGCCACACCTTCAGGCCAGACGAGGCCACGCCACGGCGGCGGCTCGAGCGGTGGCCCGCGCTCGAGTACCCCGAGGGTCATCCGTGCCACAACCCATACGGCGTGTGGCGGTTCGGACAGAAGGGGTCGACCGCTCGGGAGCACACGGGCGCGTTCAACTTCATGCCGGCGCTGCGGGCAGTGCTCGAGGCCGCTGCGAAGCAGGGACCGCTCGACGAGGCGCGGGTGCTCGCGCTTCGTGACGCCGCGTCGGTCGTGGCCGTCGAGCCGCGCATGCTGCTGACGCTCGAGCGGCAACGCGGCTACGCCGACCTCGACCCCGAGCTCGTATGGGAGCAGTGGTCGGCGTTGCACCCGTCGGGCTGATCACCCCCCATCACGAAGTTCGAGAGGTGCCCTCTGGCGGCCTCGAGCCCGAGCTGTCCTCTGGACTTCGACCGCGTGGCGAGCCCACAACGCCGAGGCCCATGCTCACCCCTGCGCTCGTCCTCTCGCTCGCTGCGTCACCGGCACCCGAGGCCCTGAAGAAGGCCGTCCCCGAGGCCAGGGCGGTCTATCGAACGCTCCACGCGGCGCCCGAGCTCTCGGGGAAAGAGACGAAGACGTCGGAGCTGCTCGCCGGAAAGCTCAAGGCGCTCGGCTTCACCGTCACGCGCGGCTTCGCCACCACCGGGTTCATCGCCGTCTTCACCAACGGGCCCGGGCCGACGGTGCTGCTCCGCACCGACCTCGACGCGCTGCCCGTGCAGGAGGCCACCGGCGTCACCTACGCCAGCCGCGTTCCCGGGGTGATGCACGCGTGTGGACACGACCTGCACATGGCGGCGTGGCTGGGCGCGGCGATGGCGCTCGTCCAGGAGCGCGAGCGCTGGAAGGGCACCGTCGTCTTCCTCGCCCAACCGGCGGAAGAGGTGGGCACCGGCGCGGCTGGAATGATCGCCGATGGGGTGCTGCAGAAGATGACGAAGCCCATCGCTGCGCTCGCGCTGCACACCCACGCCGCGCTGCCCACGGGGAGCATCGGTGTCATCAGCGGGCCCGCCATGGCCAACGTCGACAACATCGACCTCACCTTCTTCGGGGCCTCGGGCCACGGGGCCTACCCGCACCTCACGGTCGACCCGGTCGTCATCGCCGCCCGCTTCGTCACCGCGGTGCAGACCGTCGTCTCGCGCGAGTCGAGCCCCTTCGAGCCGGTCGTCGTCACCGTCGGCAGCATTCACGGCGGCACCAAACACAACATCGTGCCTGACGAGGTGCGGCTGCAGTTGACCGCGCGCAGCTACACCGACGCCGCCCGCCAGGCGTTGCGCGACGGCATCACCCGGCTCGCGAAGGCCGAGGCCGAGGGCGGCCGCTCGCCAAAGCCGCCGCTCCTCCGCATCGCGAACGGAGCGAACGCGCTCGTCAACGACGACGCGGTGGTGGCGAAGCTCCGGCCGGCGCTCTCTGGCGCGTTGGGTGCGGCCTCCATTCGGGCCGTCGAGCGCTCGATGGCGGGAGAAGACTTCGGCGCCTTTGGCGTCGCGGGCGGGTTCCCGTCGGTGCTCCTGTGGCTCGGTGCCGTCGAGCCGGGCGTGTTCGCAGCGTCGAAGGGCGTCGGACTTCCGTCACTCCACTCGGCCCAGTTCGCGCCCGACGAGGCCGCCATCGAGACGGGCATCGTGGCGCTCACGACGGGCGCGATGACGTTGCTCGAGTGAGCCGCGCGCGCCTTTGCGTCAGAGGCGCCACGTCGATATCGAGGTGGAAACCCGGAGCCATGCGGCGGAGGCGTCGATGTCAGGTGGCAACTGGAAGGACCTGTTCGCGGCCGGCTGCAGGGGCGACCTCGAGCTCGTGCGGTACCACGTCGAGGCCGGCGTCGACGTCAACTACTGCCACCCCGAGTTCCTCTGCCCGCCGCTCGTCGGCGCGATTCTCGAGAAGCAAGAGGCCGTGGCCCTCTACCTGCTCGAACACGGCGCCCGCTGGGACGTGCCGTCGGAGATGGACGATGGGCTGAACGCCCTGGGCGCGGCGCGCCGGGTGGGGCTCGAGGGGCTCGCGGCACGGTTGGTGGCCCTCGGAGCGACGGACTCGGGCCAGCCTGGTGACGGGAGGCTCTCAGCTCCGCCGCCGTGGTGGCAACGAGTCACCAGGTGGCTGGGCGGTCGGCCGTAGTCGACCTCGGGGTGAGGGGGCCCATCTCGACCAGCAGGAGCGAGGGCCCCTGCCCTCACTTCTTCGGCGTGGCCACCGGCAACAGCCTGGCCATCAACCCGCGCACCGCCTCGAGCTTCATCGGCTTGGTGAGGAAGTCCGTCGCGCCCGAGCTGCGCACCGCTTCGGCGAGCCGCGCCTCACCCATCGCCGACAGCAGCACCACCGGCGTGCCCGTCAGCGTCGCGTCCTGGCGAATCGCCTTCGCCACCTCGAGCCCGTCGAGGCCCGGCATCAGCACGTCGAGGAAGACGAGCTGCGGCTTTTCCTGTCGCACCAGCTCGAGCGCCTTGTCGCCGCGGTCGGCGCGCACCACGCGGTGTCCGGCCTTCGTCGCCACCCGCGTGAGGAAGTCGAGAATGCTCGGGTCGTCGTCGGCCACCACCACCGTGTGGCCCGTCAGCGGCAGCGCCTCGGCCTTCGACACCGACAGCGCCGTCACCGTCTTCTCGAGGCGCACCTCGGTGATGGAGTCGAGCCCGATGAGGCGCAGCCCGCACAGCTTGAGCTCCGGCCGCACCCACATCACCGTGCCCGAGAGCGAGGCGTCTCCGTCGGGCAGCGTCACCGAGAGGCTCAGCACCTTGCCCGGCGCGGTGGTGAAGTCGGCCTTCACCGTCAAACCGTGGGGCGAGATGGACTTGACGGTGGCCGGCATCAGCGGCCCCGGGGCCGTCAGCCTCGCGGGGAAGTCACAGTCGACGCGCGGCTCGGTGCGGCCGGCCACGCGCTGCTTCTCTTCGTCCTTCGCGGCGGCGCCCAGGAGCGACTGCAGCCGCGCCACCGTCGCCTCGTCCACCTTCACCCAGACGCCGCCCTTGAGGCCCGTCATCGGCGGCCGCGTACCCTGCACCGTCACGACGCAGGTGAGCCCCGTCGGCAGCTCGGGCGCTTCCAGCGACAGCCCCGTCTGGCTCCCCGTGTCGAGCTTCTCGTCGGTGGCGACGAAGACGCGCTCGCCACGCGACATCACCACCTCGGCCCACAGGTGCGCGCGCGACGGGAAGGAGAGCTTCAGCGGCATGGAGGCCCGTCGAGCCTGTCAGGAAGTGACGTTGAAACGGAAGTGCATGCAGTCGCCGTCCTGCACGATGTACTCCTTGCCTTCCATGCGCAGCATGCCCTTCTCGCGCGCCGCCGACTCGCTCCCGAAGGCCAGAAGGTCTTTCCAGCTGATGACCTCGGCCTTGATGAAGCCCTTTTCGAAGTCCGAGTGAATGACGCCCGCCGCCGCCGGCGCCTTCCAGCCCTTGCGAATCGTCCAGGCGCGGCACTCCTTGGGGCCCACGGTGAAGTACGTCTGCAGGCCGAGCAGCTTGTACCCGGCGCGCACCACCTTGTTGAGGCCGGGCTCGGTGAGGCCCGCCGACTCGAGGAACGACGGCCGGTCTTCCTGGGGCAGCTGCTGAATCTCGGCCTCGAGCGCAGCGGCGAGCACCACCACCTCGGCCTTCTCCTTCGCCGCGATGTCCTTCACCTGCTGCACGTAGGGGTCGCTGTCGGCCTTCGCCAGCTGCGCCTCGGCGACGTTCGCGATGTAGAGCACCGGCTTCGAGGTGAGCAGGAAGAGCTCGCGCACCACCTCGAGCTCGTCGTCCGAGAGGCCGTGCGCGCGCACCGGAATCGCCTGGTCGAGCTTCGCCTTGAGCTTGTCGAGCACCGCCAGCTCGATCTTCGCCAGCTCGCCTTCCTTGCCGGGCGCCTTCGACGAGCGCTGTGTCTTGTCGCGGCGCTTCTCGACCGTCTCGAGGTCCTTGAGACACAGCTCGGTGTCGACGGTGTCCTTGTCGCGCGAGGGGTTCACGCTGCCCTCGACGTGCGTGATGTTGTCGTCGACGAAGCAGCGCAGCACGTACAGCACCGCGTCCACCTGGCGAATGTTGGCGAGGAACTGGTTGCCCAGGCCTTCACCCTTCGAGGCGCCGCGCACCAGGCCGGCGATGTCGACGAACTCGAGCGTGGTGGGCAGCGTCTTCTCGGGCTTCACCATCGCGGCGAGCTTCTCGAGGCGCTCGTCGGGCACGGGCACCACGCCGACGTTCGGCTCGATGGTGGCGAAGGGGTAGTTGGCGGCGAGCGCGCCGGCGTTCGAGAGCGCGTTGAAGAGGGTCGACTTGCCGACGTTCGGCAGCCCGACGATTCCGATGGAGAGTCCCATGCGCGGGCCCTGTAGCCGAATGTGCCGTGGGGTCAATGCGCGGTGACGCCGGCCGTCGAGGTCACGGTCGTCTCGGGCGCGAGCGCCTCGCCCACGTCGACAGCCTGGTGCAGTCGAAGGCCCCGGCGCGGAAGCCTCGAGCAGGCCGGAGTGCACGCCCGGGCACGAACTTCTGCGAGACTGCGCGCTCCAGATGGACACGCCCGACGACATCCTCCGCGAGGCTGAGGCGAGGCTCGATGCCGCCGACCGAGGGCTCGCCGAAGTGCACCGTGAGCTCGACGTCCTCATCGCGGAGCTCGACGAGCTCGAGCGCGACATGGACCGCATCGACGTCAGCATGGCCCTGGGGCCGTGGGCCTCGATTCGGGCAGGCCTCGCGCCGCCGCTGTCGGTGCTGGCCGCGGCGCTCTTCTTCGACGTCGGTGCGTGGCCCCTGGGGTTGGTGTCGACGCTGACGGCGGCGGTGCAGGCCCTGCTGCTGCCCCGGCTCACGAGGGGTGGAAGGTGAGCCGCGACGACAACGACGCGCTCGAGCGCGCGCAGCGCCAGGCCCGTGAGGTCGCCTCGCGCGTCACCGAGATGGAGGCCGAGCTCGCCGGCTTGAGGCTGCAGCGCGAGCGCCTGTCGAATCGGCTGCAGGGCGCCAGGCGCCGGCGCGACCAGGTGCGCGCGCTGCTCGACGCGAGGCCCGGGAGCGGCATTCTGTCGGTCATCGGGCTGTGCGCCGGCGGTGTGGTGGCGCGGTTGGGCTGGGAGCTCCGCCCGCACCTCGTGCCCGACGAGCGAGCCCTCCTGGCCGGGGTCGCCCTCGCGAGCGCGGTGGCCCTCACCATCAGTCGCACGCACTGGTTCCGAGCCGGGCTGGGCCGGTGAGGGCGGTCGCGCGACCATTCAGCGCTTCGTGGCGCGAATGAACTCGTCCACCCGTCGCGTGAGGTCAGCGCCCTGGTCGTCCTGCGCTCGAAGACCTCGACGAGCACCACTGAGAACGATTCTTCTCGTGGGTCTGCCTCGAGGTTTTCCTCGGAGTCGTCTTCGGACGTTCCCTGCCCGTCAAGACCCATTCCCTCCTCGACCCGCTTCGGCTTTGGCGGGGTGTGGGTCATCGGTACCCGAACGACGGTAGGGCGGTCGGTTGAACGATGGCGCGCAGCGCTCGGCGAGTGCCGTGGCGAATTGTGCCACTCCTTGCGCCAGCTGCGCCTCCACCGCGCGCGTGAGCGCCTGCTTCGTGTTCGGGCTCATCTTCAGCAACTGGGCCACCTCGCGGTCGCCCGTCCCCATTCGATGCAACCTCACCAGGTCCTGCAGCAAATCCATCGACGCCTCGGCTCTCCGCGAATGGCGATGGTCTCGTGACGGGCGACGCTGCCGCGTCGGCACGACTGCGCCTCGTCGTCGAAGCTCCCGTCGAGCAGCCCGAGACGCCAACGCGAGCCGAACCAGCTCTCGAGGTCGCCGGGCCTTCAGCGCGAGGGTGTTCCCTCACGCCACCTGGACCGGCGTCAGCCTTCGCCTGGTGGCTCCTTCGCGCACGACGCCGGCCCCGCGTCCTGCAGCGGTGAGCCGTTCGCGACGACTTCGTCACGGAGCGCGCGGTCTGCAGGACTGGCACGCTCGATGCTGAAACGCCGCGCATGCGCGCGACGGCTGCCAGTTTTCTCCTGATCTCAGTGATGGCGTGTGAGCCCCGAACGGCGCCGGGGGCCTTCGACGTGCTCCCGGTGACGAAGACGCCCTGCGGGGTGGCGCCCGTCGGGCGGGTGACGCTCCTGCAGGGCGCCTCGGCCACCGTCACCATCGCCCCCACCCGCAGCGACGTGAAGCTGGCCTTGTTCCTCCTGCCCGACGACGTCGAGGCCGAGCTCGAGGGTACCACCTTGCGGGTGAGCGCCAGCGAGCGCGCGCGGGGTGACAGCGTGCTGTCACTCACCATGCAGTGCGAGGGGCAGGAAACGCTCGTCGAGGTGCCGCTGACGGTCACGACACGGCTTCGGTGGAGCGCGCCCATCGAGTGGTCGCAGGGGCCGGCGGCGCGCGAGCACCCGGCGCTCCTCATCGACGCCGCGTCGCCCGACGTGCTGTGGCTCTACGGAGGCTTTGGCTTCGTGCCGCGGCAGTTCACCGTGCTGAACGACCTCTGGCGGCTCGACCTCCGCACCGGCGCGTGGAGCGAGGTGACGACCACCGACGCCCCGCTCGTCGCGGGTGGCCGCTTGGCGCCGACGAAGACGCCCGGCGTGTTCCTCTTCTACGGCGGGCAGGACACGGCCGACGAGGTCTCGACCACCCTCTATCAGCTCGACACCCGGACGACCCCGGCCCGCTTCGAAGCGTTGGGCGCCGGTGGGCCCGGCGCGGCGCTCGCTTCCTTCGTCTTCGACGCTGCGCGCGACCGCTGGCTCGTCTTCGGCGGCTTCGATGGCGTCGAGCCGTCGAACCGCGTGTACACCCTGTCGCTCGCGAGCACGCCACAGTGGACGAGGGTGAGCCCCACGGGCGGCGGACCCTCGCCACGCTACGGCTTCTTCTTCGCCCTCGACGGAGAGCGCCTCGTGGTGGCATCGGGCGCGCAGACGCCGCTGGCGGGCAACCCCATCAACCCGGCCAACGACACCTGGGCGCTCGACCTCGCGACGCTCACGTGGACACGCCTCGAGGCTGGTGGTGCCGAGGCGCCCGCGCGCCGCAATGGGTGTGGCGCCATCGACCCGACGACGAGGCGCCTCTATGCGTGGAGCGGCACCGCCAATGGCGTCACGGTCGTCAACGCGCTGTCGGTGCTGCCGCTGGGTGACGCGACGCCCCAATGGAGAACCACGCGGCCCTCGGGTGAGGCGCCCGTGCGCGCGAGCTGCGCCGGGGTCTTCGACGCCGCCCGGCGCCGGCTGCTCGTGGGGTTCGGCAACACCTCCGCTGCGCAGTACGCCGACTTCCAGGTCGTCGACGTGCTCAGCGTGCCGTGACGGGTGTCGCCTGGAGGCGCGTGTGCGCGAGGAACCAGAGCATCGCGACGCGAACCTCGAGCTCAACCTGCTGAGGCCGACCTCACCGCGCGAAGACGAAGCGCGAGCCGGCCAGCGTGCTGGGCGAGATGCCCAGCGTCGAGCGGCACTGTCTCCACAGGTGGGGCGAATCGGCGAAGCCGGCCTCGTGCGCGGCCTCGGTGACGGTGGCGCCGTGGCCGATGAGGTCGACCGAGTGCAGCACGCGGCTCCAGGTGCGCCACGCCCGGAGCGCGATGCCGGTCGAGCCCGAGACGCGGTGGGTGACGTGCGAGGTGGAGCGGCCGAGCCAGCGGGCGATGTCGCCCCGGCGCTCTCCGGCCATGAAGCGCTCGAGTAGCGCCCGCACCTCGCTCTCGTGGGCCGTCGTCGGCAGTGCGCGCACGTCGTCACTCATCGCCTCGAAGTCCGAGCGGGCCCCGGCCCGCGCCAGGCGAGCGCCGAGGCGGCGGGCGGCGTCGACGTCGTAGACGCGCGCGTCGAGGTACACGAGCGTCACCACGTCGTCGGCGGCCACGACGTGGGGGCTGCCCGGAGGCACCAGCAGGCAGTTGCCCTCGCGCGCCGTGGCGCCCTCGACGCGCGCACCCAGCACGAACTTGTAGGCCGGGTGGGCGTGCGTGGCGGTGGGCCCGCCGCGGCCCTGGAACACCGCCGCACCCGACGAGCGCCAGATGCGGCCGTGCCACGCTGCAGCTTCGTTCATGCGCGAGGGGTTCACGCCGTGCGAGTCGTAGCACACGCCCGCGACAGGACGGGCGCACGCCATGACCGCTCTTCTGCTCAAGAACGCTGCCGCGCAGGTGCTCGTCGCGTCACTCCTCGGTTGGTGGATGTTGGTGCCGCTCCAGCCGTGGGGAAAACGCTTCGCGGGCCTCGTCTCGGGCAAGGCCCTGCTGGCCGCCCACCTCGACTGGATTCTGCTGGCCCTCACGCAGGGGCTGGCGGCCGTCATTCACCACTTCCACCCGCTCGAGGCCGAAGGCCCGCTCACCGGCGCCCTCATCGCCGGCGGTTGGCTCAACGCGGTGCCGTACCTCTTCCGTGGGGTCGGCATCGACGCCTTCGTCTTCGCCGGCCCGCTGCGGCAGCGGCTCGCCACCACGCTATCGGGCGTGAGCGCGTTCGCCCTCACGGCCGCCTGGGCGCACATCTGTTGGCAGTTGTTCCGTTGACCCTGACCCGTCGTCGTCGAGAGGAGAAGCTGCGTGTCTTTCGAGCTGCAGTCGCTGGTGCTGAGCGTTCCTTTCAACCGTCACCTGCGCCTCGAGGGAGAAGGTGACTGGCTGTCACTCGACCTCACGGAAGACGTCTCGAACCACGTCGGCACGATGCACGCCGGAGCGCTCTTCTCGTTGGCCGAAGCGGCCTCGGGGCTGTGCGCCCTCCGTGCGCTCGGCAGCCTCTTCGTCGAGGCGCGGGCCGTCACGCGGTCGGCCACCATCGAGTTCCGCAAGCCGGCGGTGGGGCGGATTCGCGCCGTGGCCGAGCCGGTGCGGCCGGTGGACGAGGTGCTGCGGGCCCTCGAGCAGGAGCGTCGGGCGAACCTCGACATCGTCGTCAAGCTCGTCGACCGGGTGGACGTCGAGGTCGCCGAGCTGCGCATCACGTGGGCGCTGAAGCGAGCCGGTTGAGTCACTGCCAGAGTCCGTGAGGGAACGTGAGGAGCCCTGCGCTCATCGGTTCGGTTCTGGCAGTCGCGACCCTCACGCTGGCGCTCATCGCCGGCATCTACGTCGGCTTCGCGCTCAGTGATGGCCGTCCCCGCGCGGTCATCGTCGAGGTCATCGTGGCAGCGGTGTTTCTGGGAGCATCCTGGGTCACGCTATTCTGGTCACCGCTCGCGACGGCCGCTGCGCTGGCGGCGCACGGGGCCTGGGACGTGGCACATCACCTGCGAGCTGTTTCGACCCGCATGCCACGCTGGTACGTGCCCTTCTGCAGCGTGTTCGATTGGGTGTTCGCGGCAGGCTTGACGGTCATCACCCTGGGCCGGAGCGCCACCTGACCTCGCCTGCGAAGAGCCGACACCGTCCGGCGAGACTGCTCAGTGCTTCAGCCTCGAGGCCCCAGCGGAAGCTCGAGGTGGAATCGAACGCCGAGCGCGACCATCAGCCACGGGCTCGGCCCGAAGCGGTCGACCAGCACTCCCGGCGCGAGGTCGAGGAAGACGTCGACCACCTGGCCCGGCCGCAGCGAGAGCCCGAGGACACCGAACACCTGCGCGCCACGACCGGCCTCGAGGAAGACGTTCGTTCCGACGCCGAGCGAGGGCTCGAAGAGACCGAAGCGACGAGACGCGTGCACCTGGGCCTGGAGCTCGAACGCCCGGTGAAGCGTGAAGTCGTACTGAAGCCCGACCCGCGCGCCGAGGTTCAGGGGGCCCAGCGGCAGGCCAGTCAGCCCGAGCGCGAGGCGCGGGCCCGTGCGCTGCGCGAAGAAGACCTCAGGCGAGAAGTTCGACGAGGCCGCGAGCCCCACGTCGAGCGCGAGCGGCTCGGGAGCGGCCAACACCAGCGCGGACAAGAGCGTGGACATCATGGCGTCGCCCCGAAGCTGCGCCCCGTGGCGCCCTCGAGCAGCGTGCGACCCTCGCCGCCCTTCTTCACCGCGATGACTTCACCGGTCGACGGTGACGAGACGAACACCTCGCCGTTGGTCCACGGCAGAAGGTTGTCTCCATCGAAGGGAAGCGTCGCCCAGGTCGTGAACGTTCGGCGCTCACGGTCGACCTCGACGAGCTGCCCGCCCGTCAGCGCCAGCAGCGTACCGTCAGGGAGAAAACCGACGCCGTAGCTCTTCGAGCCAACGCCCTCGGCGAGCACCTCGAGCGAGCCGCTGTCGGGGTCGAAGGCCACCAGGCGGCCCAGGTTGGGTTGTGCGCCGTAGAGCCGGTCGTCTGCGCCAGCCACCATGCCGTTCATCGCGCAGTCGCGGCCGAGGCCGTTCACCACGAGGCGCGGCGCCATCGCCCCGGTTGGGTCCACCTCGTAGAGGTCTTCGCCGGTGAAGCACTCGGCGACGAAGAGACGGCCCTTGCGGTCGAAGGTGATGGCGTTGGCGCCGGGGACCCTGCCCACGAGCTTCGAGCCCTCGCCCGCCCGA
>JALOQF010000435.1 GCA_025459425.1 Myxococcaceae bacterium | reverse complement strand
CGACGACGGTGCCGCTCGCGTTCGTCTGAGACGCGCTCAACGTCACCTGCGGCGCGTCGGGCAGCGCGCGCGTGTCGACGGTGGTGCTGAAGGTGCCAGACGAGCAGGGCACCATCGACATGAGGGTGCCCACGGTGAGCGACACGTTGCCCGCCGCCGCCGTGCAGGTGCCGCTCACGACGTACGTGCCCGCGTTCATCGCGTTGATGGCTGGCGGCATGGCGATGACGACGGTGGGCAGGGTGCCCGAGACGGTGAAGGTGCGCGCCGCGCTCGACGGGCCGGTGACGTTCATGAGCGTCTGGGACGCGGTGACGACGTAGGTGCCGTTGCCCAGCACCGTCATGCAGCTCCACGCGCCGCTCGCGCTCACCGTGGCGGTACAGACGCTGGCGCCGCCCATGCGCGTGACGGTGACGAGCGCGCCCGCGACGCCGGTGCCCGAGATGGACGGGTTGGGCCCCACCGTGGCGTTCTGCGCCGGCGTGAGAATGACCGGCGCCGTCACCTGAACGCAGCGGGTGGGCGTCGCGCCGGTGCACGAGAAGCCCGGCTCGAGCGTGCACGTCGAGGTGCACCCGTCGCCGTTCTGGCCGTTGCCGTCGTCGCACGCTTCTCCGCCGCGCAGGTAGCCGTCGGCGCAGGTGTCTTGCCAGTTGGGCAGGGCGTCTCCGTCGCGGTCTCGGGCCAGCGACAGCGGGCTCGTCACGCCGAGGCCCGTGGCGCCACACGTCGCCACCGTGCAGCTCACGTCGAAGGCGTTGTCGATGCCGTCGGCGTCGGCGTCGGCGTTGGCCTTGAGGCGGTCGGCCGTGCCGTCGTTGTTGGTGTCGAAGGCCTCGACGAAGTCGCTCACCCCGTCGGCGTCGCTGTCGGTGTCTCGGTAGTCGGGTACCAGGTCGCCGTCGGTGTTGGTGCCGCTGGTGCGCGGTGCGTCGAGGAGCCCGTCGTTGTTCGCGTCGAGCGCGCTGTCGACGCGGCCGTCTCCGTTGGCGTCGGTGTAGCCGTACTCGCGCGCGTCGGGCACGCCGTCGTCGTCGGAGTCGGCGTCGAGGAAGTCGGGCCGCCCGTCGCTGTCGGTCTGCCGGGGCGTGGCGAGGCCTCCACCGGCGCACCGGCCGTTGCCCTGCGCGGGGAGGCACCCATCGAGCCGCCCGTCGACGTTCGCGTCGACGCCGCCGGCCTCGAGCACGTCGGTGATGCCGTCGCCGTCGCTGTCGAGATCGAGCGCGTTGGGAATGCCGTCCTGGTCGACGTCGCCGGAGCCCTCGAGCGCGTCGTCGAGGCCGTCACCGTCGTCGTCGACGTCGATGAGGTTCGGCACCGTGTCGCTGTCGCTGTCCACCACGGGCACGCAGACGGTCGAGGTCGCCGGCGTGATGAAGTTCGGCAGCGAGGCGTCGAGCGCGAAGAAGCGGTTGAAGGTCGACCCGTCGTGCTCGACCTCGTAGGCGATGTCGAAGGTCGACCGGTTCCGGAAGGTGAGCACCACGGCGTTGTCGACGGCGCCTGCGCCGGTGCCGTTGTCGGCGGTGCCCGAGAAGACGAGCTCGGTCGCGCGCGCGCCAGCCTGCACCGTGGTGGGCGGCGTGCGGGCCAGCTCGTACGCGGTGAGGCCGCCCAGCGTGGGAATGATGCGCTCGGTGAAGTTCACCGTCCGGTCGAGGTCGCCGATCTCGGCCGAGAAGTCGCCCGACGCCGGCGTGGTGGTGCCGGTGCGGAAGATCTCGTAGCGCAGCCGCAGCGTGGCCGTGCCCGCCGACCCCGGCGCCATCGCGCTCGCGAACGTCACCACCGCCGCGCCGTTGATGCCCTGGAGCGTGTGGGTGAAGCCCGTCGAGGGCGTCGTCGACAGCCGCGTCACGCGCACGTCGACGGCCTGGCCGCCGAGCAGGCCCACGTTCGTGTAGAGAATCGTGTCGCCGCTGGTCGAGCCGTCGGGGAAGGTGAAGCTGGCGTAGCCGTTGACGCCGGGCCGGCCGCACTGGGCGTGGGCGACGGAAGCGAGACAGGTGACGAGTCCGACGAGCGCGAGGACGACGAGACGCATGTCAGGCTGCTAGCGCGTCGGGCCCCATGTGGGCAACCGACCTGCGTCAGAGGGCCAGCGCCAGGCCGAGGCCCAGCACGAGCGCCGCGCCCGACACTTCGACGATGCGGCGACCGAAGGCCCAGCCGCCGAGCGTCACCGCCATCACGGCCTTCACCACGGTGTTGCTGGCCACGGCGATGACGATGGTGCGCGTCGCGACGGCCGGGGCCAGCGCTCCGCTCTTCACGAGGTTCGACATGGTGAGCGTGATGGCGTCGACGTCGGTGAGGCCCGCCACCAGCCCGGTGAGGTACGTGCCCGCCTCACCCAGCGTGTCGCTGGCCCAACGAGAGGCGACGAGGATGAAGACGAAGAAGGCTCCGAACTGGACGGCCTTGCGCAGCTCGAAGGGGTTGGTGAGCTCGACGTTCGTCACCTCGTTGCGGTGCGCGCCGTCGCGGAACGCCATCACGCCAACGGCGATGAGGCTCACCAGGGCCATCGCGCCCAGGGGAATGGCCAGCTTCGGCAGGAGCGAGGCCTCGACGGCGGCCACGGTGATCAGCACCCGCACGAACATGATGGTGCTGGCGATGACGACGGCCAGCGCGCTCACCGCGGCGAGCTGGGGCGTCTGCTTCGCGCGCGCGGCCGAGGCGAGCGTCACCGCGGTCGACGAGACGAGCCCGCCGATGGCGCCGGTGATGAGCAGGCCCTTCCCGTGCCCGAAGAGCCGCATCGCCACGTAGCCGACGAAGCCGATGCCGGCGATGAGCAGCACCATGAAGCCGATGCGGTAGGGGTTGAGCGCGCCGTACGGCCCGTGCGGTTCGTTCGGCAGCACCGGCAGCACCACGACGGCGATGAGGAGGAACTTCACCGTCGCGATGACGTCGTCGCGCGAGAGCTTCGCCGAGAACTGCCGCAGCTGCGTCTTCTGCGAGAGCAGGAACGTCGCCGCCACCGCGATCGAGGCCACCACGAAGATGCGCGTGCGCGCCGGCTCGATGAGGCCGTGCGACGCCGCCAGCGCACCGAGGAAGAAGGTCAACAGCGCGCTCGCTTCGCTGGTGAGCCCGACGTGGCCCTGCTCGGCGTCCCGCCAGTACCCGATGGCGAGGAAGAGGCTGAGCCCCATCGCGGCACCAAAGAGGGGCAGGGCGCCGTACGTGGGCTGCATCAACGACGCCGTCGCGCCCAACAGCGCGAAGAGCGGGTAGGTGCGCACGCCGCCGGTGAAGCCGCGCCGGCCGTCGTCGGTCGCTGGCTTCGACTGCTCGCGCTCGAGCCCGATGAGCAGCCCGACGAGGAGGGCGAGGGCCAGCGACGGGTAGGGCTCGTAGGTCTCCACGGCGGTGACGCCAGTCTGCGTCACGACGGCATAACGGGCGAGTTTACGCCTGGGCGAGGAGGTGGCGCGCGATGACGAGCCGCTGCACCTCGCTGGCGCCCTCGTAGATGCGCAGCGCGCGGACGTCGCGGTACAGCCGCTCGACCGCGAAGCCCTTCACCACGCCGTTGCCGCCGTGCACCTGCAGACAGCGATCGATGATGCGCTGGGCAGCCTCGGTGGCGAACAGCTTCGACACGGCCGCCTCGTAGGTGATGCGCGCCTGGCCCTGGTCCTTCGTCGTCGCGGCCATGTGCACGAGCAGCCGGGAAGCCTCGAGCTCGACGGCGCTGTCCGCCAGCAGCGCCTGCACCGCCGAGAGCTCCGCCAGCGGCGCGCCGAACTGTCTGCGCGTCTTCACGTACGAGAGCGCTTCCTCGAGCGCTCGCCGCGCCATGCCCACCGCCGCCGCGCCCACCGTGCTGCGGAAGACGTCGAGCGTCGAAAGCGCCAGCTTCATGCCCTGGCCCTCTTCGCCGATGAGCGAGTCGGCGGGCACCGTGCAGTCGTTCAGCTCGAGCTCGCCGATGGGGTGCTCGCCCAGCAGCTCCATCTGCCGCGCGACGCGGAACCCGGGCGCGTCGGCTGGAACGAGGAAGGCCGAGAGCCCCTTCGGCCCCTCGCCGGTGCGCGCGAACACCGTGTAGTGCGTGGCGACGCCGGCGTTCGAGATGAAGCGCTTGTGCCCCGAGAGGTTCCACCCCGTCGAGGTGCGGGTCGCGCGGGTCGACAGGTTCGCGACGTCGCTGCCGGCCTCGGGCTCGGTGAGCGCGAAGGCGAAGAGCACCTCGCCGCGGGCCACCTTCGGGAGCAGCGTGGCTCTCTGGGCGTCACTCCCCGCGAGGACGAGCGGGTGACTGCCGAGCCCCTGCACCGCGAAGAGCGAGTCCGCCGCGGCGTTGCGGAAGGCGAGCTCTTCACGCAGCACGCAGACCGAGAGGACCTCGACCTGGGCGCGCACGCCTCCGAACGCCGAAGGCACCAGGTACGGGTAGAAGCCCTGCGCCGCGACCGCCCGGGCAAGGCCTTCGTCGTCGACGTGCAGCTGGCCAGCATCGAGCGCGCGGAACGACTCGGCCGCTCGGGCCCTCAAGGCGACGTGCTCGGGAGACAAGAAGGAAGCGGACATGGCGGGCTCGATAGTTCGCCCCGTGCGGCGAGGCCATCTCGCCAGCGTCCGTAAAGGCGGACGATGGTCCGCTCCTTTTGACGGGAGCGTGCTGGTAATGGCAGAAACGAATCCGTTTGGGCGGATGGTTGTTCTTCCCCGCTGAGGAGCTTTGCCGATGCTGGTCCTTCACGGCGGGGGTGAAGAGCCGCTCGGCGAAGTGATTGGCCATGGCGAGCCCTCGAGGTTTCCAGCCGGAGCGCCATTGCACCGCGAGGCAAAGAGCCTCTGAAATCACAGGACTCAGTCAGAGCGCGAGCAGCCCCCGGGCGAGCTCTTCCTGCAACGGTCTTGCTGGCTGCCAGGCGTCCATCGACGGGCTGAGTCGACCCCGGAAGCCCCCGCCGTGTATCGAGCGGCGTATCGCATCGACCACATACTGGCCGAGTGGCACCGGCTCGGCCTCGATGAGGTTCGGAGACACGTCTCCCGCCACGCGCACGTCGGCGCAAAAGTCCGGGAGCCAGACATGGTAGTTCTCACCACCGCTCACGCCGGCTTTGTGGAACGCATCGGGCGAGAGGTACACGAAGAGACGCCCGTCGCGCGGGGAAGCGAACCCGGCGTCGAGAATGCGGCTGACCCCGTGAATCACGAGTGGATCGTCGTCGCCGAGCTGCGCGAGCGCTGAAGGTGCCTCTTCCAGCCAGTCATGAACGGTCTGCGACGGGTGCTGCCGAAAGTCGACGCTCCCGACGACGGCCCAGAAGGCATGGAGCGACAGCGGCAGCGGGCCATTCGCGATCGCCTCGAGCGCGTTCAAGGAACTCACGCTTGCCGGTGTTCCAACAGCCTCTTCCGGAAACAGGAACCGGTAGCCGCGCGCGAGGAGTCGCCGTTTCAATTCGTTGAGGTTCACTCGGACCCGGCGCATCGTCTCCCAGCCGATGCTCCAGGCCTGCTGCCACACGCCCGGTGCTCGCAGCTCGGGCCCGAGGGCACGAAGGGCCTCCCAGACTTCTTCATGTCGTCCCAGGAGGTACGCTTCGGCCAGAGGTCCGCTCGCCATCACCGCGTCGTTCAGCACCCGGAGCGAGGCGTCATCGCCCGCCAGCGCCAGGGCCCTGAGCTCGAAGAGCGG
>JALOQF010000434.1 GCA_025459425.1 Myxococcaceae bacterium | reverse complement strand
AGCACGTCTTCGGCCACCTCGGGGGCCATGAGCAGCACCAGCGTGCCCGAGAAGGTGGGCGCGTTCGTCGAGACGAAGCCGGCCAGCACCGCGGTGCGCGCTGGGCCGTCGCCGGCGAGCAGGGCCTCGACGGTCGTCTCGCTCACCTGCGGGGTCGACGGCAGCATCTTCGCGTTCAGCATCGCGCCCATCGACGAGCAGCAGGCCGACGCGACGATGTTGGCGGCCTCGGCGAGGGCGGCGTTGGCCGACGCCGACAGCGGCCCCGAGACGCCGGGCCGTCGCAGCAGGCGCTGGCCCAGCCGCTCGGCCGAGTCGAGGGGCAGCAACCACCACAAGGTGCCGGGGAGCTCTCCCTCGAGATCGAAGGTCGCGGCGAGCACCCGCACGTCACGGCCCCCGAGGAGCCAGCCGAGCTGCGGAGGCGTCACCTCGACGACGCGCGGCACCTCGACGAGCACGCCCACGTCGCCCACCAGCCGCGCCAGCATCGACGCGGCCTGGGCGCTGCCGAGGTGCACCACCTCTTTCAGCGCGTCTTCCTGGCGGGCGAGCGGTGCCTTCACGCCGTCACCAGGCGCGCGACGTCGAGAATGAAGACGGGCCGCCCGTTGCCCAGAATCGTGACGCCGGCGAGGCCGGGCACGAGGTCGAGCGGACGAGCGAGCGCCTTGAGCACCACCTCTTCCTGCCCCAGCAGCCGGTCGACCGCCAGCGCGACCCGGCCCTCGTCCGAATCGACGACCACGAAGGGCGACGCCACGGCCGAGGCCGGGCCGGCGGGCACCTCGAGGAGCGACGACAGCTCATGCACCGGCAGCACGCTCTGCCCCCACTGCAGCACCGGCGCGCTCTGGCTGAGCGCCAGCCGCCCTCGCGCCGTCTCGACCACCCCGCTCACCTTCCCGATGGGCAGGCCGTAGACCTCGTCGCCCACCCCCACCAGCAACAGGTTCACCATCGCCACCGTCAGCGGCACCGCGAGGCGGAAGGTGGTGCCACGGCCCGCGCGGGTCTCGATCTCGAGCGAACCACCCACGGCTTCGACCACGCGCTTCACCGCGTCCATGCCCACGCCGCGGCCCGAAATGTCGGTGACGTCGGTGGCGGTCGACAGCCCCGGCAGGCACACGAGCATCAACGTCTCGCGCTCGCTCAGGCCGCGCACCTGCTCCGGCGTCATCAGGCCCCGCTCGACCACCAGCACCTTGAGCCGCTCGACGTCGATGCCGCGCCCGTCGTCCGACAGCTCGAGCACCACGCGGTCTCGCTGGCGCGTGACGCTCAACGCCACCTTTCCCTTCGGCGGCTTGCCGGCGGCCTTGCGCACCTCGGCCGGCTCGACGCCGTGATCGATGGCGTTGCGCAACAGGTGCAGCACCGGGTCGGCCAGCTCGTCGACGATGGCGCGATCGAGCTCGATGTCTTCGCCGGTGATGACGAGCTCGACGTCACGGCTGCGGCGGCGGGCGATGTCGCGGGCCGCGCGCGGGAGCCGGTCGGTGATGAGCGCGAGGGGCGTCATGCGCGCCTGCATCACCTTGTCGTGCAGCCCCTTGACCAGCAGGTGCAGGCGGTCGACCGACTCGTCGAGCGGTGGCCTCAGCGCCTCGGGCATGCCCCGGGCGATCTGTCGCACCCGCGCGGTGGCCAGGAGCAGCTCGCCGGCGTGGTCGAGGAACTGGTCCATCAGCTCGGTGCGCACCCGAATCGTGCGGGCGGGCTCCTGCCCCACCACGCGATCGGCCTCGGCCCCCGGCGGGGGTGGCGGTGGGGCACGCTGCACCAGCCCGATGGACTCGAGCTCGACGTCGGCCACCGTGCGCATGGTGCGGGTGATGGACTCCTCGGACTGATCGGTCTCGAGCTCGAGGGTGACGGCCCCCTGGGGCACCCGCCCGGCCTTGATGTCGTCGAGCGGCGGCTTGAGCTCGAAGACGTTCCCCAGGGTGGTGAGCCGCTTGTACGCGAGGAAGCCGCGCACGCCCGGCTGGTTCGAGGCCGGGTTGATCTTCAGCTTGAGCGCGAAGCGCGGCGGTGCGGCCGCGTCGACGGCGACGACGCCCGACGGGCTCGCCGCTGGTGGCGCAGCGGCTTCGGGCACGGGGGGTGGTGGGGGCGCCGACACGGGCGGCGGCGGAACGCCCTTGAGGCCGGCGTTCAGCTCGGACAACCGCACCACCAGCGCCGTGCTGTCGGGCAGCGGCTGGCTCTGCGTGGCGGCCTTGACGTGCGCCGACAGGGCGTCGACCGTCTGGAGGATGACGTCGGCGACGGCCTGGTTCACCTTCGCCACGTCTGCGCGGAGCGTGTCGAGGAGGTCTTCGAGGCGATGGGCGAGCTTCGCGGTCGCCTCGAAGGCCATCGACGAGGCCATGCCCTTGACCGAGTGGGCGTGCCGGAACATCGAGTCGACGAGCGCCACCGTGGCGCCCTGCTCGAGCCGCACCACGTCCTTGCCGAGCGCCTCGAGGTGCTCGCTCGCCTCACCCGCGAAGAGCGACAGGTAGCGCGAGGTGTCCCAGGAAGCGCCGGCCACGGTCCCAAAGAGCCTAGCGGAAAACCGCTCAGGCCTCGCCGAGCACCTTCTTCACGACGGCCAGCACGTCTTCGGCGCGCGGCGGCTTGACGATGAAGTCGACGGCGCCGGCCTCGATGGCCTCCATCACCATCGTCTCCTGGCCGAGCGCGCTGCACATCACCACCAGGGCCTTGTTGTCGGTGCGGAGGATCTCGCGCGTGGCGTCGATGCCATTGCGGTACGGCATCACGAGGTCCATCGTGACGAGGTCGGGCTTGAGCTCCTTGAACTTCTCGACGGCCTCGACGCCGTTGCCCGCCTCACCGATGACCGTGAAGCCACCGGCCGCGAAGATGTCCTTGATGATGTCCCGCATGAACACCGAGTCGTCCACCACCAGGACCTTCTTCGCCATCGCGCTCACCGTCCGGGACCCTACTTGGTTGTGAAGGCGCGGGCTACCGTCGCGTCGAGCGCGTCGGGGTCGAGCACCGTCACTGGCAGGGCCCCCAGCCGGGCGAGCCCCTTCACCGCGAGCGAGGCCTTCGGCGCGGGGGGGCCCACCTTCTCGATGCTCTCGATGCCGTCGACGTCGCTGATCAGCAGCCCCAGCTCGCGGCGGCCCCGGTCGAGCAACACCACGCGGCCGGGCGTCGAGGTGGGCGCCCCCGGCACGTCGAGCAGCTCGCGCAGGTCGACGACGGGCACGACGCGGCCGCGCAGGTTGATCACCCCGCGCACGGCCCTGGGCGCCCGCGGCACCCGGGTCCACGTGTCGGGGGCGACGATGACCTCACGAATGGCCGACAGCGGCAGCGCGTAGCGGTCCTTCTCGAGGCGGAAGAGCACGTGTCGCACGGAAGGGCCACCGACGTTAGCGCGTCTTCACCGGCACCGGCTGCTTCGCCGGGGCCTTCGGTGACGAAGGGCCCACCACGAGCTCGTCTTCGAGGAGCCGCATCATCTCGTCCACCTTCGAGCGGTAGGTGGGGTACTCGGCCGGGGCGACGCGCTCGCAGGTGACGCGGAAGACGGCGCGGCTGGTGACGGTGCGGCCGGCCTGCGTCACGGTGCGGTTCAGCTCGAGGCACTGCTGCGTGATGGTGCCCGACGCCGGCAGCTTGCGGGCCTCGAAGCCCTCGGGGAGCGTCACCGAGAAGGTCGTCTCGTCGGTGAAGGGGGTGCCCAGCACGAGGGTGTGCCGGCGGCTGGCGAGGCTGAAGAGGCCTCGCGGGTTCCACGACGAGGGCACCTTGATGCGCAGGGTGTCGCCTTCCGAGCGCGCGAACGTCTTCGCCTCGACGAGGGCCTCGAGCTTCGCCGGGCGACGCAGGTCCTTCGCCTCGACGACCGCCACTCCGCTCGTGGTCGAGTTCGGCACCAGGCCCGACGCGATGCGCTGCACGGCCTGCTGAAACAGCTCGGCGTCGCGCGAGGCCACCCGCAGCGCCGAACCACCGCGGCCCCTCGCCTCGAGGCCGAAGCGCCCGCGCGCGCTGCCGTCGGCCGAGAGATCGAGCTCGACCGTCGACGAGAGCCGGTGCTTGCCCGCGTCCTGGAAGGGGATCTCGCGGAAGGTGTGGGCGCCGGTGGCCGGGTCGATGACGAGGCTCTGCGTGCCGACGTCGTCGGAGCGCACGACGTCGAGGTCGAGCAGGTCGGCCGTCGGGTCGAAGAAGCGGCCCTCGTCGACGCCGGCCTGCTTCGGCACGTACACGATGGCGTGGTTGAACTGCTGCATCGGCACCTCACGGGCGATCTGCCCGGCGTCGCGGGTGCGCACGTTGGCGAAGTGCGCCTCGAGCCCGAGCTTCTTCGCGAGCGTGATGAAGAGCACCGCCTTGTCCTTGCAGTCGCCGTAGCGACGCTCGAGCACCATGGGCGCCGGGTGCGGCTTCACGCCGGCGATGAAGCTCTCGTAGTCCTGCTGGTAGCGGATCTCTTCCATCACGAACTGGTGGATCCGCTCGAGCCGGTCGACGTTGTCCTTCGCGCCGTCGGCCAGCCGGCGGGCCACCGCGTCGACCTCGGGGCTGTCGCGGAAGACGCCCTCGAGGAGCGACTTCTCCCACGAGAGGTACGTCGTCCAGTCGGGCACCGTCGACAGCTTGATGTTCGCCGCGACCTCGGTGAGCGGCGGCATCGAGGGCTCGCTCACCACCGGCGGCGAGTCGACCGACGACCACTCGACGCGCAGCTGCTCGCCGCGCTTCTCGGACACGCGCTGGACCCCACCGATGCGCTGCTCGTTGAGGGTGGTGCCCAGCGGCATCCACATGACGTAGCGGGCCTCGAGGCGCTGCTCGGCGAGCGACTGGAAGGCCCAGCTCTTGGTGAGGTACCGCGACAGGTAGCCACGGGGCGGCACGTCGAGGCGGTACTGGAGCACCACGGTGGCGTTGGGCTGCAGCCCGCGGAAGAAGATCTGCCGGCTGCGCTCACTCGAGGCCTCGGTGCGCTGCCCCTTCTCGTCGATCGAATAGCTGTGGAGCACGCGCAGGCGGCCGGTGCCCACCGTCTGCTTGATGATGCGGTCGCGCCCCTGCGCGTTGAAGGCGTGCGCCACCACCGTGACGACGTTCGAGGTGCTGCCGTCGCTGTTGAGCTGCGTCACCTCGTGATCGAGCAACCAGGCCACGTCGGCACCTGGCGTCTGGTGCAGGTCCTTTCGGCGGGCGATGGCGCGCGCGATGGCGTCGTCGTCGGGCGCGTCGGCCAGCCAGGCACCACGGGCTTCGGGCGAGAGCGCCTCGACGCGGTTCGCGAGCGCCTCGTTCTCGGGGTTGCGCTCGAGGGCCTTGCGCCACGCGGCCACCGCCTGGGGCACGTCACCGTCCTCGTAGGCGAGATCGCCCCGCTTCACCCAGGGGTTCGCCGCCTCGGGGGCGAGGGCGGCGGCCCGGTCGAGGGCGGCCCGGGCGCCGAGCGCGTCCTTCTTGCGGCGGCGCGCCTCGGCGAGCTGCATCCACGAGGCGAAGTCGGTGGGCCACGACTCGACGCGCGCCACCAGCAGGCGCTCGGCGCGATCGAGCTCTCCGGCCTCGAGGGCGAGCTCGACCAGGCGCCGCAGCAGCTCGGGGTGGAGCGGCACGTCGTCGCGCAGATCGTCGAGCACGTCTTCGGCGTCGGCGCGGCGCCCGAAGCGCTGCAGC
>JALOQF010000433.1 GCA_025459425.1 Myxococcaceae bacterium | reverse complement strand
GGCGAGCTGCTCCACGTGCGCGGCGCGCGCCAGGAGACCGGCAAGGCGCCTCTGCGCGAGACGCTCGCCTCGGGCGTGCTCCGCCTCTGCGAGTGGAACCCCGGCGAGCCGCTGTGGGACGTCATGTGCGGGAGCGGGACGTTCCTCCTCGAGGCTTCCGAGCAGGCCCTCGGGTTCCAGCCCGGCCGGAATCGCCGCTTCGCCTTCGAGCGCTTCGGGGCGGTGTCGCCCGAGGCGCTCGCGCAGGCGAAGGCGGCGCGGGCCAAAGTCTCGACGTGGTTGCGTGGGTCCGACCTCAACGCCGGGGCGCTGGGCGTGGCCCGTCGCAACGCCCGTCGTGCCGGCGTCCTCGACGCGCTGCAGCTCGAGCGCCTCGACGCGACGGCGCTGAAGACGCCAGACGTCCGGCCGGGGCTCGTGCTGGCCAACCTGCCGTACGGCAAGCGGGTCGGCACCCGCTTCGAGCTGGCGACGCTGTATTCCCGGGTAGGCCGCACGTTGAAGCAGTCGCTCCGGGGCTGGCGCTTTGGCTTCTTGCTGCAGGACGGCGTCGACGCACTCGGGCTGGAGGTGAGTCGTTCCTTCCAGGTGAAGAACGGCGGGCTGTCTTGCCTCGTCGTCACAGGCCGACTGTAAGCGCGTCAACGACTGTTGCCTTGCGCGAACCGGCGAGCGCGTCTCAGACTGTCGCCAGTGTCGTTCACGTCGCCGTCGTCTGGTCTCTTCGTCGTCACCTACCGCGCCCCTGCCGAGCTGCTGCCCGAGGCGCAGGCTCCCCTGGTCGCAGCGCTCCGGGTCGCGGTTGAGACGGGGCGGGTCGGCATCGTCTTCGACGTCGGTGAAGCGGTGACGATGGTGGACCTCTCGGTGCCCTCGTTCTGGCTCGACGTCACCAGTGAGCTGCAGATCTCGGCCATGAGCATCGTCACGCGCTCCATCGGCGTGCGGGTGGCGGCGCGCGGCTTCAAGCTGGCCCAGTTCGCCCGCAAGCACCCCATCGAGGTCGAGGTGCACGAGACGCTCGACGAGGCGCTCTCGTGGATTCGCGGGCAGCTCGCCACGGTGCTCGCGGCCCGGTGAAGGCCGTTTTCTCGATGGCCGTGGGCTCGATGGAAAGCTCGCCCCCCGTCGGGTACACGCTCGGTCCATGTCCGTTCTCGGGGCCGTGAGCCACTTCGACCAGCACCGCGCGCAGTACCTCGACGACTTGAAGGCGCTCGTCCGCATTCCCTCGGTCAGCTTCGACGGCTTCGACCCGAAACACGTGCGCGCGAGCGCCGAGGCCACGGCGACGTTGCTGAAGCAGCGCGGCCTCGAGAACGTGAAGCTGCTCGAGGTCGAGGGCGCCCACCCCTACGTCTACGGCGAGCGCCTGCGCGCGCCTGGCAAGCCGACGCTGCTCCTCTACGCGCACCATGACGTGCAGCCGGCCGGAGACGAGTCGTTGTGGAAGTCGGCGCCCTTCGAGCCCGTCGAGCGCGAGGGCCGGCTGTGGGGCCGCGGCGCCGCCGACGACAAGGCCGGCATCGTGGTGCACACGAGCGCCGTGGCCTCGTGGCTCGCCGCCGCCGGAGAGCTGCCCCTCAACGTGAAGGTGCTCATCGAGGGCGAAGAAGAGATTGGCTCGAACCACCTGGCGGCGTTCCTGCGGGCGCACCGCGCGCTGCTCCAGGCCGACGCCATCGTGCTCACCGACACCGCCAACTTCGAGACCGGGCTGCCCAGCATCACCACCGCGTTGCGCGGGCTGGTGACGGTGGACGTCGAGGTACGGGCGCTCAAGCAGTCGCTCCACTCGGGCCTCTGGGGCGGGCCGGTGCCCGACGTGACGATGGCGCTGTGCAAGATGCTCGCGTCACTCACCAACGCCGACGGCACCATCGCCATCCCCGGCATTCTCGAGCAGGTGAAGCCGCTCACGGCCGCCGAGCAGCGCTCCATCACCAACCTGCCGGGCGACCTCGAGACGTTCCGTCGGCAGGCGGGGCTCCTGCCCGGCGTGCAGGTGATGGGAAACGGGCGGCACCCCTGGGAGACGAACTGGCGCCAGCCGTCGCTCGTCGTCAATGCGCTTCAGGCGAGCTCGAAGAAGGACGCACGAAACATCGTCTGTGACGCCGCGTGGGCGCGCGTCGGCGTGCGCCTGGTGCCAGACCTCGAGCCCGACGACGTGCAGCAGAAGCTCGTCGCGGCGCTGAAGGCCGCAGCGCCCTGGGGCGTCGACGTGTCCATCAAGGCCGAGCCCGGCGCGAAGTGGTGGTACACGGACTCCTCGGGCCCTGCGTTCCAGGCGGCGTTCCGCGCGCTCGAGAAGGGCTACAGCGCGACGTCCGTGGCCATCGGCTGCGGTGGGTCGATTCCGTTCGTCGAGCCGTTCTCGAACGAGCTCGGCGGCGTGCCGGCGCTCCTCATCGGCGTCGAAGACCCGTACACGAACGCGCACGGCGAGAACGAGAGCCTGCACCTCGGAGACTTCGACAAGTCCGTGAAGAGCGCGATTCACCTGTACGAAGAACTCGCCGCAGCGTTGACCCGCCGGTCCTGACCGCGCTCGGCGCCGACTTGCGCGCCATGGGCGGCCGTCGTTATGCGCTCGCCATGCTCCAGCGAACCCTCACGTCGTTGGCGGTGGCCGTGCTGCTCTCGGCGTGCGGCGGTGGTGGTGACACGTACTGCAGCGAGCGCCCGCTGTGTCCGGGCAGCCGCGGCTTCAATGAGCGCGAGTGCCGCGACGACCTGCGCGTCCTGCGGACGGGTGCCGCCGGCCGGTGCGACCGACAGCTCCGGGACTACGAGGTGTGCCTCGGCAGCTTGACGTGCAGCGACACGCCGGTCGAGACGTGTGGCTCGAGCCGCGCGGCCCTGGGGACCTGCCTCGGCGGGGCGTGAAGACGAGCACCGGCCGCTTTCCTGTCCGGCGCCGACGGCCCCACCGTGTGAGGCGGCAACGCCGGTCTCCCGTTCGGCGCTGGGACTCAGACTCGGCGTTGCGTGACGACGCGGCACGGTCCGTTCGCTTTCATGGTGCGGGGGACGTTGGCTCAGCCGAAGCACCGGCCGCTCACCTGTCCGGCGCCGGGACCCTGCCTCGGCGATGCTGCGGCGACCGTGCTCTTCTTCATCGCTCCTGAAAAACCGAACCGCCCGCCTGGCACCTGGGCCAGACGGGCGGCTCGAGGACTTCGCGCGGGCCGGGGGAGCGCGGGCCCGCCGATGCCCTTCACGTCATGGCTGGCAGCTGCCCATCACGCACCGCTGGCTCGTCGGGCAGTCACAGTTGGTGGTGCACACCGAGGTGGTGGGCTCGAGGCAGTACCCGATGCGGCACACCTTGCCCTGGCTGCACTGCGCGTCGCTGGAGCAGCGCGTGGCGCAGGTGGCGTTGACGCAGTCCTGACCCGAGGCGCAGTGCGACGAATTCGAGCAGGTGCCGGCCGGGCGCGCCTTGCAGAGGCCTCCCTGGCACGTCTGCGTCGCGCTGCAGTCGGTGTCGGCCGAGCAGCCGAAGAAGCACGTCGCGTTCACGCACCAGGCACCCACGCCGCAGTCCGCGTTGAAGGTGCACGTCGAGGGCACACCACCGTCTGCCCGCCCGCCGCCGGCCGAGCCTCCGCCAGCAGCCCCACCGCCCGCGGCGCCGCCACCGGCTGAACCACCGCCCGCCGCACCGCCAGCCGAGCCACCGTCGACCTGGCTCGAGCCGCCGGCCGACCCACCACCCGCAGCGCCACCGGCCGAACCACCATCGACGACGGGCGGGTTGGCGCAGAAGCCGCTCGAGCACACCTGGCCGCCGCCACAGTCCATCGCGGTGGCGCACGGCCGCACGCAGTACCCGTTGATGCACGGGTCGAGGCCACACTGCGCCGCCGAGTTGCAGGTCTTCGCGCCGGGAGGAATCGCACGGCACGAGCCGGCGAGGCAGAAGTTGCCGCGGCTGCAGTCGCTGTTCTGCGTGCACGCCGCCACGCAGCGCCCGGCCTGGCACGTGGTGCCGTTGCTGCACTCAGCCGTCGTGTTGCAGCGCGGCTTCGGCGTGCACTTGCCCTTCGCGCAGCTACAGCGTTCGTCGCACTCGTCGTTGGACGAACATGAATCGCCCGGACAGCCGAAGGTACAGTCGGCGTAGTGGTCGTCGTAGTCGACGATGGTGCAGGCGCTGGTGGCCAGCACCGGCACGGCGAGGAGCAGCAGGTTTCGGAGCTTCAGTGCAGTCATTGGTCGGTCCCGGTCAGTGGCGCGCTCTTTCTTCGCGCACGCATCGACTTGGTTGCCGGTGCTCTGGAAAACGATCGCTCGCTTTCGTCGCCGCAGCGGCCAGCCGCACCGACGCACACGTCTTGTCTTTGTGAATCGAACCGGCCCGGGTGCGTCGATGGGCCTGTCGCGTCGATCGCCCGGCGCTCCTCCGGCAACCAACTCCGGGTGAACGCCAGGAGGCCGTCGATGACTGCAGAAGCGCTCCCGATGCCGAGGCTGGTGCCGACGCCTCCGCCAACCGGGCAGGTCGAGGCGAGGCTGTTGCGCCTCGTCGACCGCATCAAGGGTGACGACGCGCTGGCCTTCGAAGAGCTCTATCGGCTGACGCGAGACGACGTCGCCCGCACCCTGTTCCACCTCACCGGGCGGCAGAGCGACCTCGACGACCTGGTGCAGGAGACGTACGTGCGGCTCCTGCGCGCCATCCCCGCGTTCCGGGGAGAGTCGCAGTTCCGCACGTTCCTCTACCGCGTGTGCGGGAACGTCGCCCTCATGCACCTGCGCTGGTGGCGGAGGCGTCGCGAAGAGCTCACCGACGAGGTGCCCGAGCAGGTGTTCGGCGGTGTCGACCCGGAGCGGGCCGCGCAGCAGGCGCAGGCGACCCGGCTGGTGCACCGCGCGCTCGACTCGTTGTCCGCGAAGAAACGCGTCGTCTTCGTCTACCACGAGCTCTGCGGCATGGGCCCCGAGGAGATCGCCCAGGCCGTCGGCACCTCGTACAACACCGTGCGCTCCCGCCTGCACAGCGCGCGGCTCGACTTCACGAAGGCGATGAAGGCCCTCGTCCAGGCAGAGGTGCAGCCATGATGCGCCACGAGACGGAACGGCTGTGGGCGCTCGCCGCCAACGAGCTGGAGCTGGAAGACAAGCGCTACGTCGAGCTGCACCTGTCGGACTGCCCCGAGTGTCGCGACGGGCTCGAGGCCGTGCGGCTCGCGCGGCGGGCCCTCGACGCAGCGCGCGCGTCGGCGCCGGTGCTCGCGTGGGAGGCCACAGACGAGAAGGTGGGTGCGCTCGTCGAGAAGCGCCTGCGGGCCTCCGCGCGGCCGAGGTGGGTGCCTTTCGTGATGGGTGGCGGGCTGCTCGCGGCTGCGACGCTCGTCGGGCTCGTCCTGTGGCCGTCGCAGCTTCCCGTCGAGCCCCCGCCGCAGCCGCCGCTCGTCGAGGTCGTCACGCCCACGCCGGTCCGTGTCGAGATGGCGCGCGGGCTGACACGCGTGGCTGCGTCCATCGAACCGGTGATGGCGGGCGAGACGCTGCAGACCGGCGACGTGCTGAAGACAGGCGTCGCGGGCAAGGCCTTCGTCCACCTGCCCGACGCGAGCCACGTGCGCGTCGCGGCGGCCACCCAGCTGGCGCTCACCCGGGCCGATGCGAGCGACATCGCCCTGACGGTGAGCCGCGGCCGCATCGCGGTGCGCGCGTCGCACGAGCCACGGCAGGGCTTCGTGGTGCACGC
>JALOQF010000432.1 GCA_025459425.1 Myxococcaceae bacterium | reverse complement strand
TACCAGGGTGAGGTGTCGGTGAGCTGAACGACCTCGAAGCGGGTGATGGCGTCGTTCTGCCGGCCGGTGCGACGGGGATAGGCGAGGATCCAGTCACGCAGCGGCGAGTGGTACGAGCGGTCGCCCGCGATGCGCGAGAGGTAGTCGCACCAGAAGGCGTCATGCCCCAGCGGCTCGGTGATGGCTCGCAGGCCCGGCGGCGACCTCGGGGAGGCCCGCTCGGACAGCGGGTCGACCAGGCGCCCATCGACCGTGAAGGCCCGCACCACGATGGTGGCGTCGCCCCGCGGTGACTCCGAGAACATGCCCCAGCCCTGGTACAGGTGCAGGTACTCGACGGGCCACTGCACCCAGAAGGGGGCCTCAGGACGCAGCGCGGGCGGGGCGTTCTGCGCGGCGGTCTGGATGATGAAGACCACGCCCATGTACGCCGTCAGCGCGCTCCACGCGGTGCGCTTCGCCCGTCGCATGGCGCTGGCCCAGGGCTTCTCGTCGGGGAGGACCTGGGGCGCAGTCGACGCTGCGTCGAGCGCGAAGAAGGCCGAGATCGACTGGTGGCGTGTCTTCACCGCCCGCACCACGCCGCTGAGCAGCGGCGTCTTCCACAGCCAGGCGATGGGCCGAAGCAGCGGGAAGGTCGCGAGAACGGCCGCGAGCGCCGACGCGCCTTCGAGCTTCGTACCGCCGATGGTGGACCACTCGAGCAGTGACGCGGGCGCCTTCTCGGGCTCCGGTGCGCGCGCCTCGAGCGTGAAGGCCGCTGGCAGCACGCTGACCCGCTGCAAGCACAGCAACACGTGGGCAAACCAGGTGGCGAGGCCCGACGAGCCGTCGAAGGTGACGGCCGCCGGCCGTTCGCGCCGGCCGCCGACGAGGCGGAGGCCCCGCACCAGATCGTCATGCGGGATGAGGAAGCACCACATCGCCATCATGGTGAACGAGAACACGCCGAGGTTGAGGAAGGTCGCGAAGCCCAGGTGCAGCGAGAGGCCCAGCACGACGGCCAGGCGACGGGTCGTGAGGAGCGGAAGCGCGAGCAGCACCGGGAGCGCACCTTCGGTGAGCAGCGCAGCCCGGGTGCCGAACATCGACATGGCGGGCGTGACGTGCGTGCGCACGAGCGCCGCGACCCAGGTCGCGATCCGATCCTGATGGAGCACGTCGAGCACCACGCGGCCTTCGCGCCACCCGGAGCCGTCCTTGTGGATGAAGTTGTAGAAGTAGATGACCATCAACTGTGCGACGAGGCCGACGGTTGCCCACTCGAAGCGCGGGCGCGGCGGTTCGAACAGCTCGGGCCGCTGCGGGTCCACCACGAGGGTCGCGCGGCGCTGCTCGTCGAGGACGAGCCGCGAATGGCGCATCAGCTCGACGACCGAGTCGACGCTCAGCCAGGCCCCGAGCGGGAGCAGCGCCGTCCACAACAGGAGGATCGACAGCGTGATGTCGCCACCGTTGAGCAGGTAGTGGATCCGGCAGTTGAGCGACACCTGCGCCAGCAGCGCCAACACCTGCATCAGGCGCGTCTTCCAGCCCACGAGGAGCAGCAGGTAGATGCCGATGGCCAACAGCAGGAAGAAGCGCGCTTCGTGCAGCTGTGAGACCGAGAAGAACACCGAGAAGCCCAGGCGCGACTGCGGCGCCCAGAGCATCGTGTGGTTGGGCATCAGCCCATCGTTCGTGTACCAGACGTCGAGGTCCTCCCAGCGGCGGAGGGCATCGCCGAGGAGCAGCACGGCGAGCACGATGCGCCCGACACCGAGCGTCACGGGCGAGGTCATGAAGTGCCACGCGCCCCACCGGCTCGACTTGAAACGGCTCAGCCAACGCATCGAGGTGTTCAACGTCGTCACGACTACGCCCCCACCGCCCCGTGGGGCTTCTGCGAAGAGTCGCGGCGCGCGTCAACCCGTGTTGGAGGAGCCGCGTCACGCGGCTCCTCGCCCACGGTGCCGCCTGACGTTCCCGCGCTTTTCCGCTGGCCCAAAGCATGGCGCGACCCTTGAATCCGTTCGCGTCGCTCGCTCCGGGGGTCGTTCCCATGTTCGCTTTGTTCGTCGTCGTCACGCTCGCGCAGCCCAGACTCGCGCCCGCACGCACCGATGGAGTGCCCATCGGCAAGGGCACCACGCTGGCCACCGTGACGTTGTCGAAGCCCACGGGGGGCTGGTCGGTGGGCCGCATGCTGAAGGTCGAGGGCCGCGTCAGCGACACGTCGATCGACCCGGTCACCGTCAGCATCAACGGCGATCGCTACCTCATGCGCACGCGCGGCGGCTCGTTCTCGCGCGAGTTCCCCGCCGCCGCGGGCAAGAACGTCGTCACCGTGCTCGCCACCAACCAGGCCGGCACGGCGCGCGCCCAGGCCACCACGTACGCGCAGATTCCGCCGGTACCGATGAAGGTGATCCTCACCAGCGACACCGACGGCGTGTACACCGACCTGCACCTCTACGAGCCGACCGACGAGAGCGAGTCGGAGCGCACGCTGACGCCGACGAAGATGGCGCACGTCTACTGGGCGAACACCTCGAGTCCGTCGGGCGGCACCTTCTTCCTCAACGAGCAGCAGGGCGACTTCGATCAGCCGGGCTACGGGCCGTACCTCTACGTGCACCGGGCGCCGCCGCGCGGCACGTACCTCATCGCGGCGAACTACTGGCCCAGCGGTGACAAGGCCCACACCATCGCCACGCTGAACCTGTCGCTCTTCGAGGGCACGCCGAACGAGGTGCGCAAGACGGTGAAGATTCCGCTGGCGACGCCGGGCAGCACGCGGGTGCTCGCGTGGGTGCACGTGCTGGGGCAGGGGCGCGCGCTCGTCTACGTGCCCACGGCCGATCCGAAGCCGACGGACGAGCGGTGGCCGAAGAACCTCGACGAGGCGGCGAAGCAGATGCAGAGCGAAGGTGGCGGCGGAGAAGGGGAGTACTGAGGTGCTGCCGCTGCTGACGCTCGCGCTGGCGGCCGCTCCGACGCCACCGGTCGAGCTGCTCCGTCAGGCGATGGCCGAGGTCGCCATCGCGCAGGTGAAGCGCATCGACGAGAAGTGGCAGCCAGAACAGCGCGACTGCGCCGGGCTCGTCCGGTTCTCCTTGCGTCAGGCCTACAGACGGGTCGACCCGTCGCGGCTGGAGCGGCCGCTCTTCACCGCCCGCACCGGCCCCACCGACTTCGCCGATGCGGAGACGCTCCTGGGCTTCAGCTTCGTGGGCCTCACGAAGGACGTCAGCGCCGCCACGGTGCGAACGGGCGACGTGCTCGCCTTCCGGCAGCCGCGCGAGTCGGGAGACGTCTTTCACCTCATGCTCGTCGTGGCGCCGGCCGATCGCGCGCACGGCGAAGTGCACGTCGTCTACCACCCGGGTGAGAAGGACGCTCCGGTGCGCGCCGGCCGGCTCTCGGAGCTGACCCGCGACGCGCCCGGTGAGTGGCGCCCGGTGCCGCAGAACCCTTCGTTCCTCGGTGTCTTCCGTTTCAAGGAGTGGCCGTCATGAGCACCAATCAACCGCCGCCGTCGCCACCGCCGTCGAGCCCACCGCCTCCAGGGGGCGGCCGCGGTGCCATCATCGCCATCATCGGTGTCGTCGCCGTCGTCGGCATCGTCGTCGGCGTCATGGAAGCCCGACAGAAGGGGACCTCGACGGGGCCAGGGCCTGCCACGCCGCTCGAGCCTGGTGGCACGTCGAGCTCGCAGCAGACCGAGGCGCCGCCGACGGGCGCGTTCGACACCGCCGCCCGGCCCGAGCCCGTGTACGCCGCGATGGAGAACGAGCCCGCGCCCGCCGAGACGCCCGAAGTGTTGTGGCTCGACGTCGTGGACCCGAAGGCGACCCACGAGGTGCTGCGCAAGAATGCCTGGCTCGACAAAGCGATGAAGGAGCCCGTCGGTCAGGGCTTCCTCGCCGCGTGGGGCGGTTTCTTCGGCACGCGTGGTGAGGACATCGGCAAGGCGTTCTCGGGCGCCGTCGTCGATCTCGCGCTCGATCAGGTGCTGGCCACGCCCTACCGCATCGTCTGGTACGGCGGTGACGCGGCGAAGGGCGCTCCCGCTGTGGTGGTACCAGCGCCAGGCGCCGCGGCGAAGGGCGCCTTCGACACGCTGGTGAAGGTGGCCGCGTCTGGCGGTTTCAACCCGCCTGCGTGTGTCGGGGCTGCGGCCGAGGCCGACGGTGGCGCGGTGGCCGAGTCGATTCACCGCATCGTGCTGGCCGACAAGATCGTCTTCGCGGCGAAGCTGGGCGATCGGCTCGTCTTCGCGCCCCGGCCACAGGCCGTGCAGCTCGCGATGTGCAAGCCGCTCGAGGCCCCAGCGCCGAAGCCTGGCGTCGCGGTGTCGCTCGGCTTCTCGCTCGATGACGTGGGCCGTGGCACACAGACGGTGAGCGCGCTGCTGGGCGTCGACGGGCTCGCCGCGCTCGACTTCGGTGCCGAGAATGGCGCCTTCACGCCGAAGGGCCTGTCGGCGACCGCCGAGGGCCAGAGCCGCCTGGTGGCCGCGGATCCCTCTCCTGAGCTCCTCAAGGCGATCCCCGAGCGCAGCGGCGTGGTGCTCTTCCTCGCCGTGAAGCTGCCGAAGGAGCTCAGCGCCGTCTCGCTGAGGGACACGCTGGCGCCCGCCGACGCGAAGATCGACGGCAAGAAAGAATGGCCCCTCGAGGCGAGACAGGTCGCGGTGATCTGGAACCCGCGCGGCAACCGCTCGACCGAGGTCGCGGTGTTGTGGGGCGCCGCCAGTGACGAGGCCGCCATCGCCGAGGCCATGAAGGGCGGCAACGGCGCGCTGCAGTCGGGCAAGGCGTGCACGGTGCTCGCCTACGCGTCGACGAAGCCGCTGCTCGACGAGCTGCAGGCGACCTGTACGGGCAAGAAGCCGTCGTTGCTGCAGGCCGTTCCGGCGGTGGTGAAGGGCGTCTCGGCGAAGAACTCGATCATGCTGTCGCTCAACCTGGGCCGCATCGCCTCGCAGCTCACCATCGATGGTTGGTTCTCGGAGCACCCGGCAGCGAACGCCACCACCGGCCCGCAGGAGATCGAGGCCGCGCGCAAGGTGCTCGAAGAGCTGCCCACGGTCGGCTTCCGCGCCACCATCGACGCCGACGGGAAGATCGTCTCGGGAGGGTTCCGGTCATGAAGAAGCTCACCCTGTTGTTCGCCGCGGTGCTCGCGACCTCGGCCCTCGCCAAGCCGCTCTACGTGACGGTGCCGCGCGCGTACGGCTCGAAGGAAGCGCCGCGCCTCGAGGTGTCCTTCGCCGAAAAGGAGCCGGTCGAGCTGCGCGTGCTCAAGCCGAAGGATCTGTCGGCGTTCCTCAAAGGCCAGCAGGCCCTGCGCCGCGCGTACGATCCGCCGCCGACGCTCGCGAACCCGGGCCGGGCGCTATCGCGCGGCTTCAACGCCTCGGGCAACCCGGTCGACCTGCTCCGGTTCTCGCTGAGCGGCGCGTTCCGCAAGGCGGTGCTCCCCGGGCTCGACGGTCCGCCAGCCGTCTCGGCGGGAGACCCGGTGCGCCTCGACCAGGGCCCCGAGCGGCTCATCGGCGTCCCCGCGAACATGTCGCTGGTGCGCAGCCAGTGGCTGAACCTCGATCTCGGCGGCACCGATCGCGACTTCACGGTGCCGGGCTTCGAGCAGTGGAACTCGAGCGGCGGCTTCCAGGACCGGAGCGTGGTGCTCGATCCGCTCCCGGCCGGCGTCTACGTGGTGCAGCTCGTGCAGGGCTCGGTCGAA
>JALOQF010000431.1 GCA_025459425.1 Myxococcaceae bacterium | reverse complement strand
CCAGATGGTCGAGAAGGCGCCGTCGCGCGTGCGCGTCGAGTTCCAGCCACTCGAAGACCCCAACCTGCAGGTCGAGGAGCTGACGATCCTCCTCGACAACAAGCCCCTCAAGGTGCCCACCGCCGCGCAGATTCAGGGCTGGGTGCAGGACGGCCCCATGCCCGTGGCCGTGCTCGACGTCAGCCCCGAGCGGCACCTCGTCACCGCCCGCATCACCGTGCACAACGGCGCGAGCCCGCTGGTGGTCGACGATGGAGACGTGCGCTGGCGTGTCTCTGGCGACGTGCGCTTCGACGTGTCTCCGGGCCTCGAGGTGCGCGTCATCGTCACCCCGGTGCGCGATGGCAAGCAGCCCGACCCGACGAAGCGCCTCAAGCTGACGTTCCCCAGCAGCCCGACGATGATCTCGAAGCTCGACGACGGCGTGATGCCCGAGGTGCCGAAGCCGAAACCCGTCGCGGTGGCGGTCGTCGACGCGGGCCCTTCCAAGGAGCAGCTCCTGGCCGACGCGGCGGCGGCGAAGAAGCAGGCCGACGAGGCCCAGCGGCAGGCCGCGCTCGAGGCGAAGCGCGCCGCAGAGGAGGAGAAGAAACGGAAGGCAGAAGAGGCGCTCGAGGCGAAGCGTGCCGCGGAGGAGGAGAAGAAACGGAAAGCCGAAGAAGCGCTCGAGGCCAGGCGGGCGGCGGCGGAGGAGAAGAAGCGCAAGGCGGACGAAGCGCTCGAGGCCAGGCGCGCGGCGGCGGAACAGAAGAAGCGCACAGCCGAAGAGGCGCTCGAAGCGAAGCGACTCGCGGCGGAAGACAAGAAACGAAGCGCGGAAGAATCGCTGGCCGCCACCCGGACCCCGGTGGAAGAGAAGCAGCGCCGCGCGGACGAAGCGCCGGTGGCGAAGACGCCGGTCGAGGCTCCCGCGAACGTGCAGCCGCTTCCGCCCGTGGCTGTCGTCGAGCCCGTGGCGCCTGCGGCCGAGGTGCCCGACGCCTCGGTGGCGGTGGCGCAGGCGCCTTCACCTACGCCGAGCCCGGCTGCTCCTGCGGCGACCGAGGGTGACGGACCGCCCTGGCTCCTCGTCGGTGGCGGTGTCGGCGTCGCTCTGCTCGCCGTCGTCATCGTCCTCGTGCGTCGCGCTGGTCGCGTGCCCGAGCTGAAGGAGTAGGCCGGGCTGGCCAGGGGCGTCGCGAAGGAGGCCGTGTCGCCCTGAGTCGCTTCGCTCAGCTCGCCCGCCTGGTCGTGAGAAAGTCCACGACGCGCAAGCGTTTGGTCGTGCGTGGAACCGCGAGCGACTCACCGGGGCTGAACACCTCGGAGCGCGTGTAGCGCCCGCCGACCGGCTTCGTCCGGACTTCGACCTGACGGTCATTCAGGTCGACGATCCAGTACTCTGGGATTCCGGCGTCGGCGTAGAGGCTGGCCTTGACGGTCCTGTCGAAGGCGAGACTCGAATCAGCCACTTCGACGACGAGAAACGCTTCGGTCGGGTCCTCGGCGTCGGAGTCACCCGCTGGGACCACGGCGATGTCCGGCTCGGGACGTGACCGGGAGTTGGCTGCGAACGCCATCTGTGCCCGCACCATCGCGCGCCGGCCGAAACACCGACGGAGCGCGTCGTCGAGCTTCCACACCGTGCTGTGATGAAATGCGCCAGCAGGCGACATGCGAATGATGACCCCGTTCACGAGTTGAACGTGATGTCCCCGAAAGGTCCCGAGGTCGACCAGCCGGAGGAACTGCGCCCTGTCAAAGACGAAGGGCTCTGGTGCGATTTCTGCGAGCTGCATGGCTGAGGGATTGTAGCAGCAGTCGGGTGACCTTTCGCCGCGTGGGACCCTGGACCGCAGCACCGGCTGCCCATGGGGGTGCTCACGGTCTGAACCACGCCCGCCGCCGCGCCTGGGCCGGCTTTGGCGCATACGTCTCGACCTCGACGTCGCGGCCGTCACTGCGGAACGTCACCGCGCCGTCGCGATCGGTGCGGTAGCAGCGCGCACCGGCCCGTTCCCAGCGCTCGACCACCTCGTCCCGCGGGAACTTGAAGCGGTTGTTCCGCCCCACGCAGAACACCACGTACTTCGCCCGCGTCGCGGCCACGAGGCCTGGCGTCGACGACGTGTCGGAGCCGTGGTGCGGCGCCTTCACCACCGTCACCTCGCCCGGAGCGCCCAGCGCTTCTTCGCCAGCCACCTCGATGTCGCCCGTGAGGAGGAACGAGACCGCGCCGTGCGTCAGCTTGAGCACGATCGAGCGATCGTTCTCCTCCTCGATGGTCGAACGATCTGCCGGCGGCCCGAGGATGTCGACCTGCAGCGCCCCGAGCGTGAGCCCGTCGTGACCCCGCTCGACCACCTCGATCTCCGCGCCATCGGCCGCGGCGATGAGATCGGTCGTGAGCGGGCCCGCTGGCGACGGAGACAGCCACAGCCGCTTCGTCGGCACCTTCTCGAGCGTCGAGATGAGCCCCAGCGCGTGATCGGGGTGCGCGTGGCTCAAGACCGCCAGGTCGAGCGAGGTGATGCGGCGCTGGCGGAGAAAGGGGAGCACGAACCGGGCTCCCGTGTCGGCGCCGTTCGGCACGCCGCCGCCATCGATGAGCAGGTGATGGCCCCGGTGGCTCACCACGGTGGCGTCTCCGTGCCCGACGGCGAGGAAGGTCACCTCGACCGCGTCGACCGGCAGCGGAGGCACCGCGAGGTGCACCACCGCAGCCAGCGGCGTCGCCAGCGTCAGCCAGCGCCAGCGCCCCTTCAGGAGCACGAAGGCGAACAGCCCCGCCCACCACACGAGCGCGATCCACGGCGGCGGCGCGGCGACTTCCCACGTCGCGAAGGGCAGGGCGGCGAACCACTGCGCCAGCCCCAGCAGCACCTCGGACAGGCGCGTGCCAAGCCACAAGAGCGGCGTCGCCAGCCCCGGAGTCACCGTGAAGGCGGCCGCAGACGACGCCGCCAGCAACGTCAGCGCGCCCGACACGGGCATCGCCACCACGTTCGAGACGAGGCCCGCGACGCCGAGCCGTTGGAACGTCGCCGCGACGAGCGGCGCCGAGACCGCCGTCACCGCCACGCTCGCCAGCGCCGTCGTGAGCGCCGCCTCGTTCCACTTCCACAGCTTGAGCGTGAGCCCGCTGGCGACCGCCGGCGAGGGGACGGGCACCGGCACCAGGGCCCGCAGGCCGGGGGTCACCAGCAGCAGCGCCAGCACCGCCGAGAACGACAGCTGCAGCGAGAGGTCGAACAGCGCCGAAGGGTCGAGCACCAGCATCACCACGCCCGCGATGGCCAGCGCGTTGAGCCCGTCGGAGCGCCGCCGCAGCGTGTGCCCGAGCAGCAGCACCGAGCACATCACCGCCGAGCGCACCGCCGGCGCCTGCAGGCCGGTGAAGACGACGTAGCCCCACGTCAGCGGCAACGACAGCGGCGCGGCGACGCGGCCCGGCTCCACCCGGCGGAACAGGCGCCCGGGCCAGAAGAGCGCCAGCCGTCGCACCAGCGCGAAGAGCGCGAACGCCAGCACCGCGACGTGGAGCCCGCTCACCGACAGCACGTGCGCCAGGCCGCTGCGCGCGAAGTCGTCTTCCACCTGCTCGTCGAGCGTCGCCCGCAGGCCGGCCGAGAGCGTGAGGAAGAGCGACGCGGCGGCCTCCGATGGCGCCACCGCCCGGGTCGCGGCCTCGAGCCGCGCGTGCGTCGCCGTGAGCCATCGCCGCCACGCCGCCGCCGCCTCGAGCACGACGAGCCGGTTCCCTTCGAAGCTCCCGGCGAAGGCCTGGCCCCGCCCGAGCGCGCGCCGCCAGCCGTTCCACTCACCCGGGTTCGAGGTGGGCACCAGCGGTCGCAGGCGGGCCTCGACCCGCACGCGAGCTCCCGGCTCGAGGCGCTCGACGGCCAGCCCGAAGGCCTGCACCCGCAGCCGCGCCGGCGCGTCCGACAGTCGCGAGACCGCCAGCCCCACCAGCGCGCCGCCCTCGACGGCCCGAAACGACTCGACCTCGCCCTCGAGCACCACCCGTTTCCCGGCCTCGACGGGCTCACCCTCGGTGCCGGCGTGGAGCGATGCCAGCGTCGCTCCCAGGCCCGCCCACGCCACCAGCATCGCCAGGCGCGCGAAGGACCGGCCCTGTCGCCAGAGCGCGATGCCTCCAGCCCCTGCCGCGCTCACCAGGAACCAACCGGCTGGCACCTCGAACGTCGCAGCCACCGCCGCGCCGCCCAGAATCGCCACCGCCGGAAACACCGCCGGGCGATTGCCCAGCGACCACCACGTCCACCCCGCCATGTCCCACCCCCGACCACCACCACGCCCACGCGGAACGGTAGGGATGTGCGAGTTTGTAGTCAAGCCCCGGGTGTGCTATGAGTAGGCTTCTCTGAGCCGGAACGGCTTGGATTTCCGAAGTAAATACAAGGAGTTGTCGAGTGTTCAAGCCAGGTGACAAGGCGGTCTACCCCGGCCACGGCGTCGGGGAAGTGGTGGGCATCGAGCACACCGAGGTGGCCGGCCAGCGACAGAGCTTCTACGTGCTCAAGATGCTGGAGAAGAACGGCGGCCGGTTCCTCATCCCCATCAACAAGATCGGCCTCGTGGGCCTGCGCGAGATCATCTCCGAGGACGACGTGAAGCAGGTGTACGCGATCCTCAAGGAGAAGGACATCTCGGTCGACTCGACGACCTGGAACCGGCGGTACCGGGAGTACATGGAGAAGATCAAGACCGGCTCGGTCTTCGAGATCGCCGAGGTGCTGCGCGATCTGTACCTCCTCAAGGGCGACAAGGATCTCTCGTTCGGCGAGCGCAAGATGCTCGACACCGCGCGGTCGCTGCTCATCAAGGAGCTCGCCTTCGCCAAGGGCGTCACCGAGCAGGACATCGAGAACGATCTGAAGAAGATCTTCAACATGGCCTGAAGCGGTCGGCTCGTGAGCGCAGGTGACGGGAAGACCGAGGACTCCGGAGCGGCCAACGCCCCGGAGTCTTCGTCCATTCAAGAGCCGACGGCGCTCGAGGAGCGTCGCCAGGACGTCGAGCAGCGCATCGCCGAGCTCGAGGCGAAGCTGTCGCGACCCTCGAACGTGGGCGTGACGCCGCTGGTGGCGGCGGTGGCGTTGGCGTTCTCGGCCTACCTCGTCTGGGGGCAGCGGGCCGACCTCGAGTACCAGTTCCTCGCGCCCAGGGAGCCCATCGACCTCGGCGCCGAGGGGGCCTATCGGTTCGATCTCGCGCAGTCGAACCGCTACGTGCAGCTCCACGGAGCGCCTTCACCGCGGGGTTGGTACTTCGTCGAGCGGAACACCACCGTGGTGGCGCTCGGCATCGTCGACACGCCCATCATCTTGCGGCGGCCGACGCTCCCCAGTGAGAAGTGGACGCCCGGCCAGCAGCCGGCGCCGAGCCCAGACCCACGGCCGTTCACCGTGAAGGGGCGGCTCTTGGCGCGCGACGAAGCGCCGCTCCGCTACGCCGATGCGTTCACCGAGTACGAGAAGTGGTCGGGCGCTCCCGCGAAGTGGATCCTCTTGCAGGAAGACAAGCCCGGCGGAGATCTCGGCGGGCAGGCGTGGGTCGCGGTGCTGGTGCTGTTCGCGGCGCTCAACGCCTGGCTGTTGGTTCGCGGCACGCTGAGGCTGGTCTCGAGCGGTCGCTGAAAGCGCTTCGCACCAGCGCGGTGCTGTGGTGCTCGTCCTGCACACTCGGCGCGCCGCGCAGGGCTCGGCGTCGAAGCACAGGGCGCGACTTCCATCATGTCGGTCGGTGCCGAAG
>JALOQF010000093.1 GCA_025459425.1 Myxococcaceae bacterium | reverse complement strand
CCGCCTGGCGCTGGGCCGCGGTGGTGAGCTGCTCCGGGCTGATGAGCTTGTAGTGAACGGCGATACGACCGAGCAGGGCGTCTTCCTGGGTCTGCATGAAGGGAAGAATGTAGCCCAGCGGTCCTCCGCACCAAGCCTTCCGCGTGCACGTCCGCTCGCGCGGTAAAGAAAGGTGAAGAGGTGTGTGCCGACGGGGCCCGGCTGGTTAGATGACGGGCTCGGGAGCGCGTGTGCGAAACGACGAGCGAGACAAGAAGACGCCGAAGGTGAAGCCGCAGGTGACGCTGAAGCGGCTGTACTCGCTGGCGTGGCCCGAGCGGTGGCCGCTGTTCCTGGCGACGCTGTTCCTCATCGTCGGCTCGAGCGGCAACCTCGCGTTTCCGTCGGCGGCCGGGTCGCTGCTGGACGAGGCGCTCAACGTGAAGACGGGGCAGGTCGATCTCGCGCGGGTCGATCGTCTCGCGTTGATCCTCGTGGGCATCTTCCTGGTGACGGCGATCGCCTCGGCGCTGCGGTTCTTCATCTTCAGCCGCGCGGGCGAGCGCATCGTGAGCCGGCTGCGGGTGTCGCTCTACGAGTCGCTGATGCGGCAAGAGACGGGCTTCTTCGACGGGCAGAAGACCGGAGAGCTGTCGTCGCGGCTGTCGTCCGACGCGTCGCTGCTGCAGACGACGGTGACGGCGAACATCTCGATGGTGCTGCGCAACACCGTGCAGGCCATCGGCTCGGTGGCGATGCTGCTGCTCACCTCGTCGAAGCTGACGCTGATGATGCTGGCGGTGGTGCCTCCGGTGGCGCTGGGGGCGGTGTTCTACGGGCGCAAGGTGCGCAAGCTCGCGAAGGAGAGCCAGGACGCGCTGGCGAAGGCGAGTGAAGTCGCGGTCGAGTCGCTGGCGGGCATTCGCACGGTGCGCTCGTTCGCGGCCGAGAAGAAAGAGGTGGCGCGGTACGGCGGGGCCATCGACGGCTCGCTCCAGCTCGCGTTCCGGCGCATCACGCTCTCGTCGACGTTCTTCGGCTTCGCGTCGTTCTTTGCGTTCGCCGCCGGTGCGTTCGTCTTCTGGTACGGCGCGCGCATGGTGGCGCACGCGGAGCTGTCGGCGGGCTCGCTGCTGAAGTTCCTCATGTACACGATGCAGCTCGCCTTCGGCATGTCGGCCCTGGCCGAGCTGTGGACCGATGTGCAGCGCGCGTCGGGCGCGGCGGAGCGGGTGTTCGAGCTGCTCCATCGCACGCCGGCCATTCCCCACACCGGAGGCACCACCCTGCCCCAGCTCGCCGGCGCAGTGGGCTTCGAGCAGGTGAGCTTCGCGTACCCGTCACGGCCCGACGTGCAGGTGCTGAAGGACTTCACTCTCGCGTTGAAGCCGGGAGAGATCGTCGCGCTGGTGGGCCCATCGGGCGCGGGGAAGTCGACCATCGCGTCGATGCTGTACCGGCTGTACGACCCGGCGGCGGGGCGGCTGACGCTCGATGGAGTTCCGTACGCGCAGCTCGATCCGGAGTGGCTGCGCAAGCAGATCGGCGTGGTAGCGCAGGAGCCCCTGCTCTTCTCGTCGAGCATCGCCGAGAACATTCGCTACGGGCGGCCCGACGCCACCGACGCCGAGGTGGAAGCGGCGGCGAAGACGGCCAACGCGCATGCCTTCATCGCGGCGTTCCCCGAGGGGTACCAGACGCTGGTGGGTGAGCGCGGCATTCAGTTGTCGGGTGGGCAGAAGCAGCGCGTGGCCATCGCGCGGGCGGTGCTGAAGAACCCGCGCATCTTGATCCTGGACGAGGCGACGAGCGCGCTCGATGCCGAGAGTGAGCACCTGGTGCGCGAGGCGCTCGAGCGGCTGATGCATGGGCGGACGACGCTGATCATCGCGCACAGACTGTCGACGGTGAAGGACGCGGCGCGGGTGGTGGTGCTCGAGGGTGGGCAGGTGGTGCAGTCGGGCACGCACGCCGGGTTGGTGGAGCAAGAGGGACTCTACCGCCGCCTGGTCGAACGCCAGTTCGCCGCGTGAGTTCACCGGCTCAGGTCAGCGAAGGAGCTCACGTCGCCTCCGCAACGAGGGCGCACACCCTCGCAAGTTGAGCCTTCGCAGAGGCCCGGTCGCGGACCCGAACGTCGGTGTCATGGAGGTAATGCCAGACCTCGTGACGGACCGAAGCTTCCCCGCCGTAGGCGCGCTGCAGCCGTTCAGCAACCTCGGTGCAGCGCTCCACCAGAGCTGCACCACCCAGGTCGCCGGCGAGCTCTGCGGAGATGAGACCGCGAACTTCGTCGAGCACAGCAGCCATGCCGACGCTCTCCCCAGCCGAAGGAGCGTCTTCGTCGCGATTCACAGCACGCCCCGGAAGTGACTCACGATCGGGCCGACATCTTCGATTCGAACGTCGATGTGCGGGCCCTCGACGGTGATCGCCTCACCTTCCATCAAGAACAACTGCATCAGGCACTCTCCCTCGAGTTGAAGTCTCGCTCCGAGAACGACCTCGACCCCATCAGCCGAGATGCGCCCGTCACTGACATAGAGGCGATCGTGCAAGCCCAGGTTGGCCGCGAAACGAACGGCGCGCTCCATGGTGATCGTCACCCGGCAGGACCTCACCTCGTAGGTGTTGGGCTCCATCGTCGGGAAGTAGCCAGAGAGATGGTCAAAGCCGACCACGACTCGGCTCGAATTGGCCGTGACCATCGAAATCCGACCATCGTGAAACTCGAGGTACATGGGCGACACGCTCACGCCGGCCTCCGCAAGACCAATACCGAGCGCCCGAATCGAACAGGCCGCGCCGTCTTCACACGATTGTACCCGAACACCAGCGATCCGACTTGAGCAGTCCGGCCTCGCTCCACGCAAACAACCAGACAGCGTCAGTCGCGGACGAGCGTTCCGTCGAGCCACACCTGGAAATCGCGCGCACCGCTCTCGCACCAGACCACGATCCCGCCCGGGACCACCTCGCTGCGGATCTCCAGCGGCTCCAGGTCCGGCCTCAGCACGAGCGCTGCGACGGAAGGAACCTTGAATTGCGTCACAATCTGGCCAACCGTTAAAAGTCTTGATTGGGCACTTTATCAACCTAATCGGATGATAAGAACCTCGATATGGCCTCTTATCTTCCAGGAGTCGCCGACACCCTTCATGAGGTCGGCGCTCGCGCCAGACACCTCCGCCTTCTGCGAAACGTGAAGCAGGCCGAACTCGCAACGAACGCCGGCGTCGGGCTCAAGGCCCTGCGACGGTTCGAGGCGAGCGGCATGGGCACCCTCGAGACCGCCCTCCGCATCGCCATCGCGCTGGGTGTCACCGACGCCTTCGGCGCGCTCTTCGAAGCGCCACCGTTCAACTCGCTCGCAGAAGCCGAGGCACAGTCCGCGGCGATGACCCGGCGTCGCGCCAGGAAGAAGTCGTCATGACGTTCGTCCCCGTCACGCGGCTCACCGTCTTCTACGAGCCACTCGAGGGCAGTCGGCTGGTGGTGGGCCGCCTGCTGCGCCACCGGCACGAACTGCTGTTCGAGTTCGACCCGTCCTTCCTGGCATTGGGGCTTGAGCTCTCTCCCTTCAGACTGCCGCTTCGTCCCGGTGTCGTGCGTGGCAACCCAGGCCTCTTCGACGGGCTGATGGGCTTGTTCGACGACAGCCTCCCCGACGGCTGGGGACGCCTCCTCATCGACCGGCGAGCTCGTCAACAGGGGTACTCCGGCGCGCAGCTCGGGCCGCTCGACCGGCTCTCGCTGGTGGGCAGCCGCGCGATGGGCGCACTCGTCTACGAGCCGGAGCAGCTGCGCGAGCGGCCGACGGTGTTGAAACTCAAGGCGTTCGAGGCCGAGGTCGCGACGGTGCTCGCGGACGGGAAACGCACCGACTTCGAGCGCCTCTTCGCCATCGGTGGCTCGCCTCATGGGGCGCGCCCCAAGGCCCTCGTTCAAATCGACCCGCAAGGGACGCTCCACGTCGGGGCCGCGCACGCGCTTCCCGGCTGCACGCAGTGGCTGCTGAAGTTCCGCTCGCAGCAGGACGGGCCCGACGCCGGCGCGCTCGAGCACGCGTACTTCCTCATGGCGAAGGCCGCGGGCATCGCCGTACCCGAGACGCGCCTGTTGGCCGGGAAGTACTTCGCGATTCGTCGCTTCGACCGAGCGGGCCCTCGAAAGGTGCACCAGCTCACGCTGGCCGGCCTTCTCGACGCGCCCCACACCGCACCCTCGGTGACCTACGAGGAGCTCCTGCGGGCGACCCGACATCTCGTCAAAGCCGAGCCGGCGGTGCTCGAGGTGTTCCGTCGCGCCTGCTTCAACGTCTTCGCCCATCACCGGGACGACCACTCGAAGAACTTTTCGTTCTTGATGGACGAGCGCGGTGCGTGGAGCGTCAGCCCTGCGTACGACTTGAGCTACTCCGAGGGACCCGGCGGCGAGCACTGGATGCTGGTGGCTGGCGAGGGCGCCAGGCCCGGGCGACAGCACCTCGAGGAATTGGCTCGCCGGGCCGACCTGAGGCGCGTCGGCGCCGTCATCGACGAAGTGCGCGACGCGGTCGACAGGTTCGCCACGTTCGCCGACGAAGCCGGCGTGCCCGCCCGGACTCGGGCTCGCATCTGCCGTGCCCTGGGGGTCTCCGCTGGTGGCCGGAGACCGCGTGGGAAGGGCGACAGGAAGCGTCGTTGAGCGAGCAGATCCCCCTTGCGGGAAAAAAGGACTCGAACGGTCAGGTGGCCCCGCCGCACCGCGACCATCTCGCCTGCAGCGCGCGCGTCTGAGCGGGGCAACGAGGGTGAGACCAACCTGGGACCGGAGAAGGGCCGCTTCATGAAGGGCACAAGAACGTCACCGCGACCTCTCGATGCAGACGCGCGCCGCGCAGCGCTCGAGGCCGTCGTAGGTGAAGACAAGGCAGAGATCATTCGAGCGGCCCGCCTCCTGAGTGGCGACTCGTCGACAACGGAGTCGCTCCTCGAGGTTCTCCCGAACGAGCAGCGGCCACCCAATCGGCAGGCTGTGCTCTACGCGCTCGCGTGGCATGGCGACACGCGAACCTGGCCGGTCGCCATGACGATTCTGGATGACGCCACCGAACACCCCAGCGTTCGTGGCCAGGCGGCGGAAGTGCTGTCCTACCTCTTCCTCAGGTTCGAACCCGGTGAGGCGCATTTCGAGGACGCGATTCGAGTGCTCCTCAGAACGATGACGGACCCTTCGCCCGAGGTCAGGTACTGCGTCGCCAACACGCTCGGATCCACCGGCTTCCTACCGATGTGCAAGCACCTGGAAGGGATGCTGAACGACCACGCAGTCGCCGAGGGCTGGGTGGGCACGGTCGCGGACGAAGCGGCGCGCGCAATCGAAGACTGTCGTGAGATGGCCGAACAACGGGTGCGTCGCCGCCTGAATCGTCCGTAGATGGCGCAACCCGCCCGCTACGACGCCCGGTTCTGCAGCACGCCCAACAGCTTCGCCATCTCGCGCTCCAGCTCGGTCTCGAGCTGCGTCACCTTCGACAGATCATTCTGCGCGCCGGCCAGCTCGAGATCCCTCGCCAGTGACGTGGCCTGCTGCGCCGCCAAACTCACCAGCGCGCCCTTCAGCCGGTGCGCGGTGCGCTTGATCGCCAACGCCTCGTTGCTGCCCACGGCCTTCCTCACGTCAGCCAACAAGACCGGGCCCTCCTTGCGGAAGAGCTCGACGATCTCGTTCACCAGCGCGTCGTCACCGGCGCAGTTCTCCTTCAGCGCCTGCCAATCGATCACGTCCACGAACCGTCCTCCGCGAAGTCCCCACCGACCCTGACCGTCACCCTCGACCCCTCACCCCGCGATACGACCGCGCGTCGAGAGGCACCATACCGCATCACCGCCCCGGCGACTGCAAACGCCTCGCCGCCATGGGTTGCCCTCACTCGTCAGGGCAGCTAGGTGCCGCTGTCGCATGCCCGCCGACACGACGTTGCTCGCCAGCGTTCCCCTCTTCGAGCGCCTCGACGAAGAGGAGCGCACGCTGCTGGCCGCGCAGCTCGACGACGTCACCTTCGAGCCCGGGCAGGTCGTCTTCAAGCGCGGAGACCCCGGCGGATCGATCTTCATCGTCGTCGCCGGCGCCGTGGAGATCTTCGTCGAAGACACCATCGGCCAGCGCGTCGTCTTCGAGACCGCGAAGGCCGGCGACTTCTTCGGAGAGCTCTCGCTCCTCGACGGCGACCCGCGCAGCGCCTCGGCCGTCGCCCTCGAGGGCACCCGCGCCGTGCGCCTGGACCGCGGCGATCTCGAGCTGCTCTTCAAGCGCCACCCCACCTCCGCGATGGACGTGCTGTCGACCATCGGCAAACGCCTGCGCGAAGCCGACAAGCTCATCGGCAGCCGCCCGACCTACAGCCCCAACGAGGCCGTCGAAGAGAAGCTCACCACGGTGCAGCGCATCGCCGACGCCGCCGCCGACTTCTCCGGCCGCATCAGCTTCCTCGTGCTGCACATGCTGTGGTTCGCCGCGTGGATCGCCGTGAACCTCGACGTCGTGCCCGGCGTGCACGCGTTCGATCCCTTTCCCTTCGGCCTGTTGACGATGGTCGTCTCGCTCGAGGCCATCTTCCTCTCGTGCATGGTGCTCATCAGCCAGAACCGCCAGGCCGCGAAAGATCGCATCCGCTCCGACGCCGAGTACGACGCGAACATGCGCGCGGGCCTCGAGGTGACGCAGCTCCACGTGAAGGTCGACGCGCTCTACGAGCAGACGCTCGCCCGCCTCGCGGCCCTCGAGAAACGCCTCGGGCCCACGCCCGCCGACGCCCCGAAACCGGTGGGTCAACCGACGCCAAACGGGTCGCGCTGACCCCCGCGCGCGGCGGGTCGTGCCTCACCCCACGAGACAAGTTCGCGTCGCGACGGCGCGCGCTTGCGTCACGGGCCTGACGTCACCCGGGGCGTCCGTGACTCAAGAGACAAACGCATTCGAAGCCCCGACAATGTGCCTCGCAGTCGTCGTTCTCACTCACGCACCAACGAGGCAACGTCATGAAGCAGGCTCCGCTCTTCAAGAGGCAGTTCTTCATCCAGCGCCCGGCGCCGGGGCTCGCCAACACCGAAGAAGGCTCGGCGGTCGAGTACCTCCGCATTCACGGCAACCCGGCCAACCCGGGCCAGGTGCTCGACGGGCAGCACGTCAAGCTCACCCAGGGCGGCGTGATGGACGTGGTCGCCGACGCGCGCGGCGGTGACGGGCTCGGCCGCATCGCCTACGGCCCCGGCCTGCGCGCCGGCATCAAGCGCGGCGAAGAGGTCTTCACCTACCGCTTCGAGGTGCCGCAGAGCGCGAAGGAAGGCGACAGCTACGCCATCAGCGTCTGGGGCTCGGACATGCAGCCGCCCTTCCGCTTCACCATCGAGGTGGGGCGGAAGTAACCCCGGGCTTAACCCCACCGGCGACGCGTGCCGAAGGCGACGACGAGGAGACTCCTTCCATGCGTCGTCACCTGGCCCTCGCTGCGTCCGTGTTGTGTCTGGCTCGCTGCGGCCCGCCCGCCGAGCCCGAGCTGAGCCTGTTGAGCGACCGCAGCGTCTTCGATGGCCGCTTCGAGCGCGCCATCATTCGCGTCATCGCCACGCAGCCTGATGGGAGCTCGGGCACCGGCGTCGTGCAGCTCACCGCCGGCGTCGGGTCCTTCGTCGAGGGGGAACAGGTGGCCCTCGTGAACGGCGAGGGCAGTGTCACCTTCCGCTGCGATCCCTCCGAAGACCCCGCCTGCGCGGGCCAGGTGCGCCTCGGCGCGAGCTGGAGCGGCGTCTCGCGCGCGCTCACGGTCCGGGTGACGCCGTCGGATCCCACCGCGCGGCCGCGCTGGAGCGTGGTGCCGACGCTCCAGCCCGTCACCCTCCACGCCGCCGCGAAGGCTCCCGACGGCACCGTGTGGGCCGTCGGCGATCGCGGCCTGCTGCTCCCGTTCCGTAACAACGCCTGGGGAGCGCCCGTCGACCTCGGCGTCACCGCGACGCTGCGCGCGCTGCACATCGGCGCTGATGGCGTGCTCGACCTCGCGGGTGACGACGGCACGTTGATCTCCGGTCGCCCCACCGCGCTGGGCCGCGTGCAGCACAGCCACGGCCCGGTCGCCTTCACCGGCGTCACCCGGCTCAACGGCGTGCTGTTCGTCGTCACGGCCGATGGGCGCGCGGGCCCGTGGGACGTCGACCTCGTGCTGGCAGAGCTCTCCACTCGGCCCTTCGCAGGCATCGCTGCAGGCGCCGACCAGGTGGTCGCCTTCGCGGGCGATTCGCTCTTCACCTGGAACGGCACCCGCTTCGAGGCCCTCGCGCCACCCATTCCCGCGACGTGGCGGCAGGCGCGCTTCGACACCGACGGCCTGTGGGTGCTCGGCAAGCGCGAAGCCCCGTCGAACGCACCAGTCCTCGTGCAGGGCCCCGGCCCCGAGTGGAAGAGCGCCACGCTCCCCCCCGGAGAAGTGCGCGCGATGGCCTGGGGCCTCGGCTCCACCGACCGCTACGTCGTCACCGACGACTCCGTGTTCCAGCAGCAGCAGGGCATCGGCTGGCGTGACCTCGAAGCCCCCAGCGGCGGAACAGCCATCGTCAGCCTCGACGGCACCCGCGTGCTGGTGGTCGGGCCGCCGGGCATCTCGCTGCTCCGGGTGCGCTGAACGCCCCGTTTCCTGAACGAAACCAACGGGTTTCCTCGCAGAAAAAAGATCGCTGTCACAGACTGCGGGCCTGGTCGCGTTGAGGGTCTTGAACCCCTCGACGAAAGGAACCACGCCATGCCCGCCGCCGCTCCCCACGCCACCCCGTCGTATGAGTCGTCTGGAGGCCGCCTCGTCAGCCTCGACGGCCGCACCCTGCCGCTCACCGGCGCCTCGTTGTCCGCCGACGCGAAGGCCGGGCTCGTGCGCGTGACGTTGACGCAGACGTTCCACAACCCGCACGCCGAGCCGCTGCGCGTCACCTACTCGCTCCCACTGCCGGCCGACGGCGCCGTCAGCGGCTTCTCGTTCACCATCGGCGATCAGCGCATCGTCGGCGAGGTGGACACGAAGCAGCAGGCGCGCGCGCGCTTCGAAGACGCGGTGCTGTCGGGCCGTACGGCCGCGATCCTCGATCAGGAGCGCACCAGCCTCTTCACCCAGGAGGTCGGCAACGTGCCGCCGCGCCTGTCGGTCATCTGCGAGGTGACGATCGATCAGAAGCTCGCGTGGCTGCCCGACGGCTTCTGGGAATGGCGCTTCCCCACGGTGGTGGCGCCCCGTTACCTCGGCGAGCCCGGGCGCGTGGCGGATCACGCGAAGGTGACCGTCGACGTGGCGGATCAGGCGCTCCCCGTGAAGCTGACGCTGGGCCTCACGGTGCGAGATCGGCTCGCCGAGGGAGTGCGGCCCGAGTCGCCCAGCCACGCGCTCCACACGGTGCGGGGGCTGAACGGAACCGACGTGGCGTTCGCGAACGACGCGGGCGCGAGCCTGGACCGAGACGTGGTGGTGCGGTGGCGCGCGGCGAACCTGGCCGTCGGCGTCGAGCTCGACGTGTGCCGCCCCGCGAAGGGCCCCGCGTCGACCTCGTCGTACGGCCTGCTGACGCTGGTGCCGCCGACGGCCGAGGCGCACGTCACCGCGCTGAAGCGCGATCTCATCGTCCTTCTCGACACGTCGGGGTCCATGTCGGGCCAGCCGCTCGATCAGGCGCGGCGCTTCACCTCGGCGCTCGTCGACTCGCTCACCGAGCGCGACACGCTGGAGCTGATCGAGTTCTCCTCGTCTCCTCGGCGGTGGAAGCGTGAGGCGGTCCCGGCGACGGCGGCCAACCGCAAGGACGCGCAGGCGTGGCTGGCGAAGCTCCGCGCGTCGGGCGGCACCGAGATGGCGAGCGGCATCATCGAGGCGCTCTCGGGCGTGCGCGCCGAGGCGCAGCGGCAGGTGGTACTCATCACCGACGGCCTCATTGGCTCGGAGCACGAGGTGCTCACCGCCATCTCGAAGCGCCTGCCCGAGGGCTCGCGCGTGCACACCATCGGCGTGGGCTCGGGCGTCAACCGCTCGCTCACCCAGCCGGCGGCGCGCTGCGGCCGGGGCGTCGAGCTGGTGATGGGCCTGGGAGAAGACGTCGAGGTGATGATCCGCCGGCTGCTGGCGCGCACCTCGGCGCCGCTGCTCACCGACATCACGCTCGGTGGAGACGCGCTCGAGCTGTCGGCGCCTCAGCGTCTGCCCGACGTGTACGGCGGTGCTCCGGCCCTGCTGTCGATGCGGCTCAAGGCCAGCGGCGGCACGCTGACGATCCGCGCGCGCACGGCGGTGGGTGACTTCGAGGAGTCGCTCCGGGTGCCGGCGGCCGACCTCGGCCAGGGCAGCCGCTCGGTGGCGACGCTGTTCGCCCGTGAACTGGTGGAGGATCTCGAGACCCAGCGCCTCGTCGAGCCTGGCGTGACGGTCGACCCCGCGGTGACGGAGCTGGGCCTGTCGTTCCAGATCTCCACACGCCTCACCTCGTGGGTGGCCATCAGCGAGCAGCTCACCGTCGACCCACGCCTGCCGCGGCGCAACGTCACCCAGCCGCACGAGCTCGCGTACGGGTTGTCGGCCGAGGGGGTCGGCCTGCGGCCTGCGATGGCGGCAGCCCCGATGAAGACGATGGCGGCCGCGATGCCCGTCCGTCCCTCGATGATGCGAACGCGGTCCGAGGAGGCGTCGAAGCGTGAAGTCGCCGAGCCCATGGACCTTCCCCGCGGAGCCCCCGCGCCGATGATGAGCGACGAGGCCGAAGGTGACGCGTCGTTCGACGAGCCGACCACGGGCTCGTTCCTCGCCCCGACCAGTGCACCGGCGGATGGTTTCGCCGACGACGACGAGGAGAGGCGCTCGGTCGTGATGGAGCCGCCGCCCGCCACCAGGGCTCCCTCGGCGCCCGCTGGAGGCGCACCGCCCGCGAAGGACCAGGCGGCCCGCAAATCCCGCGGGTTCAGACTGGGCGCGCTCGTCGACAAGCTGAAGAAGGCGGTGTCTCCCGGCGGTGGTGCTCGGCGCCTGGTGGCGAAGCTGCTCCGCCAGCACGGCACCCGGCTCGATCTCGAGATCGTCGTCGACGAGACCATCGACTGGGTGCCCGCGAAGGACGCCATCGTCGAGCTCGCCGACGGCACCACGGTGAAGGCGCAGGTGAACTTCTCGTTCACCACCTCGAACGGCGTCTATGGCCAGGGCCTGGTGCTGACGCTGACGCTCACGCTGCCCGGTGAGGTGCAGGGCCCCGCGCGTGTGCAGCTCGTCAGCGCCGGGCAGAACGTCGAAGTGGTCATCGAGCAGTGACCGGTGCAGAACGTCGCCGTCCACGCCCGTGACGGGTGGGCGGCGAGAGGAGTCGCGATGCAAGCAGAGCAGGACCAGCTCGCGCGGATCTCGGCCGGCGACGCGGCTGCCTTCGGGCAGTGGGCGTCGTCGGTCGAGTCGTCGCTCCGGCAGACCCTGCGACCCTTCGCGACGCTGTGTGACACCGAGGCCGTGCTGCAGGAGGCGCTGTTGCGCGTCTGGCAGGTGGCGCCGCGCTTCGTGCACGACGGGCGCCCCAACGCGCTGCTGCGCTTCGCCGTCACGACGACGCGCAACGTGGCCCTGAGCGAGCTGCGCAAGACGAATCCGACGCCGACCGAGATGGAGGCGCTCCACCGCGCGCTCGACGCCCAGGGCGAGGTGCAGCCGGTTTCGCCCGACCCGAAGCTCCGCGCGGCCATCGCGAAGTGCCGCGAGAAGCTGCCGCCCCAGCCCGGGCAGGCGCTCGCGAAGCGGCTCGAAGGGACCGGTGACGATCACGCGCTCGCGGCCGCGCTGCGCATGTCGCTCAACACGTTCCTGCAGAACGTCACCCGAGCGCGGAAGTTCCTCGCCGAGTGCCTCAAGAAGGCCGGCGTCGATCTCGATCTGGAGCTGTCGCCATGACGCCCGAAGACGCCCTGCTCGTCGAACGCGTGGTGTCCGCGCACCGGGAGCGCAGCGCCGACGGCGCGGTGAAGAGCCACCCGAACTGGCACGATCTCGACACGGAAGGCCGGCAGGCGGCGTTCGACGAAACGGTTCGACAGCGCACGATCGAGCGAGGCATCGACCCCGACGGCCAGAGCAGCACCATCAAGGCCGTGCTCGCGCGCCTGCGCTGAGTTGGAGCCCGGTTCCGACCGACGGCGACTCCTCCACGATGAAGGCGACGAGCGTCGAGGCCGACCGGAGTCCCCGAGCGAACGTCCGCTTGCTGGCAGTCAGCGAGACAGGCCCGAGATGAAGGGGCCGAACACCTCGCGGCTCCACGACTCGAGGAGCGCGCGCTTCACCTTGAGCCGGCGAACGATCGCGAGGCTCGCGAAGCCGTGGGTGAGCGACCAGAAGCCGAAGACGAGCTCCCGCACCGGGTGCTCGGTGAAGTGGCCCGAGACCTGGCCGGCGCGCAGCTCTCCCGCGAGCAGGCCGTACGCGCGCGCGACGAGATCTTCGAGGGTGTTGAACCGGCCGTCTTCGTTGAGCCGCCGGCCGAACATGATGCGGTACCGCGCGGGTTGATCGACCGCGAAGGTGACGTACGCCACCGCCAACGCCGTGAGTCTTTCGGCGGGCTTCGCGCGGGACGGCAGCGTGGTGAGCGCACCTTCCATGGCCGCGAGGAGATCTCGGTACCCATCTTCGGCCACCGCTGCGAGGAGCGCCGTCTTGTCCGCGAAGTGCCGGTACGCCGCGCGGTGGTTGACGCCGACCCGCCGCGACACTTCCCGTAGCGTCAGCTCCTCTGGGGACGAGCCCTCGACCAGCTCGACCGCGGCCTTCACGAGCGCGTTGCGCAGGTCGCCGTGGTGGTACGTGTCGCGGGTGGTCTTGCTGCTCCGACGGGGCACGGCCGGGCGTTGTAGCGCGGCCGTCGGAAAACCCCACGAGGCAACGTCAGTGCGCGGGCGCTTGGTTTGACGCGCGAGCAGCGCTATCGACTCGTCGTTCCCTGAAGCACCAGGGCCTATAGCTCAACGGTTAGAGCTGGCCGCTCATAACGGCTTGGTTGCAGGTTCGAATCCTGCTGGGCCCACATGTCGCGCTCGTTCGAGCTCTTGTCCGATGCCTGCGCCGGGTTGCCCCACACGCCGCGCAAGATGTTCGGTGGCCACGGCTTCTTCGCGCCGAACGGCGGCATGTTCGCCGCCATCGTCACCGACGACGAGGTCATCTTGAAGCTCGCCGACGAGGCCGCGCGCACAGAGCTCATCGCCGCCGGCGGCCACCCGTGGGTGTACGAGGGCAAGGGCCAGGCGATGACGATGAAGGAGTGGATCGTCGTGCCCGACGGCTTCTACGACGACCCGGAGCTGTTCTCGGCGTGGGCGAAGCGCGCGCACCGGCTGGCACCGCCGAAGCTCGCGACCAGGAAGAAGCCGGCCGTGAGCAAGGGCCTCGCGACGGCGAAGAAACCCGCGGCGAAGAAGGCCCCCAGAAAGCCACGCCGGTAGCGCCACTTCGATTCGCGGTGTGACGAGGGTCGAATCACGCAGCGGGCCTCGAGCCCCACGTTCACCGCTCGTGAAACGACACAGACCTGCGCGGTGAACCGGTGGATCGCCTCGCGTCTGGAGCGGCTCCTTTCACCGCGCGCAGCCGAGAGCGTCTTCAGCGATGGCCGCGCACCTCGCGCACCATGACGATCCACTCGGTCGAGCCCAGGGGGTTGCCGTCAAACGGCGCGGCGTGCGTTCCCCGCGCAACGAAGTCTTCCGGCAGCGGCACGCGGCCCGCGTCTCCGACCAGCACCGTGCGACCGAGGTCGGCGTGCGCCCGGAGCCACGGCACCAGCCGCGCGGTGATGGCCTCGTCGAACGTCACGTCGCCCACGAGCACCACCTCGCAGTCGAAGTCGGAAGGCGCCCGCTCGAGGGGGTCACCCAACCACGGCGCCACCAGCCGCGAAGACGCGTTCAGCGAGGCGTTCAGGCGTACGACCTCGGCCGCGACCGGATCGACATCGGCGCACAGAACGCTCGTCGCTCCTGCCCTGGCGGCGGCCAGCCCTTCGATGGCCCCGCCGCTCCCCACGTCGAGCACCCGCTTCCCCTCGACGACCGACGGGTGATCGAGCACCCACCGCGCGAGCGCCTGCCCGCCTGGCCACGCCACCGCCCAGTAGGGCATGACGAGCCCACGCGCGGCGGCCGCCTCGGGCGTCGCGTGCCAGAGCGGGCTCGATGGCATCAAGAGGTGGAGGCGCAGCTCCGGGACGAGCGGCACCGACGCCACTTCGGTCACCTCGAGCACCAGCGCCCGGCTCACCGCGTAAAGCCGGCGAGGCGCAGCTGCTCCTCGGTCAACCCGCCGCGCGCGCCGATCATCTTCGCCACGAACTTGCCCACGATGTCGGCCTCGAGGTTCACCTTCGCTCCCGGTGACTTCGTCGACAGGCTCGTCTTGTCCCAGGTCTCGGGGATCAGCATCACGCCGAAGCGCTGCGCCGACACCTCGGTGAGCGTCAGCGAGACGCCGTCGATGCACACCGAGCCCTTCTCGACGAAGAACGGCGCCAGCGCCTCGGGCAACGAGCAGGCGAGCCGCCACGAGCCGCCGTCGGGCCGCACCTCGAGCACCTCGGCGACGCCGTCGACGTGCCCCTGCACCCAGTGCCCGCCGAGCCGGTCGCCGACACGCAAGGCCTTCTCGAGGTTGATGCGCGTGCCCGGCGCCCAGCGGCCCAGCGTGGTGCGGCTGAGCGTCTCGGGAGCCGCCTGCACCCGAAACGAGCGGTCCTTCCACTCGACCACCGTCAGGCACACGCCGTCGCAGCTGATCGACTCGCCGTGGCGGTAGTCGGACGGATCGAACCCAGCGCGAACCCACACGTCGGTGACGCCGCCCGGCACGAGCCGCTCGACGGTGCCCACGTCCTGCACGAGACCGGTGAACATGAGCGGCGACTTAACGCGCCGACGTCACTTCTTCTTGCCCTTCGCCTTCGCCTTGCCGGCGGCCTTCTTCGACACCCCGGCCTCGTCGAGCATGTCGAGGAACTCGACGATGCGGCTGTCGGCCTTGCGCAACCGCCGCGAGAGCATGCGGCAGATGTTCTGCAGAATGATGATGTAGGCGTAGTTGTCCGACTTGTAGAGGTTCCACAGATCGAGGTTCGTCAGCGCATAGGTGGTGGTCTTCTTCTTCACCACGCACGTCGCGCTGCGCGGCTGGAGCTCGACCAGCGTCATCTCGCCGAACGTCTCGCCGGGCCCGAGCCGAACGATGGGCACCTGGTTGCCGCGCGTGCTCTTGCGCGCCACCTCGACCTCGCCGTCCCGAATCACGTACATCGTCCGGCCGAGCTCACCCTCGTTGAAGATGTGATCGCCCGGCGCCCACGTCTGCTCCTCGAGGAAGTCGAAGAGGATGTCGAGGCTGGGGCCTTTCAGGTCGTAAAACACCGGCACGCTGCGGAGGAAGGTCGCCACGGAGGCGTCGCGCTTGACGTTCATGGGCGCGCAAGCTGCCACAGCCCACGGCCCGAACCTCGGGGAAACGCCACCGCTCTTCCCGTTTTTCGAACCGGAAGATTGAAAGAATCCAGCCGCATGGGAAGGCGACGCGGGGCCGTGTGGGGCAAGGTCTTCCACATCCTCCACGACCCGTCGTAGGAAGGTCATTTCGCCGGACCGACGCAGGAGCCCCTCGACATGCCGCAGATCTCCGACCGCCGTCTTTCGTCGCTCTACTCGACCTTCGAGGCGCAGCACCGCTCGAACCCCAGCCTCAAGCTCGGGCAGGAGCAGGTGTTTCAGCTCCTGGCGCAGATCGGCGATCGCAGCGGCTGGTCGTCGAACAAGGTGCTCGCCGAGCTCAAGAAGCCGGGCGTGTCGCGCGAGCAGCAGGTGGCCCTCGTGCAGCGGGGCATGACGGCGTCCGAGAAGCGCGACCTCGCGGCCATCGTCGACTCGGGCCAGGTGCCGCTCGAGCCCTCGGCGAAGCAGTTCCTCGACGCGGTGCTCGGGCGGAGCACGACCGTCACCCCGCCGCCCACCAACGGCCTCACCATCACCGGCGACCAGAAGAACGGCCTGTCGGGCATCACCAAGGCCGGCGCGCAGATCGAGGCCATCAACCTGTCGACGGCGCCCACCGGCCGGTACCGCGTCGACGACACCATGGTGGTGGGCAAGGCCGGTCAAGACGGGCGCTTCGACATGGCGAAGCTCACCGGTGACATGGCCATGCGCGAGGGCGACGTCGTGCGCATTCGGGCGCGCTACGACGACGGCTCCACCAGCGACTGGGTCACCATCAACGCCAAAGGCCTCGAGACGCGAGACACCCGCAACGCGGCGGTGGCCCTCTTCCGCATCGGCCTGTCCGACGCCGGCAACGGGAAGATCGCCGTCACCAACATCAACGCGAGCCGGCAGATCAGCGAGCCGGGCGCGCGGCTGCAGCTCACCAACAACCGCACCCGCGAGTCGTTCTCGGTCACCCTCGACGACAAGGGCAACTTCCCCGCGAACTTCACCGTCAACGGCCGCGCCGGAGACTCGTTCACCGTCGCCGCGACCGACGGCAAGAACAACGTCGACTTCCGCGAGGCCGTCGGCAACGTCACCGTGCCCGGAGGCCAGCCCGGCACGCAGGACCTCGTGCCAGACCCGGCGCTCCACAAGGACGAGCTCGACGCCGCCGGCAAGCCCCGCTTCAGCAAGGCGCGCTTCACCGGGCCGCTCTTCATCGACGGCCCGAAGGCCGAAGACGTCGCGCAGGGGCAGATCGGCAACTGCTACTTCCCCGCGGCCATGGCGGCGATCGCGAAGATCAACCCCGACGCCATCACCCGCATGATCAAGGACAACGGCGACGGCACCTTCACCGTCACCTTCAAGCAGCGTGACTGGGCGACGGGCCGCTTCAAGGACGTGCCGGTGAAGGTCGACGCCGACCTCTACGTGCGCAGCTTCGGCGGGCCGCTCTACGGCCGCAGCACGAACTCGAACGACGCCCGCCAGATGGAGCTCTGGTACCCGCTCGTCGAGAAGGCCTACGCGCAGTGGAAGGGCAGCTACAACGACATCGGCAACGGCGGCCTCGTCAACGACGTCTTCGAGGCGTGCCTCGGCCAGAACGCCGAGTACATGGCGCTGTCGTGGTCGAACGAGACGCGCGTGTTCGACACCATCAAGCGCGCGCTCGACGCGAAGAAGCCGGTCGGCGCAGGCACCTTCGGCAGCGACGAGTCGAGCCGGTACACCAACACCGGCGTGTACGCCGACCACGCGTACTCGATCCTCGGGTACGAGCAGCAGGGCACCGAGAAGCTGATCGTCCTGCGCAACCCCTGGGCCGAGTCCGAGCCGCGCAACAACGGGCCCAACGACGGCATCTTCAAGCTGAAGGTGAGCGAGTTCATGAAGCTGTTCCAGAGCCTGATGTGGGTCGAGTGAGCCATGGCCAAGCCTCCTGAGCCGCTCGCAGACGTGCTGCCCCAGGCGCGCTGGGTCGTCGACGCCGAGGTGATCGAGGTCGTCGCTTCGGGCCCCACGCCGCCCCGCAAGGACGCCCCCCCGGGGTCGACCAGCGTCGGCAACCTCGCCGCGGCCCAGACCGTCAAGCTCGCGGTGAAGCAGGTGCTTCGCGGCGACTCGGTGCGAGAGCTGGTCGTCGAGAAGCCCGCCGCCGGCTACGCGCTCAAGCCCGGCGACAAGGGCCCGTTCCTGGTCGATGCCAACATGGTGATCCTCGGCCGCTACGGGCCGGACTCGTGGCACCCAGAGCGCATCGCGGCTGCGCTCAAGGGCTGACAGTGGCGGTCGGGCTTCGACGCCCAATCGCGCCACACGTCAGCGCAGGCTCACGCCGGCCTGCACATCGAGGGTTTGCGCCGAGCCTCATGCTCGTCACCCTGGACGTCAGCCCGGGACACCTGCGCGCGATGCGAGGCTCGATGGTCGGTCCGGGCGGCTGCAGCCTTCTGGCACAGCGAGCGAGTCCGACCGCGATCAGCCGAGGAAGGCCGAGTCGGACGTACGCCGCCTGAAGCGCTCCAGGGTGCGACCGGCCGGTGAGCGCCCGTCGGCGAGCACGGCCTCGAGCGGCGCCAGCAGCGGGCGATCGGCAGGGTCGAGCCGCGACAAACCGTCGGCCGCGAGCTTCAGCACCGTCGCGGCCATCGCCTTCACCGAGAACCCGCCGGCTTCGGCGTCGAGCCCGTCACGCTGGGCGGCGAGGTGCAACGCGTGGTGCTGGGCCGGCGTCATCGCGAGCGCGTCGTACAGCCCGTCGAGCGCCTGTCGATCGTACAGGAGCCCACGCATCAGGGCCGCGAGCGCGCCCGTCATCGCGGCGTCGTTGCAGTCCGCCGAGCGCACCTCGAGGACGCGCTTGATGCGCACCTCGGGAAAGAGCGTCGACAGGTGATCGACCCAGTCGCTCGCCAGCGCGGGCTTGCCTTCGTAGCCCTGGCGCAGGAGCTCTCCGAAGGTGAGCTTCGGGGTCAGGTACTTCCCGTCGCGGCGGAGGAACAACAGCGGCGCCTCGCACGCCCACTCGACGTAGCGCCGGTACGAGAACGAGCCGTCGACCATGAACGCCGGCGTGCCACAGCGCGCAGGGTCGACGTCGTTCCACACGCGACTGCGGAACGACTGGAACCCCGACTCACGGCCCTCGACGATGGGCGAGTTGGCGAAGAGCGCCACCGTCACCGGCGTCATGCGCGCGGCGGCCGTCACCTTCTTCGCGCAGTCGGCCTCGTCCCTCCAGTCGAGGGACACCTGGCCGGTGGCCGTCATCAACATCATGTGGAGCGCGTGCGAGCCCCGCGCGCCGAGGGTCTGCTTCATCGCGCCGTAGCGGGACTTCGGCATCCACGGCATCTCGCCCAGCACGTCGAACGGCCGGTAGCCGTGCGTCACCACCCGCAGCCCCAGCGCGCGCGTGTGCTCGGCGAGGCGGGCGAGGTGCTCCAGGTTCTCGGCGTGCGCCTCGCGCGCCGTCGGGAAAGGCGAGCCCGAGAACTCGAACTGGCCGCCCGGCTCGAGCGAGATGGTCGCCGACCCACCGCGCGTGAGGGCGATCGCCGGGAGGCCCGGAGCTTCACGCCACGCCTCCCAGGCGTCGACGTCTTCGAAGCGGCGCATCAGCGCACCGATGCCCGCCGGGCCGTCGTACGTCACCGCACGGGTCCCCTGGACGGGGTAGATGAACTTCTCGTGTTCCAGCCCGATGAGCAGCGCGCCCTGTTTCTGCTCGGCCGCTCGAAAGGTCGCCTCGAGGGCCTCGGGCGACGTCAGCGGAGCTTCACTCTGGCGGGCATCGAGCGACATGCAATGGAGGCGGCTCTATAACGTCGGCTCCTCAGGGTCGCGCCATTTGAACGACATCGTCCCCACCCTTCCTGCGGCGCCGACGCTCGGAGACTTCTTCCGCGGCCTCTCCCTGCCCTTCCGGGCCGTGCGCGTCATGGTGTCGACGCCGAAGCTGCTCGGGCTCTCGCTGCTCTCGGGCCTCGTCACCGCCGGCCTGCTGGTGGGCATCGTCGTCTTCTTCTGGCCACGCGCGTTCGGCTGGGCCGACGCCCTCATCGGCACCGGCAGCTGGCGCACGGTCGCCTCGGCCATCGTCGGCTTCCTCTTCTTCTCGCTCGCGTCCTTCGTGTCGGCGCTGACGCTCCCGAACCTCGTGCTGGCTCCGCTGCAGGATCCCCTGTCCGAGGCCACCGAGCAGCGCTGCGGCGACTTCGTCAGCCCACCGTTCGACCTGGGCCGGACGATTCGCGGCACCGCCGAGTCGCTGGGGCACACGCTGCTGCGGCTCGTCACCCAGGTGCTCGGGCTGCTCGTGCTCTTGCCGCTCAACCTCGTTCCGGGCGCGGGCAGCGTCGCGAACCCGATGGCCCGGCACCTCTACCCCTTCGGTCAGGTGCTCGCCGCGCTCCGGCGCCGGCTGACGCTGGCCCTCGGCTTCGGCGCTGCGCTGTACGTCATGCTCTGGGTGCCGGTGCTGAACTTCTTCCTCATGCCCGTCGCCGTGGTGGCGGGGACGCTGCTCTACCGGGCGCTCCGGCAGGCCGGCGCCGTGTCCGGGCCGCCCGAGGCGCGCTGAACCTCCCCGTCGTGGCTGTGGGCCACTCGGAACGTGGCCGACGCGCCCCGTGTTGGCGTTCCTTGAAGGGGCACACCCTGCTGGTTAGGCTCGACCGGTCATTCGACAGGCCGACGTTTCCGAAGGCACTTCGAGGAAGAGACTCACATCATGCACATGCTCCGCCGGGTCCTGGTCGTCGCCGCGCTCATCATCGCGTGGGCGCTCGCTGGAAACGACCGCGTCCCCCTCTCGCTCACCATGTCGAAGGAAGCCGAGGCGGCTCCGGGACGTGGCGGCGACGAGTCGAAGTCCACGCACGAGCTCTCGGCGCTGCGCGTGCTGACGAAGGTGATCCTCTACGTGAAGGACAACTACGTCGACCCCAAGCGCGTGCGCCCGAAGGAGATGATGGTCGCCGCGCTCGAGGCCGTCGAGAAGTCGGTGCCCGAGGTGATGGTCGACGGCTCGGCCGACAGCGGCAAGGTGCGCCTCAACGTCAACGGCAAGGCGCGCGAGTTCGACATCTCTCACGTCGACACGCTCTGGCGCATGTCCTTCACCATGAAGGACGTGTTCGACTTCATCTCGCGCAACATGCGCCCCACCGATGACACCCGCGAGATCGAGTACGCGGCCGTCAACGGAATGCTGAACACGCTCGACCCGCACTCGATCCTCCTGCGGCCCGAGATGTACCGCGAGATGAAGCTCTCGACGAAGGGCGAGTTCGGCGGCCTGGGCTTCGTCATCCAGATGCGCGAGGGCATTCTCACCGTCGTCAAGGTGCTGCCCAAGACGCCCGCCTTCCGCGCCGGCATCAAGAAGGACGACCAGATCACCCGCATCGGCGAAGAGTCGACCGTCAACATGGACCTCAACGAGGCCGTCGGGAAGCTCCGCGGCCCGGTCGACTCGCGCGTCACCATCACCGTCAACCGCAAGGGCTGGGACAAGCCCCAGGTCATGACGCTCACCCGCGCGCTCATCACCATCGAGTCGGTGCAGTCGAAGCTGCTCGCCTCGAACGTCGGCTACGTGCGCATCAAGAACTTCCAGGGCAACACCACGCGGGACCTCCAGACGGCGCTCATGGAGCTCGGAGCCCAGGCGAAGACGAACGGCGCGGCCTCGGGCCTCAAGGGCGTCGTGCTCGACCTGCGCGGCAACCCCGGCGGGCTCCTCGACCAGGCCATTCAGGTGTCAGACGTGTTCGTCTCGAGCGGCACCATCGTCGCCACCGTCGGCCTCTCGGACAAGCTGCGCGAAGAGAAGAAGGCCCACCCTGACGACGACGACGACGCCTACCCCGTCGCGGTGCTCGTGAACGCCGGCAGCGCCTCGGCCTCTGAGATCGTCGCCGGTGCGCTCAAGAACCTGAACCGCGCCGTCATCATCGGCCGTCAGACGTTCGGCAAGGGCTCGGTGCAGGTGCTCTACGACTTCCCCGACGAGAGCGCGCTCAAGCTCACCATCGCCAAGTACCTCACGCCCGGCGACATCTCGATTCAAGAGGTCGGCATCACCCCCGACATTCAGCTCACGCCCACCCGCGTCTCGAAGGATCGCGTCGACGTCTTCGCGCCCCGCAAGTCGATGGGCGAGGCCGATCTCGAGTCGCACTTCGGCAACCCGTCGAACGACAAGGCCGCCAAGAAGCGCGAAGACGTCGTCGTGCGCGAGAAGCCGGTCCTGTCGCTCAAGTACCTCAAGGAAGAGAAGGAGAAGGTCGCCAAGGCCCCGCCCGAAGAGAAGAAGGACCCCAAGGCCGCCGCCACGCCTCCCAAGGGCAAGGCTCCGGCCGGTAAGAACGTGCTGACCGACAGCGAGGGCTCCTCGAGCGAAGAAGACCTCGACGATCAGCTCGACGCCGAGTCACAGGACGAGGTGCGCGAGGACTTCGAGGTCACCTTCGCGCGTGACTTCCTCCTCACCGCACCCTTCACCCGCCGCGACAAGATGATCGAGGCCGGCAAGAAGTTCGTGAACGACACCTCGCGCAAGGAAGAAGACCGCATCGCCAACGCCATCACCGCGCTCGGCATCGACTGGTCGCCCGGCCCCTCGCCGAAGAAGCCCAGCGTCGAGAGCACGCTCAAGCCCAACGTCGACCGGAAGATCGTCGCCGGCGAGACGGTGCAGCTCGAGCTGACCGCCGAGAACAAGGGCTCCGAGCCCATCAAGCGCCTGCGCGCGTGGATCGAGAGCGAGAACGGCTACCTCGACCGCCGCGAGTTCCTCTTCGGCGCGCTCAAGCCCGGCGAGCAGCGCACGTGGACCGTGAGCGTCAAGCTGCCGAAGGATCTCATCTCGCGCCGCGACGGCGTCACCGTGAAGTTCCAGGACGACTCGGGCGTGCTGCAGGAAGCGCTGGCCGGTGAGCTCAACTTCGTCGAACTGCCCAAGCCCCGCTTCGCCTACTCGTGGCAGCTCGTCGACGACTGCCAGGCCTGCAACCAGGACGGCGTGGCCCAGCGCGGCGAGTCGGTCACCCTCTTGCTCGACGTCACCAACGTCGGCGGCGGCAAGGCCCTCGACACCTTCGCGATGATCCGCAACACCGGCGAGCCCAACATCTTCATCGAGAAGGGCCGCTTCAAGGTGGGCGAGCTCGAGGCCGGTGAGACGAAGACGGCGCGCTTCTCGCTCGAGGTGAAGAAGGCGCTCAAGCCCGACGAGTTCGGGCTGCGCGTCAACGTGCTCGACGAGCCCCTCGAGGAGTTCCTCACCGACAAGCTCGTCATCCCCGTCGATGGGGCCTCGGCGCCCGTCGCGCTCGAGCCGAAGAAGGGCGTCGTGAAGGTGGCCGAGAAGGCCGAGGTCTACGCCAGCGCCGACCCGCGCGCGCCCGTCATCGCCCGCCTGCCGAAGGGCGCCGTGCTGAGCGAGCTCGCCCGCGGCTCGACCGTCGCCCGCGTCGAGCTGGCCGAGAACCGGCCCGCCTTCGTGAAGATCGCCGACCTGCGCGATGCCCGCGGCCAGAAGCCCGTCTTCCCGAAGGACAAGGAGCTCGAGGTAGTGCCGTTCCGCGCGCCTGCGCTGATCAGCGTCAACCTCGACCCGGCCCAGGGTGGCACCGCCGTCGACGGCGCGAACTTCACGCTGTCGAGCGTCGTCACCGACCCGACGCTGCTCGACGTCTTCGTGCTGGTGAACGACCAGAAGGTCTTCTTCAAGGGCCGCACGCCCGACGATGGCGACAAGCTGAAGTTCACGACCGAGTTCCCCCTGAAAGAAGGGAACAACTTCGTCACCGTCATCGCCCGCGAGACCCAGGACTTCGCCACCCGCAAGACGGTCGTCATTCGCCGCCGCGCGCCGGCCGTCGCCGCCAACCTGAGCGACGAGCCTCCGAAGCAGGCCAAGCCCTGAAGGTTTGTTGATGGTGTGGGAGGACGCGACTAGCGTCCTTTCGCATGTCGACGCGATTCCTGGGCCTGTCGCTCGCGGTGCTCCTCTCGGGGAGCGCCGCCTTTGCCCAGGGCTTCTCCAACGATTTCCAGATCTCGAAGCTCGGCAACCCCCAGCCCGACGGCTCCATGGCCGACCCGCGGGCGAACGGGAACTTCCGCGTCTTCGCCCGCCAGTTCGCCGCCGTCATCACCGCCGCCAATGGCGCCTCGCCCGACACCCTGGGCCACTCGGGCTTCGCCTTCGCGCTCACCACCACCTATTACGATCTGCAGGGTGGCTCGCTGCCGACGGTGGGTGACTTTCGCGGGCCACGCATTCTCCCCGGCGTGCACGTGCGCAAGGGGCTCCCCTTCTCGTTCGAGGTCGGCGCGCGCGCCTCGTGGATTCCCGAGAGCCGCATGGGCGTCGGCGGGCTCGAGCTCAAGTGGGCCGTGCTCGAGGGCTTCAAGTACCTGCCCGAGCTGGCCGTGCGCGGCTACATCTCGAAGCTCATCAACAGCCGTGACTTCGACCTGACGGCCGGCGGCCTCGACCTGGGCATCGGCAAGCAGTTCGCCATCGCCGGCATGGTGTCGCTGACGCCCTACGGCGGCTGGAGCCTCACCTTCGTGGGCGCCTCGACCGGCAACGTCGACTTCCGCCCGACGCGCACGCTCGCCGAGGCCGACACCGAGCTGTTCCGCGACTACTTCGTCTTCACGTCGCTGCAGGCCGTTCAGAACACCCACAGCCGCTTCTACGGCGGCCTGCGCTTCATCGGTGGCCACGCCCTCATCAACCTCGAGGTGTCGTACGCGTTCTTCTCGCCGTTCCGCGACGCGAACATGGAGACCCGCACCATCCCCGGGGTGCTCGCCTTCACCGGCTCGCTCGGCCTCGACTTCTGACGCTCACGCGCGCCCCAACGCCCGCCGCAGCGCCAGCGGCCGGTTGGTGATGAGCCAGTCGACCCCCAGCGCCTCGAGCCGCCTCGCTTCCACCACGTCGTCGATCGTCCACACCGCCACCTCGTAGCCGCGCGCACGCCAGTCCCGCATGCGCGCCTCGGTGACCGCGCTCGCGTGCGGGTGAATCGACGTCTTCGCCGCGACTGGCAGCCACGCGACTTGCGGCAGCCACGCCTTGTCGGGATCGATCAGGAGCCCCCGGCGAATCGTCGGAAAGGCCCGCGCCAGCCGCACCAGACAGAGCGGGTTGAACGACGAGACGAACGCCCGCGGCGCATGCCCCCCGGTCTCGAGAAAGCGCCCCACCTCGACCGACAGCCCGCCGTCGTCGACCGTCTCGCACTTGAGCTCGACGTTGACGACCGCGTCCTTCGGCAGCTGGGCGAACACCTCGTCGAGGAGCGGAATGCGCGCCGAGGGGAAGCCCAGCCGGCTGCCGACGTCGGCGCGCGACAGCTTCCACCAGGGCGTGCGCGCGACCTCCCAGCGGAGCCCCGACAGCCTCGTCAGCCACTCGTCGTGACACACCACCAGCTCGCCCGAGCCGCAGCGCATCACGTCGAGCTCGACGCCGTCGGCCCCCTGCGCCAGCGCGCCACGAAAGGCCTCGAGGGTGTTCTCGGGAAAGTCGGCGCTCGCCCCGCGGTGCCCCAGAATTCGCATCATCGGCCGTCACATGCGGGCGTGCCCGGCCGGTCGTCAAGTTGCGCGTGGCCGCCGCTTGCGTCAGGGTGGAGCCGCCATGGGCCCATTCGGTGTCGGCGAGATCCTCATGATCGGCGCGATCCTCGTGATCGTGTTCTCCGCCTCGCGCATGGGCCAGCTCGGCAACGCCCTGGGCAAGTTCGTCTACTCGTTCAAGAAGGCGTCGAAGGGTGACGACTTCGTCGACGCCTCGGCGGCCAGGAAGCTCGAGCGGGGGCAGACCGACGCGCAGGTCGTCGACGGCGACGTGAAGAAGCCCTGAACCTCACGGTGGCCGGGTGCTCAGCGCCAGCAGCGTGCGCGCCTGCTCCTTGAGGCTCTGGTGCAGCCCGCTGTCGGCCACCAGGTCCTTCAGATCGGCCCGGGTGAGGAGCGGCACGATGCGCGCTCCGACCTCGATCGGCAGGTACGGGTTGAGGGCCAACGCGCGCCGAATGGAAGGCCGATTCGACCAGCGGTCCGAGCGCCAGATCTCCACCAGCGGCTCCGGGCGCGCAGGGCGACGGGCGGCGATGCGCAGCACGAGATCCTCGGTGAGGCGCGCGTTGCGCAAGAGCTCGCGCACCACCGCGGCGTTCGACGCCACGGCGAAGCGCGCCATCTCGTCGGGGTTCTGGGTGAGCCGCGCGCGGGACTTCAGCACCCCCAGCGGCTGCGAGAAGAGCTTGGCATCGGCGCGCGCCGCGGCGGTCGCGCTCACCTTCCGAGAAGAGCAGCTCGACCGTCGCCGCGCCGTGCAGCGAGGCCGCGCGCCGCAGCACGTCGACGTGGGGAATCGCGTCGGCCTCGAGCTCCAGCGCCCGCGACAGGGACTGCTGCGCCTCCCGCGCCCCCGGGTGCCCCGCGCGCGTCAGCACCTGCACTTCGTGGAGCAGCGTCACCGCCTCCGTCGGCGGGAGGTCGGCCAGCACCCGCGCGGCGGCCTTCCGGCGCACCTCGTCGCCACCCGAGAGCACCGTCAGCTTCCGAACGATGGTGACGGCGCTGCGCGGGCCGCTCATGGAGAGAAGGACTTCAGCCTACGGCGCCGCCGCGGTCGCCTGCCCGTCCGGCGTCGCGGTGACGCGCACGCGGAAGGCCTTCAAGTCGGGCGGGTACTCGGCGAAGGGCACGAGGAAGGGCGCCGTGCCTCCGGCCTCGACCGTCGGCGCCTTCGACGTACCGCGCTCGAGCAGCGCCTTCACCTCGTCGGGCGTCGCCAGGCGGAACAGCTCCTCGGGCGTCGGCGGCAACCCCGCCACCACCTCGGCGCTGCGCACGAGCGTCTGCCCATCGAGGATCTCGGCCTTCACCTTGAGCCGCGCCGGGCTCGACGAGCGGTTCGTCACCACCCCGCGCACGTAGAAGACCGGCCGCCCCATCTTCGTGTCGTACAGGCCGTTGGTGATGTCGTCGGCGGTGAACTCCGAGGTGGGCGTCACCAGCGCCTTGAGGCTGCTGCCGATGCTCTGCACGTCGAGCTTTCCTTCGTTCAGCGTCGCCGTGGCCACCACCACGAGGCCCACCACCAGCAGGGCGGCGATCACCACGTTCACGACGATGCCTAGCACCCGGCGCCCGCGCTCGGTGGCGGGATCCGGCGGCTTCGGCACCCGCATCGGCACGGGCGAGGGCCCGAAGTCGGCGGGCTCGGGCGGCGGCAACACCGGCATCGGCGCGGGCGCCGGTGCTTCGGCCATCGGCGGAGCCGCGACGGACATGTCGAAGAGCGCGCTGCGGGCCTCTTCCTTCGTCGCCCCCTCGGGCACCACGGGGAGCGGCCCCGTCACCTGCTGCGTGGGCGCCGCGAAGAAGTCCTCGCCGAGCGCTGGTGCTGCAGCGGGTGCCGGCGACGGCAGCTCTCCGAGGAGCCCCGGCGGTGGTCCGAGCGGAGGGTCGGCTGGCGGCGGAGCGGCCGACGGGTAGGCGGGCGGCGGCGGTGGCCCCAGCCCTGCCGAGAAGTCGAAGGACATCGGCGGCGCGTCGACCGGCCTCGCTGGTGGCGACGTGCGGGGCGCGGGAACGGGAGCCACAGGCGGCGCTGGGGGCGGCGGCGCCGTCAACGCCGAGAAGTCGAAGGGCGCCGGTCCAGCGGCCGGTCTGGGTGCCGCCGGTGGTGAGGCCGCCACCAGGCTCGCAAAGTCGAAGGGCGCGGGCGCGGCCGCCGGGGCTGGTGGAACCGGCGCCGCCGCAGGTGCTGGAGGAACGAGGCTGCCGAAGTCGAAGGGCGAGGCCGGCTTCGCGGCGCCGGGGACCGGTGGTGGCGCGGGCACGGGCCTCGACGGCGGCGCCGGCGCGGGCCTCCCGAGATCGGGCATTCGTGACGCCTCGACGCCCAGCGCGAAGACGCCAGGCCGCGTCTGCTCCTCCTTGGGAATCGTGTTGGGCTGCCCGAAGCGACTGAACGGATCAGCGCTGTCGAGCGCGACGGTCTTCGGGGCCGGTGGTGGCGCGGCAGGGGCAGTCGGGAACGCTCCCGACGCTGGAGCCGCGGACTCCTTCGTCACCCGGAACGTGTGGCCGCACTTCGTGCACCGAACCTTCACCCCCTTGTCGGTGACCTTGTCGTCGGGGATCTTGAACTTCGTCTGGCACTGCTCGCACTTGACGATCATGACGGGGGCCGGTTCGACCGGGGCGCTCGCAACTATACGTCATTCAAGGTGCTTGCCCCCTTCCTTGTCCGGGTGCTAGGCGCGTTTCGCACTGCGTCAGACTTACCCGGGGAAGGCGATGAGCGAAGCCGAGCAGACGACCCGCGAGCCGAAGGTCATCAAGCGCTACACGAACCGAAAGCTCTACGACACCGTCGAGAGTCGGTACGTCACGCTCGACGAGATCGCCGACATGGTGAAGCAGGGCGTCGAGGTGCAGATCGTCGACAACCGCACGAAGGAAGACCTGACCTCGGTCACGCTCGCGCAGATCGTCTTCGAAGAAGAGAAGAAGAAGAACCAGATGCCGCTGTCGGTGCTGCGCGAGATCATCCGCCGCCCACAGGACTCGCTCAACGAGATCACCGCCACCGTGACGCAGCGGGTGGCCTCGTTCCGCGAAGAGGCGACCCGCGGCATCGACAAGCTGCTGGGCCGTGAAGCCGAAGCCGAGCCGTTGACGCCGACCGCCCTGCTGACCCAGTCGCAGAAGGTGGTCGAGGCGTGGCAGGCGAAGATCGACGAGCGCGTGAAGCACGCCATCGAGAACGTGCTGGGCAACCTGCCGGCGCTCGGGCGCGACCTGAACGCCCTGGTCTCGCGCATCGAGCAGATGGAGAAGCGCATCTCGGAGATCGAAGAGGCGCGCCGCTCCGACGAGCCGCGCCGCCGCGAGCGCTGAGGGGCGCCCCTACGTCCCGGCCCTGTCGACGGCCTCGGCGATGCCCTGCAGCATGGTGGCGCCGCGGCTCCAGGGCGCGTACTCCCAGATCGTCTTGCCGTGGCTCTGCGCTTCGTCGACGGTGACGCTCAAGGCGAAGGGCTCGGCCGTGCGCTTCGGGAAGTAGGCCTTGAGCTTCTCGACGATCTCGTCGGCGAGCTGCGTCTTCCGGTACAGCGTGGGCACCACGAGCGAGATGCGGAGGGCGTCGTGGCCGAAGCGCGCCTTCACCTCGGCCACGGTGTCGACCATCTCGGCGCAGCCATCGAGGGCCAGGTACGTGGTGGCCACCGGCACGACCACCTCTTCGGCGGCGACGAGAATGTTGGTGGTGGTGAGCCCGAGGCTGGGCGGCGCGTCGAACACGATGACGTCGTAGCGCTCCAGGGCCGGGGCGAGGGCCTCCTGGAGCCGGTAGGCGCGACGCGCATCGTTCCCCGCCACCGTGGGGAACTCGGCCATGTCCTTCCACGAGGGCACCACGAAGAGGTGCTCGGTGCTCGTCGGCAGCGTCACCTCGTCGAGCGTGACGCCAGGCTCGGTGAGCAGGTGAAACACGTTGCGCAGGGCGCCGCGCGGGTCGACGCCCAGGGACTTCGCGGCGTGCCCCTGGGTGTCCAGATCGACCAGCAGCACCCGGCGCTTCTTCTTGCCCGCAAGGTACGCGGCCACGTTGACGGCCAGCGTCGTCTTGCAGGTGCCACCCTTCTCGTTGATGAAGGCGATGCGCCGCGCGGCCATGGGCCTACTTCTTCTTGTCGACGAGCACGTCCACCTTGCTCTCGAGCTGGGTGAGAATGCGCTCGAGGTCGTCGATCTTCTCGCGCAGGGTGTCGAGATCACCCGTCGAGGGCAGGTTCATCGCCGAGAGCGCGGTCTTGATCGACTTGTCCATCGCGCCCTTCGCGGACAGCGCCCGCGACACCAGCGTCTGCACGCCGGTCACGAAGGCCTCGTTCGACATCAACTGCTGCACGAGCTTGCCGACGCGCTCCTCGCCGGTGGCGACGAGCTTCTTCATCACGGGGTTGTCTTTCAGCATGGTGCCTCGGAGGCTTTTCCGACCCACGCGACAAGTCAACGAATGCCTGATGCCCCGATGGCCGCGGGTTGCTAGAGGCCTGTTCAGGACGAGGTCGTGATCGAAGCCCTCTCGGACAAGCGCCTGCTGATCGTCACCGGCAAAGGCGGCGTGGGAAAGACGACGGTGGCCGCGGCGCTGGCGCTCGACAGCGCGCGCCGGGGGCTGCGCACGCTGGTCTGCGAGGTGAACACCCGCGAGCGCATCGCACCGCTGCTGGGCAAGCCCGAGGCCGGCGCCGAGGTGACGTCGGTCGAAGAGAACCTGTGGGCCGTCAACGTGCGGCCCGAGCCGGCGATGCGCGAGTACGCGCTCATGGTGCTCAAGTTCGAGAGCATCTACAGCGCCGTCTTCGAGAACCGGGTGGTGCGGTACTTCCTGCGCTTCATTCCCTCGCTGCAGGAGCTCGTGCTGCTGGGGAAGATCCTCTACCACCTCAAGGAAAAGCGCCCCGACGGCTCCTTCCGCTTCGATCGCGTCATCATCGACGCGCCCGCCACCGGGCACGCCATCACCTTCTTCTCGGTACCCCAGGTGATCCTCGACACGGTGCCTCCGGGCGCGATGGCCACCGACGCCGCGTGGATGCGCGACTTCCTCGTCGACCGGGCGATGACGGCCGTCGTGCTGGTCTCGCTGCCCGAAGAGCTGCCGGTGAACGAGACGCTCGAGCTCCACCGGCAGCTGTCCGAGCGGGTGCACGTCACCTCGGCCGCGGTGGTGCTCAACGGCTTCATCCCCCGGCGCTTCGACGACGCCGAGAAGCCGTCGGGCCTGAGCCCCGCGCTCCAGGACGTCATCCGGGCCCACGAGGTGCGCGCCGCCTTGTCGGTGAGCTGTCAGAAGACGCTCTCGACGCTCGGCCTGCCGGTGGTGCCCGTGCCTCGCATCTTCACCGACGAGTTCGGCCGCGGCGCGCTCGAGCAGGTCGCCAGCCACCTGACGGGAGCCGTCCGCCCGTGACGACGCCTCTGCGAGAAGCGATGCAGGACGCCGACGTGCTCATCACCGTCGGCTCCGGCGGCGTCGGCAAGACGACCGTGGCGGCGACCCTCGCCCTGCGTGCGGCGATGGAGGGCCAGGGCTCGATGGTGTGCACCATCGACCCGGCGCGTCGGCTGGCGAACGCGCTGGGGCTCGAAGCACTCGGCAACAAAGAGGCGAAGATTCCCGACGAGGCGTTCGCGAAGGCAGGCCTGCTCCCGCGCGCGTCGATGCACGCGATGATGCTCGACATGAAGCGCTCGTGGGACGACCTCGTCGAGCGCCGCGCGCCGCCCGACAAACGCGAGAAGATCCTCTCGAACCGGTTCTACCAGGCGCTCTCGACCGCGCTGGCCGGCTCGCAGGAATACATCGCGATGGAGAAGATGTGGGAGCTGCACGAGCAGGGGCGCTACCCGCTGCTCGTCGTCGACACGCCACCGACGGCGCACGCGCTCGACTTCCTCGACGCGCCCAACCGCATCCTCGACTTCCTCGACAACGACGCGGCGAAGTGGCTTTTGACGCCCGCGCTGGCGGCCGGCAAGTTCGGGCTCAAGCTCTTCAACCTCGGTGGCAGCTACGTCGCCAAGACGATCTCGCGCTTCACCGGCACCGAGACGCTCCAGCAGCTCGCCGACTTCATGCTCAACATCACGAGCCTGACGGAGAGCTTCCGCGAACGCGCGCACCAGGTGCGGGGCCTGCTCCAGTCACCGTCGACGGCCTTCGTGCTGGTGACGGCCCCCATGCCGGAGCGGCTCGACGAGGCCGTCTATTTCCACACGCTGCTGCTGCAGAACAAGATGCGCGTGGCCGCAGTGGTGGTGAACCGGGTGCACGCACCCGTGCCCGATGCGCTGTGGGGTGAAGTGGCCCGACTGTCGGGCCCGCTCCACGCGAAGCTGGAGCAGACGCTCAAGGAGAACGACCGCCTGGCCGCGCAGGACGCAAAGGGAATCGAGCGGTTACGAGAGCTCTGCGCCCCGACCCCGCTCGTCCTGGTGCCGCGCTTCGAGCTCGACGTCCACGACCTGAAGGCCGTGTGGGAGACGAGCCGATATCTGTGGGGCGACGCGACGGTGGAAGGTGTGGCCCCGGTGCGCTGACGGCGTGGGGCGGCTATCGTTGGGAACCCCTGTGGTGACCCGGCTGTCCCTGACCGCGATGCACACCTTCGTGAGACGTCTGGCCCCGCTGTTCGCCGTCCTGGCCGTTGGCTGCGCGCACGTGCGGCCGCAGACGACGGCGACGCCCGCCGTGCAGCAGGTGACGTTCGACGACGTCGTCATCACGGGTGACCTCGAGCTCGAGAAGCTGAACGACGAAGAGCTCTTCGCGGCGGGCACGAGCTTCTACGCCGCCGAAGACTGGGCGCAGGCGGCTCGCTACTTCTCGCGCATCTGCGACTTCCACCCGAACAGCAAGCACCGGCGGCTCGCGCTCTACAACGCGGGGCTCTCGTTCGAGAAGCTCAAGGCGTGGGACGAGGCGTACGCGAAGTTCATCGAGCTGGCTGACCCGGCGAAGGGCACGGGTGACTCGCTCGACGCGGCCTTCCGCGTGGCCGAGGTGCTGTACCACCTCGAGCGCTTTGCCGAGGCGATCGACGTGCTGCGGGTGATCGCCGACCGTCCCGATCTGTCGGTCGACAAGCGCATCGAGGCGCGCACGCAGCAGGGCATCTGCGAGCTCGAGAGCAACGACATGGACACCGCCGAGAAGTCGCTGCGCTCGGTGCTGGCCATGTACACGGAGCACCCCGACAAGGAGCTCATCGACGAGTACTTCCCGGCGCAGGCCCAGTTCTTCGTCGGAGAGATCTACCGGCTCCGGTACGAGTCGGTGGTGCTCGACGCCAACAAGTCGACCGAGAAGCTGGCCGACGACCTCGAATACAAGTCGGAGCTGCTGCTGTCGTCGCAGGGGCACTACCTGCGCGCGATTCGCCTCGGCAACGGCTACTGGGCCACGGCCGCGGGGCAGCGCATCGGGCAGCTGTACGAGAACATGTACGATCACATGACGAACGCGCCTGCGCCGGCCGACTTGAGCCAGGACGAGCAGGACGTCTACCGGGCCGAGCTGCGCAAGAAGATCCGCGTGCTGATCTCGAAGGCCATCACCGTCTACGAACGCACGCTCGAAGCCGCGGAGCGCATCGGCGCCCAGAGCCCCTTCGTCGAGGAGACCCGCGCGAGCCTGCAGCGCATGAAGCAGCTGCTGCTGGCCGAGGCGAAGGCCGAGGAAGAAGCCCCGCCGCCACCGCCACCGCCGCCACCGCCCGCGCCGAAGGGAAAGAAGGCGAAGCCTCACAGCTGAGCGCTGCACTACGCTGACGGGCCGTCGTGGATCCCATCTACACGCCCGAACAGCTCGCCGAGGTGAAGGCGTACCACGAGCCGCGCTACCTCGTGAGCGCGGTCGACTTCGTCTTCACGCCGCTCGTGCTCACGGCGATGGTGCTCTTCGTCACCCGGCCGTTGTGGCGCCTGTCGAGCCGGCTCGGCGAACGCTTCGAAGCCTGGTCGGGCGGGGTTCCAGGCGTTCGAGCGCTCGCACGCGTCGGGGGCGTGCTGTGGCGCGGCGCGGGCTGGGCGGGGGCGCTGCTGTTCGCCCTGCTCTTCTTCGAGCTGTTCAGCCTGACCGACCTGCCCACCGAGATCGGGCTCGGCTACTTCCACGAGCACGCGCATGGGTTGTCGCGCACGACGCCCGGCGTGTTCGCGATGGACCTGCTCAAGGCGAAGGTCCTCTTCGCGCTGGCCATCGGCTCGCTGGTGTTCGGGCTCTATGGGCTGGCCCGACGAACGGCGCACTGGTGGTGGCTGTTGGGGGTGAGCGCGTCGGTGTTGATGCTGGGCTCGTCGGCGCTCGATCCGTATCGGGCGCGCCTCTACGTGGAGCAGACGCCCCTCGAGGCTGGTCCGCTCCGCGAGCGCATCACCGCGCTGATGGCGCAGGCCGGCATCGACTTTCAGGACGTGCTGGTGGACCAGACGTCGACGCGCACGGTGCGGGTGCAGGCGTACTTCGCGGGTGCGGGGCCGACGCGCACCATCGTGCTGAACGACTCGCTGGTGAAGGAGCTGTCGACCGACGAGGTGTTGGCGGCGGTCGCGCACGAGGCCGGGCACGTCAACGAGCCTCGCTGGCGGGGCCGAGTGGCCTCGGCGGTGGTGCTGGTGGGGTTTCTTGCGTTGATCGAGTGGTTGTTCCGGCGGTCGGCATCGAGGCGCTGGTTCGGCATCGAGGCCCGGGCCGACGTGCGCACGCTGCCGGTGATCGCCCTGGTCTTCACGCTGGCGATGATGGCGAGCGGGCCGGTGAGCGCGGCGGTGTCACGGGAGCGGGAGTACGCGGCTGATCGCTACGCGGTCGAGCTGACGAAAGACGTCGCGGCCTTCCGGTCGATGCTCCGGAAGGCCGCGCGCGTGAACAAGATGGATCCGTCGCCGCCGAGGTGGGTGGTGCTGCGGAGCTGGTCGCACCCGCCCATCACCGACCGGCTGGAAGCGCTCGAGTCAGTGCTTCACTGACGCGAGGATGGCGCGGGCCCTGGCGACGTACTCGGCGCTGCCGGCGCGGGTGTCGTCGAGCACCTGCTTGAGGGCGACGAGGCCGTCCCGGTCGCCCTTCTTGAGCTTCACGGTGCCGAGGCGGAGCCACGCGTCGACGTTCTGCCGGTCGCGGGTGGTGGCCTGGTCGAACGCCTGAATGGCGTCGTCGAAGAGCTCCTGCTGCTGGTACACGCACCCGAGCGCGTGCCAGTAGGCGGGGCTGCGCGGGTTGAGGGTGACGAGCCCCTCGAGGATGACGCGGGCCTCGTCGAGCTTGCCGTCGCGGGCGAGCTCGAGCCCCTGCTCCGCCCACTGCACGCTGTTGTCGAAGGTGATGCCGAAGGTCTGCGCGAAGGTGGGCGTGCCGTCGAGCCCCATCAGGTTCTTGAGTTGGATTCGCATGGTGGGCCTCGGGTCAGCGCATGTTGCGGATCGACGTCATCGACATCTCACTAAAGAGCTTGGAGAGATTCGACTGCATTGTGAAGATTTGATTCATAAGATTACTCAGCATCTGCATCTGATTGGTCAACTTCGTGACCTTTGCCATGATCGACTGCGCCTTCTCGGGGTGCATTTCTGCTTCCTTGATGAGCGCATCGATCTGCGCGGACAAATTGTCACAAACCTGACCCAGACGCTCGGGACCAGTTCCGCTGATCTCTTTGTGAGGCACTTGCGTCGGCGGGAGGTCCGCCACGGGTGGCGAGGACCCTCCGGGGCCTGTCGGGGGAGCCGCATTGCCACCCGGGTTGGGCTGCCCCACGGAAGGCGCTGAGGAACTCTGAGGTCCCGGCACGGGCACGGGTTCACGCTTTCGAGCGGTGAGCGCGTCGACCTCGCCAGCGATGGTCATCGCAGCCGCGCGCATCTCGTTGGCATTCATGCCACCGCCCCAGTCGCGGTACTTTGGAACGGGAAGCCTGTCCCAGTTCTTGAGGAGGATCTCCGCCGCCTTGCGCTGTCCATCGTCGGTCGACTGAAGCAGGTCCAGCAGCTCCTGCTTCGAAAGATAGGAGTCACCCGCCAGACCATGAGTCGTCACCTTCAGGAGGGCCTCCTTGATGTCCGTCTTCTCCTTGATCTGCTTGTCGAGTTCCTTGTTCTCTCGCTCGATCTGAGCGTTCGTATCGAGCGCTTCCTGGCGAGGGTCCTTGACAGGCGCGGCGTCCTGCCCACCGCCTTCGGCTCGTTTCGTCGCGGGTGGTGTAACGGTTCCCTCGGAGAGCCGCTTCTGGATAGACGCGACATCAAGACCAACCGCCCCATGCTTCCCAGCCTTGGTCGGCAGTTCGTTGAAGAAGGCTCGATTATCCATCAGCCACTTCGCAGCGGGGTCACCCTGGCGAGTCGCCATGTCAACCACTTCACTCCAGGAAAGAACACCGTCGCTGGCCGCCGGTGAGCTGAACAGCGAATTGAGGTTCTTGTTCATCTCCTGGGTCGCGGCTGCCGAGTTCGAAGCGCCGTGACCGGTCTCGGCGGCGACGTTCAAGTACAGCGACGCAGCGAAGCGTTCGTCTTTCAGGCGCGGGCTCATGAGAAGACGCTCTTGGACATTCTGGTCGAGGCCAACGCTCTTCAGCGGTCGAAGAGCCTTGATCTCATCGGGGCCCTGACCTGTGACATTGCTCATTCCAGTCGGCGTGGTGTTCGGTTGAATCTTGCTCATTGGGAGTTCCTTGTGGGCAGCGGCGAGAGTGCCGGGTGACGGGGCCCCGTGCAGACCGCCTGCCAATCGGCGCTGCAACTGATCTCAACGGTTTCTGAGTCAAGGTCCGCAAACAGAGACGCGGCCGGTTGTCGGCCGTCTGGAGCCGGAGACTTAGCCTTGCAGGGCCGCACCAAGGGCTTGATCTTATTGGCCAACAACAACTGGCACTGACCTCGCTCTAGCGGCCCTACCCCTCGTCCAAGGAGCCACAATGAGCAACACGATCGGCAGTCCGCCTCCCGCCTCTACCCGCTACGCCTCTCAGCCCGTCGAGCCCTCGGCCGTTCCCGACCGTGCGCGCCCCGCAACCATCGACTCCGCTCAGTCTCACCAGCTCATGGTCCACGCCGCTCAGGCAGTCCTGAGCGCGCCTGGCGCACCTTCTCTTCCGCAGGCCCTTGGCTCGGAGGCGCCCAAGCTTCTTTTAGGCCTCATTCCTTTCGTCGGCCCATTCATCCTCCTGGCGCAAGCCTTTGGAAAGGTCGCCCAATTCGCTGGCACGGCGCAACCCCCGCCCCAGGGCGCGCAAGGGCAGCCGCCCGGTGCCCCCGCTGCACCGAACGCCTTTCAGCCGAAGATGAAAGGCAATGAGCTCGAGCTTCTCAGCGGGTCGGTCAAAGAAGAGGTCGAACTTGAGCGTGAACTCAGCGGCAGCTTCGGTGACGAGAAGAACGGAGGAAGTGGCAGTCTGAAGGCTCGCCTCAGCGCAGGCGCTCGTGCCGATGGCAGCGTCACGGTCGGTCCGGATGGTGTCACGGCCAAAGGCAAAGCAGCCGCCGAGCTGCGCGCCGAAGCGAGTGCGCGGGGAGAGCTGCACGGGTCCGCGGGGTCGGTGAGCGGAGAGGCCAACGCCTACGCCACGGTGTACGGGACTGCCGAAGGCTCGGCCACAGTCAACCAGTCGGGACTGACAACGAAGGCGGCGGCTGCTGCGGGCGCTGAGGCCGGCGCCAATGCGCGGGTGTGTGCGGAGTCCGCTCCCATCGTGAAGCTTGGCGACTACGAGTGGACCGCAGGTGCCAACGCCGGCGCGTACGCCGTGGCAGGAACGGGCGCCAGCGCTGACATCGAAGCCACCGCGACGTTCGCGCCGCCTGAAATCGTCGGGAAGGCGGGTGCCCGTGCTTTCGCTGGCGCGAGGGCCGGAGCCAGCGCCACCATCGGGACGGGCCCCTTCAAGCTGGACGTAGGTATCGACGCCCGCGCCGGAGCCGGTGTCGAGTACGGCTGGGACTTCTCATTCAAGGACGGGAAGCTCAACGTGAAGGGCTTCGCGGGCATCGCTGCGGCCGTGGGACTCGGCGCGAACTTCAACCTCTCGATCGACTTCAACGCCCTGGGTGGCTTGGTCGCCGGAATCTTCCAGCAGGTCGCCATGGATGCGCCTCCTGGCAGTGCCGGACAGGCTGCAGCTGCTGGCGTGGCCAGCTTCGTCAAGGCCGCCACGCCGTTCGTGGCAAAGAAGCTCGAGAAGTACGCCTCGCACGACTTCCTGGGGGGCAACGGCAAGGACGTGGAGGAAACCACGTCTCGCACGAAACGAGACGACCCGGCTCTCGAGGGGAAGGATCAGCGCGAACGTGACGCGATTCAGGAAGCCGACAGCCGCCGGATGGAAAAGAACATCAAGAATGACATCTCGAAGCTCGGCAGCCGCGCAGGCCGCTCGGTGCTCACGTGAACTCCGCTCTGAAAGGACTGACGACCATGGATGCCATGACTGCGCTGATGACCCAGGCTGAGACGTACCTCCTGCAGAGCGACTTCGACCGTGCAGCGCTCATCATCAAGCACGCGAAAGAACTGGAGCCAGCATCGATCGAGCCAGACGTCATGATGGGTCGGCTCGCGTTGCACCTCGAGAAGCTCGATGACGCCCGCGCCATTCTCGACGGGGTCATCGTTCGTGCGCCCAAGCATGGCTATGCGCGCATGCTGCTGGGCCTCGTGCACGAGGCGAAAGGTCAGCACGACGCCGCGCTGCTGCACTTCGAGCAGGCCACCCGGTTCGCTCCGGGCCTCATGCCGGCGTGGTTCAACCAGGCCCGCCTGATGCTCAAGAAGGCCCGTCTCGTCGAAGCGGCCATCGCCTTCGAGCGCGCGGCCGAGCTCGCGCCCGACAACGTCGCCGTGCTCGCCGCCTGGGCCCAGACCCTCGCGAAGCTTGGCCACGCCCGACGCGCGGCCAACACCTACCTGCGCTGCATCGAACAGAACGTCGCCAACCCGTTCTTCGTCACCGAACTCGCGGATCTGCTCGTCACGGCCGGAGAACACAGCCTGGCCGACGAGGTCCTCGAGGCCGGCTCGAAGGTGTTCCCCAGCCAGGGGCTCTTCGAGTCCAAGCGCGGCGCGCTCGCGATGCAGCGGAAGGACCTCGCCACGGCCCTCAAGCACGCACGGGAAGCCGTTCGTCGCCAGCCGGACTGCGCCGAGTTTCTTCTCTCCCTCGCGGTGATCGAAACCGCGCGCCTCCATCTCGACGAGGCGCGCGCGGCCGCCGAGAAGGCACTCGCGCTCGACCCCAGGAGCTGGAAGGCGCTTCATCAGCTCGGCATCGTCTTCGAGGCCGTGAAGCAGAAGGAGAAGGCCATCTCGTTCTACAGGCGTGCCGTCGAGCAGGCGCCGACCGAGTGGGCTCCGCGGAACAACCTCGCCGTCCTGCTGCTCGAAGCAGGCACACCACGCGACGTGAAGGAGGCCACCGGCCTGCTCGAGGTCGAGTCCGGTCGCGCCTCGGCCACCGTTCAGCTCAACCTCGCGCTCGCCCACCTCAAGGCCGGCCAGAAGACGCTGGCCCGGCAGTTCGCCGCCACCGCCGCGCGACTCGGGGTCGCGGGCAACGAGATTGCGGCCGAGGCGGGGCTCCTCGCCACGGCGCTCCGCTGAGCGCGCCTCGCCCAGAGCAGAACGTCGCCACAACGGGAGGTTCGCCAGGGACCACAGCTCGTGCGACGGTCCCGAGGGCGCTTCCACCCATCGTCGACCTTCCCAAGAGAAGCAGTCAGGGCTCGCGCGACGACCGCTCCCGGACGTCCTCCTCCGGCCGTCGCGGGCGTACGCTCACGAGCGCCGCAGGCCTCATGCCGGTGCCCTGCTTCTTCTCGGCTCCCCACGGCGTTGGTTGAGCAGGTGCCATCGACCGACCCATCATCCACCCGTGCGTCACCGATCGCCGACAGTCACGGCCCCCAGGGGCAACGACGCGGTTCGTGACGGGCGCATCAGCTCACCGTCGACGTCGGTTCACGACGAAAGCAAGTCGCGCAGCGGGTCGACGTGGGGCCTCAAGGCCGATCTTCAGTTCCACCTCGCCAGGAAGACGCCGAGGCGACGACTGTCGGTGCTCCGCCTCCACGGAGCCGCGTGGGTGCACGGCCGCACCAGGCTGCCCGAAATTCCATGGAGCGCGCTTCGCTCGCGGTAGGGTGCGCTTCGCGTGCGCGCGATGGGCCTCGATGTCGGGACGAAGACGGTGGGCGTGGCGGTGGCCGACGAGCTCGGGTTCACCGCGCAGCCCATCACCGTCGTCCGCCGCTCGAGCCTCAAGAAGGACCTCGCCGAGCTGCTCGCGATCGCGAACGAGCGTGGCGTCGACCGGTTCGTCATCGGGCTGCCCCTCAACATGGACGGCTCCGAGGGGCCGCGCGCCGTCGCCACGCGCACGTTCGGTGACGCGCTCGGCGCCGCCTCGGGCCTGCCCATCATCTACCAGGACGAGCGCCTCACCACCGTGGCCGCCGAGCGCGCGCTGCTCGAGGCCGATGTCTCGCGCCAGAAGCGCCGCCAGGTCATCGATCAGGTCGCCGCTTCGATCATCTTGCAGGGCTGGCTCGACGCGCAGCCCAGGAGCTCCACCGCGTGAAGAAGGTCGTCATCGGGCTGGTCGTCGTTCTCGTCCTCGGAGCCGTCGGCGCGGCCGGTGCCTGGTACTTCTTCGAGCAGCGCATCACGACGTTCGCGGCCACCTCCGTCGGGAACACCGCGCCGATCGTCGTCGAGATCCCACCCGGCACGAACCCGCGCGGCGTCGCCACTCGCCTGGCGAAGGCCGGCGTCGTGAGCGACGAAGACCTGCTCTACAACTGGCTGCGCCGCGAGAAGCTGGGCCCGAAGCTCAAGGCGGGTGAGTACGAGTTCGTGGGCCCGCTGACCCCGCCCCAGGCCATCGACAAGCTCGTGCGCGGCGACGTCAAGGTCTACCGGTTCACGGTGCCCGAGGGCCTCCGCTGGGACGAGATTCTGCCCATCGTCGCCCAGTCAGACCTCGCGCTCGGGCTCGACAAGCTCAAGGCACTCGCCACCGACGCCTCGTTCCTCAAGCGCGCCGGCGTTCCAGCCGACCGCATCGAGGGCTTCCTCTTTCCCGACACGTACACCTTCCCGAAGGGAGCCACGGAAGAGCAGGTGCTCCGCAAGATGATCGACAGCACGCTCGACACCGTGAAGAAGGCCACGCGGAAGAGCGGCGTGACGCTCGACGTCCTCCAGACCGTCACCCTCGCGTCCATCGTCGAGAAAGAGACCGGCGCCGTCGAAGAGCGACCGCGCATCTCGTGTGTGTTCCACAACCGCCTCAAGCAGGGTGGCAAGCTCGAGACCGATCCAACGGTCATCTACGCCAAGATGCTCCGGACCGGCACGTACTCGAAGAACATCACGAAGGACGACCTGCTCACGCCGCACCCGTACAACACGTACAAGGTCAAGGGGCTGCCACCGGGCCCCATCGCGAGCCCCGGCGGCGCCGCGATTCAGGCAGCGCTCAACCCGCTCGATTGCACCGACTTCTTCTTCGTCTCGAAGAACGACGGCACGCACGTCTTCTGCCCCGACTACGCCTGCCACGAGGCGCAGGTCGAGAAGTGGCAGCGTGAGTACTTCCGCAAGAAGTAGTCACGGCGGGCAGGGCGTCGAGCTCGTTGCTGCGGCGACCGACCCGGGGCGCGCAAACCGTCGACGCCTCCGGTGAGAGCCCGCGTGGAAGGGTCTCTGGCCGACGACCGACGAGCTTCGCTCGAGGCTCATCCGGGTTCGCGCTCCACGCTTGTGGCTGCGCCAGAGGCACCCCTTACGGGCGGAACACCCGAAGGCGGCCCGCGCGAAACACCTCCACGCCCCGGGGCGACAGAACGCCTCCCTCGAAGTGCACGACGAACCGGGGCCCCCGCGCGGCGATGGCCTCGAACGTCGGCGCCCGACGGCGGGCAACCTGCCCCTTCGGCAGCCCCGACTCGAACGACAGCTGCAGGTCATCGAAGCCCGTCGGATCGACGTCGATCGCGATCACGTCATCCGGTCGGACCTCGGCTCGAAGAAAGGCCGCGACCGCGCGCAGGTCATCCGGGTTGATCGACAAGGCGCTCACGGCCCGAAACGAGTTCGCCCAGCGCCACGGCGTCCGCGCCGCCGCTTCCACGAGCGGCAACCAGGTCACCAGCATCGCGACGAGCACCGGCGCCAGCACCGTGCGCCGCTCGACCAGCGCCGCGCAGCCCGCGCCCACGAAGAGGGAGAACACCGAGAGTTCCTTCATCGTGAAGCGTGAGAGCGGCACGAACGAACCGAGGAGCGCGCCGCGCAACGACAAGAAGAGCGCCGGCACCACCACCAGCAGCACGAGCCAGCGCGCAGGGGTTCGCCACGCGCGCACCATCGCCCAGGCTCCGAGCCCCGCGCCCACGGGCGTGAACGTGGCCACCGCGGTGATGGGCCAGAACCCCAGCACGATGAGGCGATACGCCGTCCCCCAGAGCTCCGCTTCCGAAACGAACCACGCACGGTGGTAGTCGTCGATGACGCGAAGGGGGTACAGGGCATCACCGGTGTCGACGAGGTGGCCGCCGAGCCACGCGATCGGAAACGACGCCGCCACCGCACCGAAGGCGACGGCCCGGACGAAGCCCTGCTTCCACCACACCAGGAGCGCCGACAGCGCGACCCAGACCCACACGTCGTAGCGGACCGCCGACGCGAGCGTGAGGACGAGGCCGGCCCCCAGCAGCACCTCGCGGCTGCCGGTGTCGAACCCGCGCGCCAGCAGCGCCACCCCGAGCAGCACGAAGAAGCCGCTGAGGCCTTCGCTGGCCGCGGTCGTCGACACCTGGACGTGGAGCGAC
>JALOQF010000092.1 GCA_025459425.1 Myxococcaceae bacterium | reverse complement strand
GAAAGACCCCGACGTTCAGAACGCGGTGCTTCGGTATCTGGGTAACAATGAACTCAACGAAGATGCCTTCATCGTCCTCGGGCTTCCGCGTTACTTCCGACGTCATCAGCTCGAGAATCTCGCCAGCGTTGCCGGCAGGGACGCGGCTGATCTGCGTAAGGCGCTGCGGGCCCTCGAGAACAAGGGCCTCCTGGGTGATGTCGACGAGCAGACTCACTACGTCACGCCATTGTTGTTGGGGGAAATGCTCGCACGCGCGTTCTGGAAAGACAGAGGTGCCTTCCGGCGACTCGTCGATGCAGGCGTCGAAGCTGCGTTGCTCAAGTCCTGCCTGAGCCGACTCCTGCAACTGCCAGAGGGCGCCGAGGTGCTCGGTCGCATCGGACCAGACGCGCTCGTTGCGGCATTGGGGCCGGAGCACTTCGCAGAGTTCCTTCCCCGACTGGCGGAATCAGCTCCGGAACAGGTGCTCGCGGCCGTTCGGAGGTTGCTTCCAAGACTGAAGGAGTCGAAGGACCGAGAGCGCTTCATTCCGGGCATACGAAGCGCGGCCTGGTTCGAGGGCACGTTCAGCGACGCGGTTGATGTAATGGCTGAGCTTGTCGGCGACTCGAAAAGTGAGACGGAGCCTCTCCGGAGTCTGTTTGGCGCCCACCTCGGACTGACGCGCGCGGACGGGCAGGTGCGGCTCGCTGTGCTCGAGCGCCTTGTTCTGAGCCGCGAGCCACGCACTCGCCGCCTCGGGTTTCTGTGCGCAGCCACCGCGTGTGATTTCGAAACCGGCGGGTTCGTTCCTTCGCTCCCGGAGCCCGTCGAGAACGCGTGGCGGCCCGTGGATCGTGCAAGTGAAGCTGCTTACCGTCAAGGCGCAGCGACGCTGCTAGCCCTCGGCCTGATGGATCCCGACCCCGCAACAGCAGACCTCACGCGAGCTGAGGTTACGCGAGCGGTTCGCGGCCTCGTGCGCGCCCGGCATGCGGGTGCGTCCGCGATTCTCCTCCAGGCCTGGGCGTCGACGAACTTGTCCGTGGCTCCGGTCGTGACCGTCGTCGACACCATCGCCGTGCATGATCGCGCCTTCATAGCCGCTTCGGGGCAGGCTGAGGCCACGGCCTTCGAAAAGGCCGCTGCTTCGCTTGCGCCCCGTGGCATCGCCGACCGCCTTTCGATGGTCGCGCGACCTGCCAGCTGGGGCCAACCCAACGCGGAAGCGATTGCCAAAGTCGCTCAAGCCGCAATGGCCGAGCGCGACCTGACGGTGGTTGCGGATTGGTGCTTCTCAAGCGACGCCATGGTCGCTGTCGAACTCGGTCGCGCATTCGCGGTCAACGATCCAGATCGACGGTTGTTGACGCTGATCCTTGAACGCGCGCCGGGTCAGCGCCTCCTGCGTACGGCAGCCTCTTACTGCGCTGGCCTGTCAAACATCGACGAACTGCTTGAGGTCTGGGCCATCAATCGGGGACTCGCTGGGCTGTGCTTCGAAGTCTTCTGGCTGCTGGAGCCAAGTGCAGCCCGCGTCGAGGCCCTCGGTCGCCTGATCTCACGTAAGTTCCTTCCGCCGCGAGCGGTCGAACAGTTGCTGCTCGGAGCATGGTTGCTCCGAGCCCCTCGCGCGTCGGCCCTTGGATTCATAGAACAAGTGAGTCATCGGGAGCCCGTTTCGGCCTTTCGCCTGACGTTCCAACTTTTGAGCAAGGAGACGCTGGCGGCAGACGACGAGAAGCTCTTGAAGGCGCGATGGCTCGCCGTTCCCCTCGACGCGGTCTCGAGCGGGCAACTCGAGTGGGAGTGGGCAACGACCGCACGCCGCCTTGCGCAGACGACTCCGAACGAGGTCGGCCTCCACCTGGTCGAGGCGATTCGGAGTGAATCGCAGCCCTCCGAGTTTCACCAGATTCTCGACAGCCTGATCCCCGTGTGTGCTCCAGAGGTGCTCCTTGAGACGTTGGCCATACTCGAGGCGGACCCGTTGCTGACGATCGGTGGCGACTTTCGGGGAATCGCCAATTTCCCCGACCAAGGAGTGGTCGAGTCCTGGGCCACAACCGTCGAGCGTGCGCGAATTCTGGTGCGGGTCGGACTCCCGCTTGCTCCGGGTAGTGTTCTGGAGCGCCTCCTCGCTCAGTTCGATATCGGCCACGACCTTGAGGCGCGGTTTCTCTCGGGTTCCTTTTTCGGCAAGGAGTCGGACTGGCTCGAAGGCAAGAAGGAGCAGCTCAAGGGGCTGCTGACGCCACCGGCGTCTCCAGCGCTGCAGGCGTGGGCGAAGCGGTTGCTGAAGCGCCTCGACGCAGAGCTCAAGCGGAGCCGTTCGGTCGAGAAGGCCTACGAGGCTGGAGTACTTCCGCTTCCGTGGGTTGCCGAAGCGTAGAGGGACGCTCGAGCGGGGCTGGAGGCACGACGGGACCCGCTTCAATCTCGGAGAGCAGGCTGTCCACTGTGCATCGCCGCATCCTCCACACCGGTCACGCTGCTTCGACACGTCACTCGAGACCGCTCCCCGCGACCCCATTTCCAGAGTCTGGAGATGGGAAACGGGCTTGAAATCCGAGGGGTCGGGGCATGGCGACGGCGAGGCCCGGTGAGTAAGCACGCCCGCGCATGTCAGCTCCCACCGTCCTCGCGCTCGACCTCGGCACCTCTGGCCTCAAGGCCGCGGTGTTGTCGGCTCGCGCGCAGGTGCTCGACAGCGAGGTGGTGCCGCTCGAGGTGACGCTGCTTCCAGGCGGCGGAGCCGAGCAGCACCCCGACGACTGGTGGAAGGCCATCGTTCGTGCGACCGCGGCCATCTGGGCGCGCGGCCGTGTACGCAGCGACTCGGTCGCCGGCATCGCGCTCTCGTCGCAGTGGGGCGGGACGGTCGCCGTCGACGCCCACGGTGCGCCGTTGCGGCCCGCTCTCATCTGGATGGACTCGCGGGGCCGAGACGAGGTGCGGCGGCTCGCGGGCGGCTTTCCGTCGGTCGACGGGTACGGCGCGCTCAAGGCCCTCTCGTGGATTCGTCGGACGGGCGGCGTGCCCAGCCTCTCGGGCAAGGACCCGGTTGGCCACATCGCCTGGCTCAAGCGTCACGAGCAGAAGACGTGGGACGCGGCGCACCGTTTCCTCGAGCCGAAGGACTGGGTGAACGCGAAGCTCACCGGCCGGCTCGCCGCCAGCTACGACTCCATCGTCCTCCACTGGGCGACCGACAACCGAGACATCACGAAGGTCGACTACGACGACTCGATGCTCAAGCTCACCGGGCTCGAGCGCAGCAAGTTGCCCGAGCTGATTCCACCCGGGTCCATCGTCGGCACGCTGACGACCGAGGCGGCCGAGGCCCTGGGCCTGTCGCGCTCGGTCCAGGTGGCGGCAGGCGGCGCCGACATGCACACGGCGGCCATCGGCGCTGGCACGGTGGCCGACTTCGACGCGCACCTCTGTCTTGGAACGTCGTCGTGGTTGCTGGCGCACGTGCCCTTCAAGAAGGCCGACCTCTCGCACAACATGGCGTCGCTCCCTGCCGCGATTCCCGGGCGCTACCTCTTCTGCAACGAGCAGGAGTCGGCGGCCGGTGGACTCAAACAGGTGATGGAGAAGGTGCTCGAGCGCACCGACTACGCGGCGGCCTTCGAGCAGGCGGCGCAGGCTGCGCCCGGGAGCGAGGGCCTCGTGTACCTCCCGTGGATTCACGGAGAGCGCACGCCGGTCGACGACCCGATGGTGCGGGGCGGCTTCGTGGGGCTCTCGCTGCACCACGACGTGCGGCACGTGTTGCGCTCGGTGCTCGAAGGCGTCGCGCTCAACTCGCGCTGGCTCCAGACGTACCTCGAGCTCAACCTGGGCCGGCGGCTCGAGGCCGTGACGGTGGTGGGCGGCGGAGCGCGCTCGGGGCTGTGGTGTCAGATTCACGCCGACGTGCTCGGGTGCCCGGTGCGGCAGGCCGAGGACCCGCAGATGGCGAACGCGCGCGGGGCGGGGCTGTCGGCGCTCGTCGCGCTGGGCCTGGCGAGCTGGAGCGAGGTGCCGACGCTGGTGCCCATCGCCCGCACGTGGGAGCCCACGCGCTCCCTGAAGCCGCTCTACGACGAGCGCTTCGAGCAGTTCCTCCTCGAGTTCAAGCATCGCCGGGGCATGTCCCGGCGCTTCCTGGGTGGTCATTGACATGGAGATTCCAGTCGCAGCGCAGACCCTGTTGAACCGGCTCCCGAAGGGCGTGACCCGCCGGCTCGAGTCGGTGCTCGAGCGCCTGCCGGTCGTCGGCGACCTGGTGCGGGCCGAGAAGAAGAAGGTGTCGGACTCGATGAAGGCGTCGATTCGCAAACACCGGCCGACCGAGCTCGCGTTCTCCGAACTGCCCGAGACCGGCGTCGCGACCGAGATGCTCCTCGGTACGCTGCGAGAGCTCTCGGCGCGCGAGGCGCCGATGTGGAGGGACGGGAAGGTGTCGGGCGGCGTCTACCACGGCGACGAGCGGCACCTGGCGTTCCTCAACGAGGTCTACGCGCTCTACTCGCAGGCGAACCCGCTGCACGCGGACGTGTGGCCGTCGGTGGCGCGCTTCGAGGCAGACCTGGTGGCGTTCACCGCGAAGTTGATGGGCGGTGACGCGAAGCTCGAGAACGACGAGCAGGTGGTGTGCGGAACGCTCTCGTCGGGCGGCACCGAGAGCATCATGTTGGCGATGAAGGCGGCGCGCGACCTGATGCGCACGCGCAAGGGCATCACCCGCGGCAACATCGTCGCGCCCGCGTCGGCGCACCCCGCCTTCGACAAGGCCGCGCACACGCTCGGGCTCGAGATTCGCCGGGTCGAGGTGCAGGACGATGGCCGCGCCGACGTCGAGGCGATGAAGGCCGCGGTCGACGGGAACACCATCGTGATGGTGGGCTCGGCCGTCTCGTTTCCGCACGGGGTGCTCGACCCCATCGAGACGCTCTCGGAGCTCGCGTACGAGAAGGGCCTGCTCTTCCACACCGACGCGTGCCTGGGCGGCTTCATCCTCGCGTTCGCCGCCGACGCGGGCTTCCCGGTGCCACGGTTCGACTTCTCGTTGCGGGGCGTGACCTCGATGTCGGCCGACACGCACAAGTTCGGCTACGCGGCGAAGGGCACCTCGGTGGTGCTCTACCGGGGCCGGGCGCTGCGACGCGCGCAGTACTTCACGACGCCCGAGTGGTCCGGCGGGCTCTACGTGACGCCGGGCTTCGCGGGCAGCCGGCCGGGCGCGCTGATTGCGCAGGCGTGGGCGACGATGGTGTCGCTGGGGCGCGAGGGGTACGTGCGCCACACGAAGTCGGTGTTGGAAACGGCCCGGACGATTCGCCGCGGCATCGAGGCCATTCCCGAGCTGAAGGTGATTGGAGACCCGCTCTGGGTGATTGCCTTCCGCAGCGAGCAGGTCGACGTGTACCGGGTGCTCGACGAGATGGCGAAGCGGGGCTGGAGCCTCAACGGCCTCCAGAGCCCGCCGGCGGTGCACCTCTGCGTGACGCTGCGGCACACCCAGCCGGGGGTGGCCGAGACGTTCCTGTCGGACCTGCGCGCGTCGGTCGAGGCCGTGCGTGGCACGCCCCCCTCGAAGGACGGCATGGCCCCGGTGTATGGCCTGGCGTCATCGCTCCCGTTCAAGGGCGTGGTGAGCGACCTGTTGAGCGCCTACGTCGACGCGCTCTACGACGCGTGACCCATCGAGCCGGTCGAAGCGCACGGCCAGGGTCGGCGTCGGCGCGCGGTGTCGCGAAGGGCGCGGCTCGGTCCTTCAGAAGAGTGAGGGGGCTCCGTACCGCGTCGGCTCGACTTTTCCGAAGCCAGCGGCCGCGAACGCAACTTCGCGAACCTTGTAGTTGATGGTGCGCTGGGCGTCGGAGGTTGCCGATCCATCGCCGACCGTGAGGCGGCCCGGTGGCTCGGCGTCGAAGGCGGCGCCGCAGACGATGGCTCTGCGCTCTGGGCTCCACCCGACCAACACGCCCCGAAGACGGTCCACCTTGTAGGTCTCCGCACCGAGCAGCGGAGCGCGCATGTCGGCGACCAACACGAGCTCGTAGGCACTGGAAGAAAGAAGTGCGCGCGCTTCCTCCGCGACTTCGCGGCCATTGGCCCACCGAAAGCGCTCCTCTTCGTCGTCGAGCAGCGCCGTCGCGCGCGCAAGCATCAGCCGCACCTGCGACGTCACCTGAGGGCGAATCTGGGTGTCTTCCTCGCGACGGTACTCAGCGAAGTTCGTGGGCGGTTGGCCCGTTGCCGCCGCGTCCTTTCGGATGCCCGACGGGTCGCAAGCGCCTGCCGCGGCGGCATCGAAACGTGCGAGCGACTGACGGAACGCGGCGTCGTGGGCGTCAGCAGCGGCGCGGAGCTCAGCGACGGCGGCTCGCCCGCTCTCGCGGGTCGCGAGTTCGGCCTGCGACGGCTGACAGCCGAAGGCCGCCAAGAGGGCCCCAACCATGAGACGACGAATGGTGCGCATTGCCGCCTCACACCTCACATGGTGGACGCTGCCTGCTGCCGTGTGCGAGCTGGGTTGCGGTGCTCATCGAGCCAGCGTTTGGCAGTTCGGCCGATGATGAGCAGCGAGGGGAAACCCATGACAGCCATCAGCACCAGCGGCATCGACGTCAGGAGGAAGCTGAGCCCCACGAGAAAGGCCAGGGGCAGCGCAGCGACGACGAGCAAGAGCCACTTTCGGCCGGTGCTCTCGGTCGTGAACTCGAGGCCACAGCTCGAACATTTGTGCAGGAAGGAGGTCCCGCTGGGGATGTGGTTCGTCAGGTGCTCGATGACCTTGGTCACCCTCACGGTGCCTTGGCAGCTGACGCAGATTCTGGGCGAATTCATTGGAGTTCCTCGAGGTTGGTGACGAGTCACCTTGAACGACGCACGCTGGCGAGAAGTGTCGCAAACGCTGCACGCTTCAGCTGGTCCAAGGCCCTGCAGCCGAGCGCCGTACCAGCGTCCAGTTGAGTGGTGGAGCGGCGCGGTCACGAGGGAGTTGAACGATTCTTCACTTCTCCCGGGGTGAGCGGGTTGCGGACGACATGGACTTCTTCGCCCGCCTCTTCAAGCTCCCCCCCTCCTTCGAGCAATTCGCCCAGCAAGTGATGGACACCATGCGCACGAGCGGAGAGCTCGGAGAGATCACCCTCGATGTGAAGCGCCAGGCCGTCCTGGTCACCCGAGCCGGCTTCAAACGTGAGTTCCTTCTCGAGTACGCGTACCGCGACTTCCGGCGCGCCGAGCCCGAGATGCGCCACCGCGTGCTCGTCCCGTACCACAAGCGTTTCTATGACAACGAGCGTGCAGACCAGCGCTCGTTGGACCCGCTCCCTCGGGTGCGGCCCCGCGCCTTTCTCCACCATGCACGGGCGGCGGCGGAGCGCCTGGCGCCCGAGGTGGTTTTCGAGTTGCCGCATCGACTGGTGGGCGAAGCCCTCTGCGCGACGTTGGTGGTCGACGAAGGCACTCAGTTCAGAGACTGCGGCCCGGACTTCTTCAAAGCGCAGGGCAGCATGTTCGAAGCCGCCTGGCCCGAAGCGGTCGAGCGGCTGCGCACGGTGGCGCCGTCGTTCACGGTGATGGCTCCGGGGGTGTACGGGGCGTCGAGCCGCGACGGTCACGCCGGGGCGTTGTTCCTTCTGCCTGAGCGCATCGACGCACTTGGCCTGAAGGGGCGCGCGATCGCCATGGCGCCCACCACGACGCTGTTCCTGGTGACGAGCGCCGACGATTCAGCGGCGCTGGCCGCCCTCGTGCAACTGGCCGAAGCGTCGCTCGAGACGAGTCGCCCGCTCAGCACGATGCCACTGGAGCGCGTTGGTTCGGGCTGGGCGCCATTCAGTTCGTCCTTCGGTTCGCCACTCCACAGTCTGACCCAGCGAGCGTGGTTGGAAGCCTACGCGCAGCAGAAGTCCCTCATGGAGGCGGAAGAGGGCAACGCGTTGACTCACTTCTGGTCGACTCTGGAAGGCGCACTTCACGCGTCGGGAGAGATTCGGACGCGTGCGACCCTGGCGACCCACGTCCCATCCCTGATGCCCCGTTGTGACGTGGCCGCCGTCCTTCGAGAGAACCCCGTGACAGAAGAGGTCGAGCTCATCGAGGTGTCGTTCGCGACGCTCACGGAGTGTCTGGGCGAGGCGCTCGAGCTGCGCACCGACCTGTGGCCACCGCGATGGCAGTTCGACGATGAGCCTGGTCTGGGTCCTTCGACCCTCGAGGCGCTGCGTGCGCGGGCGATCAAACACGTCGTGACGCCAAGGTCAGCCCTCGCGAAGTGAGCTTTCGCATGCTCTGACCGGAGCCGACCATGCACGACGAACTTCAAATCTGGCGCTACCGCAGCGTGAGCCAGGCGGCGGTTTTCACCGACCTGCGCGGCTTCGACGATATCTTCCGATTCGATACCGGGCAGCCTCTGCGCCACGAGTTCCCGCGCGACGCCGCGTTCCACATGAACCCGGACTTCCCCACGGACCTGGAGCTGCCGGACAACGTGGCCAACAGCCTGCAGGTGCTGCTGGTGTCAGCCCGCCTGCAGCAGGCGTTGCAGGCGGCGGGCGTGGCTGATGTCGAGTACCTGCCGGTGGCCATCGTCGACCACGAGGGCCACGTCGCCAGCGCCACGCATGTCATCGTGCACCCGGTGGGGCTGGTGGACGCCATCGACCTGGCGAACTCGGCGTACCAGCCACACCGCTTCGTCAAGGGACGTATCGACAAGGTCACGCGGCTGGTGGTCGACCTCGAGCGTGTCCCCGCCGAGCGGCAGCTCTTCAAGCTCAAGGGCTACGGCGCGCCGGTGCTGGTGCGTCGCGCGCTGGCGCAAGGCCTGGCCAGCAGCGCCTTCAGCGGCCTGGACTGGATGGACCTCTCGGCCTTCCCGCGAGCCTGACTCGACGTTCCTGAAGCTGACGCCCCCTTCTGTCGAAGCGCTGGCCGACGAGGCCGCCTTCGCGGTGGCCACCACCCCTGGCTTCCCGCCCGAGCGCCTCCGTCGACGAGCTCGACGACGCGTGACCCATCGAAGAGGCCGGCACTCCCGGCGGTGTGAACGCCACGGCGCCGCCGACCTCCAACCGGCTCAGCGGCTGGTCGCGGTGAGGGTGGCGCCCGAGTAGGCGCCGTACGCGTGCACCAGCACGAAGTACGTCCCCGGCCGCGGGCTCGTGCCCGACACCGTCTCGTTGCTGTCGGCCAGCCACGGCCGCGCGTCGTACGTCGTCAGCGTGGGCGCGGCGCCGAAGCGCACGTAGAGGTCGGCGTCTCCGCTGCCGCCGCGCAGCTCGAAGCGCACGCTCGCGGCGCCCGGCGCGACGTCGAACCGGAACAGGCGCGTGCTGTTGGCGGCCCCCGACAGCGCCACCGGCACGCCGTTCGACAGCGTCGGCGTCGTGGAGCCCGTGCCCGCATCCGGCGTTCCCGGCGTCGGTGCCACGCCAGCGTCGGGCCGTGAGACGCCGCCATCGGGCCGCACGCCCGCGTCCGTCACGCCGACGGGAGGCTGGGCCGGCGCCACGTCGACCGGCCGCGCCTGGCAGAGCCCCGAGGCGCCGCACAGCGTCGAGCAGCAGTCCTGGTTGCGGGTGCAGCGCTCCTGCGCCTCGCGGCACACCGGCACGGACGAGAAGCCACAGCGCAGCGTGCCGTTCGTCTGGTACCCCGACAGCTTGCCCACCGACAGCAGCCGGTTCGCCAGCGAGCGCGTACGCCCGATGAGGAGCGCCCGCTTCTGCGCCTCGTTCGCCGCTCGCTCGTACGAGAGGTACTCGCTCATCACCCCGCACGCGTGCTCGAGGTCGCTGCGCTGGAAGGGCGCCAGCTCCGCGAAGGACTGGATGACGGGCAACGCCTGCGCGTTCGGCGTGTAGAAGCCCGTGAGGTAGTACGTGCTGCCCAGCGTCCAGAAGAGCTCGTACGGCCCCAGCGGGTTCGACCGACGCACCCACTCGTCCAGCGTGATGGGCCCCTGGGTCGCGAGCGAGGGGTCGAGCACCGTGCGGCCCCGCGTGCCGTCGACCTCCACCATCGGCGCCACGTGCCAGCCCCAGGTGACGCCGTTGCCGGGGTACAGCTCTCCGGTGAGGTACTGCGCGCTCGAGGGCACCCGGCGCGCGGCCAGCTCGGCCGACATGTACAGCGCGCGGGCGTAGCAGCCGTCTTCGGTGAAGGCATACGGCAAGTAGCCGCGCGTCGAGTCGACCAGCTGCACGGCGAGCTGCGCCTGCTGCGGTGTCACCCGCGCCGACTGCTCCGAGACGCCGAGGTCGTCGAGCGTCGTCACGTCGTCCTCGATGGTGACGGTCGAGCCACCACAGCCGACGAGCACGAGACACAACGAGGCGAAGGGAGTGCGGAACATCGGTCACGCTCCAGAGCGGGAAAACAGCACGCGCGTTGTAGTGGAGACGTCCCCGAGGCCCGCAAGACGGCATGGGTGCTCCATGCGGTGTGAACGCCGCTGACACTGGCGCCTGCGAACACCACCGCGCGCCAATGGTCGTGACACGCGGCTTGTCCGCTCTCTCAGGGAGTGAGAATTCACCCGCGATGCGTCGATGGAGATGGCTGCTGGCAGGGCTCGTCGCGGTGCCGCTGGTGGTGGTGGCTGTCTTCTTCGTCGGCGTGCGCCACGTGCCGTTCATGATTCCGGCGGAAGACCAGGGCCCGGCCTCGCTGCGTGTGCCCGTCGACGGCGGCGTGTCGCTGCGGTTCCTCGGCGTGAGCGGGTACGAGGTGACCGACGGGGTGACGGTGGTGCTGCTCGACCCGACGCCGACGCGCCCGCCGCCGTCAGCGTTGCTCACCGGCCCGCTCGAGCCTGACGAAGCGCTCGGCGCGCGCGAGTGCCCGAAGGCCGACGTCATTCTGGTGAACCACACGCACTTCGACCACGCGCTCGACGTGCCGGCCATCGCGCGGCGCACCGGGGCGCTCGTGGTGGGCAGCCAGTCGACGGTGAACCTCGCGCGCTCCCGCGGCGTGCCGGCCGAGAAGACGCGCGTGGTGCATGCCGGAGACCGCTTCACCGTCGGCACGTTCTCCATCGAAGTGGGGCGCTCGCGGCACACGGCCATCGCGGGCATCGACCAGCCGATGAGCGGCGTCGTGCCAGAAGACGCGGGCCCGCTGTGGTTCTGGCAGTTCACTCTCGACGAGACGCTGTTCTACCGGCTCGAGGCCGCGGGCACGTCGGTGTGGTTCCACCCGACGAGCACCTGGGCCGACGGGGAAATCGTTGGAGCTCCCGCGCCCACGCTCATCGTCGGCGTGACGGGCGAGGACCAGACGGTGGCGAAGGCCCGCGGGCTCCTCGGCGCGACGAAGGCGCGGCTCGTGCTGCCCACGCACTACGACAACTTCTTCCAGCCGTGGGACAAGGGCCTCGCGAAGATGCCGGGGCTCGACCTGGGGAAGGCGCGCGCCGCGTTCGAGGCGGTCGACGCGGGCATCACCTGGGCGGTGCTCGACCAGGGTGAGCGCATCTGGCTGCCTCGAGACTGACGGCCACTCGTCACCGGAGCAGGGCTGGCGTCACGAACGTCGTCGGGCGTTTCGCCAGCGCCGCGGCCAGGTCCGGGTTGCCTCCGTGACTTCAGCGCAAAGCGAAGGGCTCGCGCTCCGGTCGACGAAGAACGCCGCGCCCGCCGCCACCGTCAGTCCTGGGGAGATGACGTGTGGGGTGGTGGTCACGTGGACTTCAGCACCGAGCCGTAGAAATCGTCGACGGACAGGGTGACGTCGACGCCCGGCACCGTCACGTCTTCGCCCGGTCGGTATTCCCGCGTCTCCCAATCGACCGCGCGGCTCACGACGGTAATGCGGCGCTGCGCATGTGAGACGATGACCACTGCCTGGAGCGAAGGGATCTGCTTGTAGTGGCTGAGCTTCTCGCCACGGTCGTAGTCTTCGGTCGACGGGCTCGTCACCTCGACGAGAACGATCGGCGTGGTCAAGGCGAGCGGGTCTTTCGTCGACCGGTGCTGCGGGCCACAGACGATCGACACGTCGGGGTACGTCGAGAGTCCGGTGGCCTCGACGTGAATACGCGCGTCGGAGCTGAACGCCTGACAACCACTCTTCAGCTTCGAGCCAAGGCGAATGGTCGTCTCGGCCGCGATCGCAGCGTGCTCGGGGGCTCCGCCCACCATCCCGAAGATCTCGCCGTCGAAGTACTCGAGCTTCACGACCGAGATTTCGGCTGCGCTCAGGTAGTCCTGCATCGAGTAGTGGCGCCGCCGAACTGACGACATGTCGCCAATATCGCTCAGCATCGGGCCTCGGCACCACCTCGAGCCGAACCGCCCTTTCAGCCACCGTCTCGGGCTCGGTGCGCCGAAAGTGGGTGAGCCCTTCCTGGCCTCCTCACGCCATCGGAGCACTACCCTCGTCGAACAAGTGGCTCGCCCTGTACCCTCGGGTGCTGTTCACTGAAGAACACCGCGCCGGCCGCCAGCGTGAGTCCCAAGTAGATGACGTGTGGGGTGAGGCCCGTGGTCCCGCTCACCGCGAGGGTGAAGCCGATGTCGGTCGTCACCGTCACGAGCGCAGCGCCGACGCCGACGAGCGCTCCACGCCGGTCGCCGAGCCCGGTGAACAGGCCCAGCAGGACCGCCACCATCACGTCCTGCGTGCCCTTCACCCACGGGTAGGCGAGCGAGCCCGTGCCCAGCGGCCAGCCCGACATCGTCCCGGTGGCCTCGGGTCCGACGAACCAGTTGACCGCCGCGGCGCCGAAGGCGAGCGCCAGAGCTCCGGAAGCCCAGGCCCACCGTTTCATGAGCCCACCTCGAGGAGTCCCGGCGCCGTCTGCTTCGTCACCAGCTGCTCGAACGTGCCGGCCGGTGAGAACAACCGCGCCAGCGTGAGCCGGGTGGCGAGGCCGTCGACCGAGTAGCGGAAGCGGGGCCTGCGCGCCGCGAGGATGCCGTCGACGACGTGGGCCACCTTCGCCAGCGGGGTGCCGGCGGCTCCGTCGACGAGCATGCGCTCGAAGACCGCGCGGCGCGCCTCCAGGTAGCGCGGGTCGTCACGCTTCACCGGCACCACTGAGGTGTCCGTCGTTCCCGTGGCGAGGAAGCCAGGGCTCAGGTTCGACACGAAGACACCAAAGGGCAACAGCTCGAGCCGCAGCGCTTCGGTGTAGCCCTCGAGCGCGAACTTGCTGGCGGCATAGGCGCTCGCGAACGGCGTCGCGAAGCGGCCTCCGACCGAGCTGACGTTGATGATGCGGCCCGCGCGACGCTCGAGCAGGTGCGGCACCGCCGCCCGCATCATGTTCACCGCGCCGAAGAAGTTCAGCTCGAGCTGGTCGCGCAGCTCGGCCTCGCTCGTCTCGGTGGCGGCGCCCAGCAGGTGGGAGCCCGCGTTGTTGACGAGCACGTCGAGTCGGCCTTCGCGCTCGACCACGGCCTCGATGGCCCGCTCGGCGGAGGCAGCGTCGCGCACGTCGAGGGCCAGGTGCCGCGCGTCACCCGCGACCGCGCTTCGGCCCGACCCGTACACCGTGTGGCCCGCTGCCGTGAGGTGCTCACGCAGGAAGCGGCCGAGGCCCCGCGTCGTCCCTGTGATGAGAATCGTCGCCATGGTCAGTACCTCACCGTGATGGCCTGCTTCACCGTCTGCCCCGCGCCCACCGCGAAGCGGCACGCCTCGAACGTCGGCAGCGACAGCTTCGGCAGGGCGTTGTTGCTGACGCCCACGCCCTCGGTGGGAATGCCGAGGAAGTTCGTGTCGGCCTCTTCGTTGCCGTTGGTGTCGTGCATCACCGCCACCGCGTAGTCGCCGGCTGGCACGTTCTCGAAGACGCAGGTCGCCGCCCCGTTCGTGGGCGCCACCTGTACGCGCGCCATGGCGTGCTTCTTCGACTGGAGCGGAAAGCCGGTCTTCGACGCGAAGAGCGCGCAGCCCACCAGCCCCTTCGCCGTCGACACGCCCGAGACGGCCACCTCGAGGCGCCCGGGCTCTGCCGCCGAGGCCGTCGACGCTGCCAGCAGCACCACCGCCGCCGAGGCCGCGACCGACGTGCGCAGCCGGGAAGGCGCTTCAGTCGGCTGGCGCACCAGGCCCACGCCGGTGAGGACGACGGTCACCACGAGGCACGCCGCGCCCAGCCAGAGCAGCGCTCCGAACGCCGGCTGGAAGGCGATGCCGAAGAACCCACCCGACAGGAGCACCGCGGCCGCCGGCGCCGTGACGCGCGCCACCCAGCGGGTCGACTCGGCGAGGCTCGTCGAGTCGAGGAGCGCCTGCAGCACCAGCGACAGAATCACCAGCGCTCCGGCGTGCGCGTGGCCCGCGCGGAAGAGCGACTGCTGCAGGGCCGACAGCTCGAGGCCTCCGCCGGGGGGAAGGCCGTGGGCGTTCTTCGTGACGACGGCCAGCACGGTGAGGCCGCCGTAGACGATGGTGGGGACGGTGAGCAGCGTGATGCCGGCCATGAGGCGGGCGGGGCGGGACAGGGTCATGACGGGGCTCCAGGGAGAAGGGGACGGCGGGTGGGAGGGGTGAGCAGCGCCGCGCTGAGGCGGGCGGTGAGGGCGCGGGGCGAGAAGCGGCCGCCCTGCGCCATGAGCCAGTTTCGGAAGCCGACGACGTGCGTGGGGCTCGTGCCGTCGAGGGCGCGCAGACAGGCGCGCACCACCTCGTCGACGGTGAGGGCCGTGCGGAAGACCGGCGTCGAACGCACGCCGGCGCCCATCGCGTCGATGAAGGGCGTCTCGACCGGCCCGGGGCACACCGCCGCCACGTGCAGCCCCTGGCCGCGGTACTCGGCCCACAGCGCCTCGGAGAGCGACAGCACGAAGGCCTTCGTCGCGCCGTAGGCCGCCATGTACGGCGAGGGCTGGAAGGCGACGGTCGAGGCCACGTTCAACACCGCGCCCCGCTTCGCGAGCAGCGACGGCACGAACAGCCGCGTCAGCTCGGCCAGCGCCACCACGTTCACCTGCAGCATCTCGCCCAGGTGGCCGGGCGCCTCGTCCTCGAAGGGGCCGAAGAAGCCGAAGCCCGCGTTGTTCACGAGCGTGTCGACCTCGAGGCCCAGGCCCGTCACCTCGTCGTGCAGGCGCTGCGCGGCGCCTGGCGTCGAGAGGTCCACCGCCACCACCGTGGCCCGGCCTCCGGCGGCCTCGATGCGCGCCTTCTGCGCCCGCAGCCGCTCGACCGAGCGCGCCACCAGCACCACGTGCGTGCCCCGCGCCGCCATCGCCCGGGCCAACGCTTCTCCGATGCCCGACGATGCGCCGGTCACCACTGCGACTCGTTCGTCCATGTCCCGCTCCTCTTCGGTCTGGGTGCCGGCCTGACGCCGTCACCTGACACTGTCTAACGCGGTCGGCTTGACGCTGTCAAGTCGGCGTGCGAGGCAGGGGGCATGACGACGGACCTGAAGTCGCAGGTGCTCGAGGCGAGCGTTCAGCTCATCGCCGAGCAGGGGCTCGCGGGCCTCTCGATGCGCGAGGTGGCGCGGCGCGCCGGGGTGAGCCACCAGGCGCCGTACCACTACTTCGACGACAAGGCGGCCATCGTGGCGGCGCTCGTCGAGCGGGGCTTCACGCTCCTGAGTGAGCGCATGGAGGCGGCGGCCCACGGCAGCTCGCCTGGCCAGAAGCTCGAGCGGGCAGGCCACGCCTACGTCACCTTCGCGCTCGACGAGCCGGTCTACTTCCGGCTCATGTTCCGCCCCGAGCTCACCGACCTTCGCCGCTTTCCGGGCGTCGAGGCGGCGGGCGCGCGGGCCTACGCGGTGCTCGAGCGGCTCGTCGACGAGCACGCGCCCCGCGCCGCGCAGGCGAAGCGCGATGCCATGGTGTCGATGCACTGGTCACTCGTGCACGGGCTGGCGACGCTGCTCGTCGACGGCCCGCTGGGCGCCGAGTTCCCCGACGCGGCCGCGCGCACGCGCCACGTCGAGCAGGTGATCAAGCTCTTCGCCACCTCTTTCTGAGGGGCGGTGAGGCCAGCGGCGTCACTTCGCCGGCCGCCCGCGAGGCGAATCGTGCCGGCGGCCTCGAGCTCGCGGAGAAGGGCGCTCCGCGAGGTCCTTCTGAGCGGCGGGCAGCACAGCGCCATCACTTCGCCGGCCGCCCATGTCGTGCCTGCCGCCCGCGAGGTGAATCGTGCCGACGGCCTCGAGCTCGCGGAGAAGGGCGCTCCGCGCGGTTCTTCTGAGCGGCGGGCAGCCCAGCGCCACTCCTTCGCCGGCCCCCATGTGGTGGATGCCGCTCGCGAGGCGAATCGTCCCGGCGGCCTCGAGCTCGCGGAGAATGGCGCTCCGCGAGCTCCTTCTGAGCGGCGGGCAGCCCAGCGCCACTCCTTCGCCGGCCCCCATGTGGTGGATGCTGCCCGCGAGGCGAATCGTCCCGGCGGCCTCGAATGGCGCTCGGCGGGCTCCTTCTGCGCGGCGGTCAGGCCAGCGGCGTCACTTCGCCGGTGTCCATGTCGTACATGCCGCCCGCGAGGCGAATCGTCCCGGCGGCCTCGAGGTCGCGCAGAATCGCGCTCTCGGCCCGAATGCGGCGCAGCGTGCGGCGCACGTTCTCTTCGGCGACCCGGTGCACGAAGCGCTCGTTCTTGCTCGTCCGCTCGCCAGGCACGTCCTTCACCTCGTCGGCGGCCGGGGCGATGGCGCGCAGCACCGCGGTGAGGTTGCCCAGTTCGACGCGGTCGATGGCGCCCTTCACCGCGCCGCAGTGCTCGTGGCCCAGCACGTAGACGACGCGCGCGCCCACCACCTTGCAGGCGAACTCCATGCTGCCGAGGATGTCGACGTTGACGAAGTTGCCGGCGACGCGGGCCACGAAGAGGTCGCCGATGCCGCAGTCGAACACGTCTTCCACCGGCACCCGCGAGTCGAGGCACGAGAGGATGACGGCCTTGGGCCACTGCCCCTCGACGGCGGCACGAATCTGCGCGCGGTGGTCGCGGTGGGTGACGTCTCCTTCGACGAAGCGCTTGTTGCCGGCGGTCAGCAGGTCGAGCACCTGCTGCGGCGAAAGCGCCTGCTGCTCGTTCTTCGTGAGAACTCGGTCGGTTCGCGTCTGGGGGTCGCTCACGGCTGGCTCCTCGGGAGGTGGAAGGGAACTCGAACGAACGATGCGGCCCCTGCCACGAACACGCAACGTTTCTCGCGCGCGTGGGAGCGCTTCACCGTCGCGTGTCGGGGCCCTTGTGGTTCGTGTCGCGGCCCCACCACACTCCCACGTCATGCTCGCCCGCCTCGTGACGTTGGCCGTCGTGGTCGTCGTGGCGTCTGCCTGTCGGTGCACGGAGCCCATCGCCCAGGGCGCTGGCGGCGAGCTGGTGCTCGTCGGAGACGATGGGCAGGTGAGCGCCGCGCTGGCGGTGGACTTCGGGCGGGTGCCCGTCGGCGCGGCCGTCACGCGCACGGTGACGCTCCAGAACCGCGGGCGTTCGGGCCTGCGCCTCGTGGCTCCCGAGGTGACGGGTGACGCCGTCGCGGCGGCCGGCCCCTTCCGATGGACGTCGCCCGACGAGCTCGGCCCCGGCCAGACGGTGACGGTCGAGGTGGGCTTTGCGCCGGGTCAAGTCCGGCCCTTCCTGGCGACGGTGGTGGTGCGCAGCCCCGATGCCGCCGAGGCGGCGCGCGAAGTCACGCTTTCGCTCACGGGAGAAGGCATCGAGAACGCGTGCGCCGTCGACGAGGGCCTCGACTTCGGCGAGGTGGCGCTGGGCGAAGAGCGGGAGCGCGCGCTCGTCCTCGACAACCCCCGCGACGAGCCGCTCACCGTCACCCTGTCGGAGGTGGCGGCGCCCTTCAGGCAGGTGGCGCCCGGCGGCCGGCGAGTCACCGTGCCCGCGCGGGGTACCACCTCGGTTCGCTATGCGTTTCGCCCGAGCGTCGCCGCGAGCAGCCTGACGACGGTGCTGGTGACGCTGGGCTCGACGTGCCCCGAGGCGGCCGTCAGGCTGCGGGGCGCCGGCATCGCCGAGGGCCTGCGCCTGGTGCCCGACCCCGTCGACTTCGGCTTCGCTCCGCCGGGCCTCACCAGCCGCCGCCCGTTGTCGGTGGTGAACGCGACCGCGCGCGAGCTGTCGGTGGCACTGACGTTCTCGTCGGCCGAGTTCTCGGGCCCGGGGCAGGTCACCGTGCCGGCCTTCACCACGACGCCGCTCGAGGCCATCTTCCGCCCGGCGATGCTCGGCGCGCGGCGGGGCTCGGTGGTGGCGCGGTCCGGTTCGCTGGCGGCCACCGCGCAGCTGCGGGGCGTGGGCGGCGGGCCTGACGTCGACGTGCGCCCCGCGCGGCTCGCCTTCGGGCGGGTGGCGCTCTTCCAGGGAGTCAGCCCGACGCCGCAGGCGCGGCGGCTCCAGGTGTGGAACGTCGGCACCCGCGCCTCGGGCCAGCGTGAGGAGCGGCTCTTCCTCGGCGACGGTGGCGCTGGGCCCCTCGTGTCGGTCGAGGGCGTCGACGGTGGCGCCGCGCCGCCGGGACTCACCGCGCGGCTGTCGGCGATGCCCGCGTTCGTTCCAGCGGACGGGCTCGAGGCCGGGCGGTTCGTGGCCTTCGACGTCGAGCTGACGCCGGCCTCGGTGGGGCGGCTCGAGGCGCAGGTCGTCGTCTCGTCGAACGACCCTGACGAAGGCGAGGTGCGTGTGCCCGTCACGGCCGACGTGGTGGCGCTGCCGCCCTGCGCCCTGCGCGTCGAGCCGGCAGGCCAGCTCCAGTTCGGCACCCTCACCCCGGGCGTGCCGGTGGTGCGCGCGGTGGTGTTCGAGAACCTCTCGCGCACGCCGGGCGACGTCTGTCTGGTGTCGGCGCTCGAGCTGGCTCCCGAGTCGCACCCGGCCTTCGCGCTGCGCGAGGGGCCGGTCGCCGAGAAGGAGCTCGCCCCCGGCCAGCGGTGGACCGTCGAGCTGCAGGCCACCTCGTCGGGGACGGGCATGGGCGCCATCAGCGGAGCCCTCACCTGGTCGTCGAGCAGCGCCGCGCCCGCGGGGCGGCTCCAGCTCACGGCGGCCATCGACGCCGCGTGCCTCACCATCGCGCCCGTTGACCTCGACGTGGGCGGGGTGGGGCTCGGCTGCACCTCGGGTGGCCGCTCGGTGCTCCTCTACAATTCGTGCGCGACGCCGGTGACGGTGACCGACCTCGCGCTCATCGACGCGGCAGGGGCGCGGCCGAACTCACCACCCGCCTGCCCCGGCGCGACGCCGTGCCCCGAGTTCGCCTTCAGCCAGCGGCCGCCCGTGCCCTTCACGCTCGCGCCCGGTGCGGCGCCCGTCGCGGTCACCGTGCGGTACGAGCCCATCGACCTTGGCGCTGACGTCGGCGCCCTCGGCGTCACCTCGACCGCGGCCGGCAGCCCCGCGGTGCAGGTCGTCACCCTGCGCGGCGAAGGCGCGGCGACGGGCGTGGTGACCGACGTCTTCCAGGGGGCCGGCGTGCCGCGCGTCGACGTGCTGTTCGTCATCGACGGCTCATGCAGCATGTCGTCGAAGCAGATGTCGCTGGCGTCGAACCTGCCCGCCTTCTTCGCGCGCACGCTCTCGAGCGCCGTCGACTACCAGCTGGCGGTGGTGGTGGGGCAGGGGCCTCCCTCGGTGCCGTCGCGCGGCACTTTCCGCTTCGGGCCCACGCACCCCACGCCCATCTTGTCGCGCGCGGTGCCCGACGCCGAGCGGCAGTTCGGGGCGCGGGTCACCAGCATCGGCGCGCAGGGCGGCAACGAGGAGTGTCTTCAGCCCGCGCTCGAGGCCCTGACGCCGCCGTTGTCGGTGTCGTCGAACGCGGGGTTTCTGCGCAGCGGTGCACAGCTCGCGGTGGTGTGCGTCACCGACGACTCGGACTACTCGCCCCAGCCGGTGTCGTTCTACGTCGCGGCGCTCACCAACCTGAAGCAGGGCCGGGTGAACGACCTCACCATCAGCGCCATCGCCGGCTACACCCAGACGTGCCCG